>CAZYOZ010000005.1:0-55149 GCA_964649235.1 uncultured Candidatus Bathyarchaeia archaeon
ACTCAAACCCGCGCTCGGCTATGGCGTCCCGTATTGGTTTCGCAAGCTCATCGAATACATTGCTTGGCTGGACGGACATTACCTTCAGGACGCCTCCCCAGCTAGCAGACGCGACGTAAAAAGTTCAATGAAAGCTTAAGGGGAAACTCGGGGTACACTGCAAGAAACCTACGGAAGCCGGGTTAGCACATTGCCAATACGCCAACCAATCGTGGTCGTACTCGGCCATGTGGATCATGGCAAAACGACGCTTTTGGATAAGCTGAGGGGTACGACCGTTGCAAAACGCGAACCCGGCCAGATAACGCAATGGATTGGCGCAAGCCTTCTGCCCAAGGAAACGATCGAAGAGATTTGCGGCGACTTGCTTCAACAGTTTCGCTTCGAGGTTAGGGTCCCCGGGCTCCTGTTCATCGACACGCCAGGGCATGAGACCTTCTCGAACTTGAGGCGAAGAGGCGGGTCCGCCGCGGATATTGCAATCCTTGTGGTCGACGTGACCAAGGGGGTCGAACCCCAAACAGTCGAATCCCTAAATATCCTGAAGAGCCGGAAGACGCCATTCATTGTGGCAGCAAACAAAGTAGATGCCATCCCAGGCTGGCGGTCACAACCAGACATCTCATTTGGAAACTCCCTGAAGGCACAATTCCCCGAAATTCAAACCGAACTAGACAATCGGCTGTACACTGTCATTGGGACACTCTCGAGACTCAGTTTTCGATCTGAAAGGTTTGATAGAATATCAGACTTTACGCAAACAGTCGCCATCGTGCCAGTCAGCGCGAAGACTGGGCAAGGAATCCGAGAACTCTTGGCAGTTTTGACTGGCCTCGCTCAGGTTTACTTGTCACAGGAGCTGCAGACGACTTCAGGCCCCGCCCGGGGCACAGTGCTCGAAGTTAAGGATGAACCTGGACTTGGCACGACTATTAACGCAATCATCTATGACGGTGTGCTGAAGGTTGATGATACGATCGTCATCGGCGGGCGGGAGCATCCAATAGTCACAGCGATACGGGCGATACTGGTTCCAAAACCCCTTGATGAAATAAGGGACCCTCGGGACCGTTTCGGCAGCGTCCGGCGAGTCACAGCTGCATCAGGAGTGAAACTTGCAGCGCCGAACTTGGAAAACGCGCTTGCCGGTTCACCACTCTACGCCGTTCCCAAAGGAAAGAACACGAAAGAGTATGTCCGAATAGTTGAGGACGAGGTGGAAAAACTTCGCATCAAGACAGAGAGAAACGGAGTTGTTCTCAAGACCGACACATTGGGCTCGCTAGAAGCTGTGACCGAGGCGCTTTCTAGGTACGGGGTTCAGATACGGCTCGCCGATATAGGGGACGTGTCTAAGAGAGACGTGATTGAAGCTGAAGCCGTCAGTCAGAAGGACCGACTGCTGGCGACTGTACTCGCATTCAACGTGAAGGTTTTGCCCGACGCTGAGGAAGAGGCACGACTAGCAGGCATTCCGCTCTTCACGTCTGACATAATCTACCATATGATCGAAGATTACCTCAAGTGGAGTGATGAGCAGCGCGCTGCTGGCGCCAAGGCCGAATTCGAGGCTCTCGTATTCCCGTGCAAGGCCAAAGTTCTCGCGGGCTTCATCTTCCGGAGAAGCAAACCTGCCATCGTGGGCGTCGAGATTCTGTCGGGCAAGCTTAGGCCCAAGTTCCCAGCACTTTCTCACTCCGGGAAAAAGCTGGGCGAAGTCCAACGAATACAGGACAAGGGAAATGATATCCAAGAGGCCAGCACCGGAATGCAGGTTGCCGTCTCTCTCGAGGACGGCGTAGTTGGACGCAACATCTCTGAAGGCGATGTCTTCTACTCAGACGTGCCTGAGCTGCACCTCAAGACGCTTTCTTCAAAGTTTGCGTCCGAGCTAAACGAGAACGATCACAAGACCATAGAAGAGCTGATTCAGATTAAGAGACGCGAGAATCCAGTGTGGGGATTCTAAGCTACTTTAACAGAAAATCTCGCTCTGTGGGCTTCGAGTAGCTGAGTATTTCCTTCTCCGTGAAGAATATCGTCATTTCTCGCCTCGCGTTCTCGACGGAATCTGCTGCATGTATGGCGTTAGGCGTGATGGAAAGCGCGTAGTCGCCGCGGACCGTTCCCGGCGCAGCCGCAACCGGGTTCGTTGCGCCCACCAGATTCCTCGCCACGGTCACAGCGTTGGGACCTTCCCAGATCATGAGGAACACTGGGCCCGAAGTGACATGTGACACGAGTTCTTTGAAGAAAGGTTTCTCCCTATGAATTGAATAAAGCTCCTCGGCCTGGTCAGCTGACATCAGAATCAGTTTGGCTGCGGCCAGGACAAGGCCCTTTCTCTCAAACCGAGAGACGATCTCTCCAATGAGCCCCCTCATAACACTCTCGGGCTTGAGGAAAGAAAAGGTTCTCTCCGTCTGCAAGCCATGCGCCACTTACTTGCCGCGTTCCTTCTTGCCGTAGTAGACTGTCCACTTCAGTTTCCTTGGATCCCTGTCGTACGTCATCAGACTCTTTCTGCACTTTGTCGAGCAGAAGTAAAGAATCGAGCCGTCATTTCTGACGAACATAATTCCAGTGGCTTGTGGGAAGTCCTTCCCACAAAAGGAACACTTGTAAGTTCGCGGCAATTCCCAGACGGTTCTCCCTACCTAATCTTCTTCGCTTCTCTCTCAGTCTCGCGAAGCATCAGAATGTCGCCGGTTCTGATAGGGCCTTTCACGTTGCGCGTAATGACGCGTCCCTTGTCCCTGCCTTCTAGGATTCGAACACGTACCTGGATGACCTCGCCGGTTACTCCCGTTCTGCCGATGATCTGCGTAACCTCTGCTGGGGTAATCTGTTCCTCTGTTCTCTCCTTAGCAGAGCTCATGCTTGGCTCTTGGCCCCGCCCTTCCTTAGTTGCTCAGTTGCTTCAGCCAGCTCCTTTAGGGTCTTAGAGCCCTCTCCACCTTCAAGTACAGATACCGCGGCACAGCCGACATCAATCCCAGCGGCCCGGCCAAGTTCCAATTTGCTGGGAACAAACAGGTAAGGAATCTTCCGCTCCTCACAAAGAATCGGTAAGTGGGCTACGACCTGGGGAGGGTCGACATCTTCAGCGATCAGGACAAGCTTTGCAACAGCCCGCTCGATAGCCTTTGTACTCTCGTTCGTGCCTTTCCTTAGCTTGCCAGAATCTCGGGCTACCTGAACGAGCTGGTAGGCTTTGTCCGCCAGCTCCTTCGGTACATCAAATTTCGCGTAAAATGGTTTTGGCATTCGCTTCACCGCACATTTGCCAATCGGCTAGCGTAAGCACCAGCGTGCCTTTTAAGAACGTTTCTGCCATCGACCTCAACTCGCGAACTCTAATTCACCAAAAAGGGCTGGTTGATCGCGACATAGTTGGTCACGGTGACTGCGCAGGTCAAAGCTTAGTGCCCCAAATTATCAAAATTGAATAGGCACTGCACACGTGAAATCGGCGACCATGATCGGCCGCTTGTCGGATAATGATAGATGATGATCAGCGCGAACGATGTGCTTCAGATAATTAGCGAGATACATCAATATTCGATGCTAATCGTGGAGACCAAGGATGCCACAACTTTCGGGATTCTACGATCACGCGACGACAAGCTTAGCTACTTCAAACTTTCGCGCCCACTGACACACAAAGAGAGGATTGGCTTGATTCAGAACATCAGCTCCGGCAAGATGTCTGAATCAGTGCAGCTCATCGAAGTTGAGGAATTCTTGCGTGACATTGAGGGTAAAAAGGCAAGGCACATCTGGCTAGAAACCGCCGCCCCAGATCGAAGGGAGCTAGCGTTTCTGAGCATTTCGGAGTTGAAGGTTTTTTTCAGAAACCATTCGCGCCGTTGAAAGCGTAGTGGTTTCTGGCAACGTTAATAAAAGGCATGCATTCCGTACTATCGCTCCGCTCGTAACCGAAGGGTGACAAAGTGGCGAAATTCAAACTCATCATCTCGGATCCTGGTACTGGCAAGTCTTCGGTGAGTGAAGTAGAGGGAGCACGTGCACAGGCCCTAGTTGGCCGTTCGTTAGGCGAAGTCATCGATGGTTCGGCGCTCGGCATAGCTCCGGGAAAGTTGCTTATTTCGGGAGGTTGCGACAAGAACGGAATCCCAATGCGCTCCGATGTTCATGGTGGAGTGAAGAAATACATAGTTCTGTCATCGGGTCCGGGGTTCAGGCCGACTAGGCCGGGCGAGAGACGCAGAAAACTGCTGCGGGGACGCACAATCACAGACGAAACTTTCCAGATTAACTTCACTCTAAGAAAGGAAGCTGGACCTACGACTAAACCCGAGGCAAAGCTAAAGGAGCAACCATACGTAGCCCCTGCAAAGCAAGCCCCCGCTAAAAAGCCCGCTAAGAAAGTGCTGAAGAGAGGAAAGTAGGAATCGAATGTCTCTAGAATTCAAGGTCAAACAAGAAGACTACAATCCACTTTTGAAGAGGAAGGAACTGCACGTCGAGGTTGACCACGACGCGGCCGGCACGCCTTCCAGGCTCGAGGTTAGAAAAGCGATCGCTTCCAAGTACGGAACGAAGGCTGAGAACGTCTACGTTGTGGGCGTGGAGACAAAGACGGGAACTCAGCGTGCAGTCTGTGAAGTACAGGTTTACGATGACGCGCAGAGCGCGAAGCGCATTGTTCCCAAGTTCGTGCAGACACGTAACCTGCCGCCCGAAGAGCGCAGGAGATTGAAAGAGCAGCAGGCCAAGAAGGAGGAGGCAAAGCCTAGGCCGGAAAAGCCGAAAGAGGAGAGCAAGCCGGCTGAGGGCAAGAAACCCAAGGAGGCCAAGTCTGAGTGAGTGCGAAGAAGGGCCCGAAGGCTAGGGTGGGCACACTGTATGAAGTGGACTTTGAAAAGGGCGTCGCCAAACTGAAGAATCGAAAATGCCCACGGTGTGGGAGCATCATGGCATTCCACAAGAGTCCTGTGGAACGTTGGACGTGCGGATCGTGCAGCTTCACTGACTTTGTGAAGGCAAAGAAGTAGATTCAGTCCATTTTCTCCATAGTCTCAACGATCTGCTGAATTTCCTTCTTTTTGTCTGCTGTGACTTTCACCACAACAATTCCTTCGTGTGGTTGTCCGTAGGCCACAATCGACCCAACCTGGGCCACCAGGATGGCCGCCAAGGTAAGAAGATCCTCCTCGCCGTTAACAAGAACTAAGCAGTTGCCTTCTGCAGCTGCCTTCTCTACAGTTTTCCACGCATCTTGGCTTATGGCCCCAGGCGGATTGGATGTTTGCAGAACGCGCCGAGCCGTGTGCGGGATGGGAGGTGCTTCTTGCCTCATTTCTCTCCCGTCAATTATGATGACACTGGGCCATATCCCCGCGTCTACTGCATTTCTTGATATTGTGTCGCCGACAAGGATGAATGCTGTTGGCTTTTCCTCTTCCGCGAGCTTCTTCAGTTTACGATTACACTCTTCCGGCGTACCTCTGATGAGTTCTCCAAGAGGTTGTTTGAGCCTTTGCCTCAGCTCTTCAGTAAGAACGAGCGTTGGCAAGCGGGACAACTGTCGGGGTTTCGGCAGGACTTGCTCAGCGTACCCTCAGCGCGTATCGACCCGGCACCTGGATTGCCATTCTTTTGGCCACTTCAGAGTCAGATGGGTCAAATATGACTACGAGGCCGCTCCAGTCGTCGCTCAGGCTCGTGGACTTGCAGTTGGGGCAGACGGGCCCGTTGCTTATGAAGCGGCAATTCCTGCAAGCCTTGTCCGTCAAGCCGCTTTCTCCTCATGGACTGCCGCTTTGGCCCGTTTGAGTTCTGATTCAATCCACTCCAGCTTTCCGAGATAGGGTTGCCTGAGGGTTATTCCGATCTTGCCACCAGTGCCTCCGCGTGGAAAGCTAACAGCGATTATTCTTCCTCTGACAAGGTCTCCTTTGCCGAGTTTTCTCTGTGACTCTTTGCCTACGAGCACGCCATGCTTTTCGTCAAACGATATGTAGTCGTCCATGACCTGGGACACATGCAGCAGGGCATCTTCCGGCCCTATCCTGACGAAGGCTCCGAAGTCTGTTACCTCAACTACCTCTCCTTCGACTACTTCGTGCATCTCTGGGTAGAATGTGAGAAGTTTGAATGTGACCTTGTGATATGTTGAGCCGTCTCCGGGCAGAATCTTCCCGACGGGGTCAACATCGACATCGACAACGAGTACGACGTAGCCCAGGTTCTCGTCAACGACGTTCTCGTATTTGAGTTTGATTTGTTCTTTGGCAGCCTTGTCGATGGGGTGACCGAAACTCTGGGGCGGAATTCTGACTATGTCCTCAACCGTTACTAACCTGAACATCCTGATGGCTCCTTGACAATCTTTGCCGGTAGTTTTCAGAAGTAGGCCGGCTCTATGCCTTCAACCTCTAGCTTCGATTTGTCGCGCAGGTACACAACTGGGACGTTAATATCTCTTAGTCTTTTCTTGAGTTCAATGTCAGTAGTTGCGACTAGCGCGCCAAGTTTCTGCGAAGCCTTCAGGATCGCGTCATCCACGGTTTGCCCACTTTCAAGGGCGACTTCAACAACTCGGCAGCGTGAGGCTAGCTGGAGCGCTAGGGACGCTTCTGGTGCCCCTTCTCCTCCTCTGGATGATATTTGAGTCAGCTCGTTCTTGACTGCTGAAGGCACTACGAAGTCCACTTTCTTCTGCAGCAAGTACTCAATTTCTTGGAAGATGTCGATGTTGAACTGAAATGGAATCATTAGGAAATTTGAATCGAGAATAATTTTGAGGGGCAACGTTAGAACCTCAGGGACCCGAAGCCTATCAATCGCCAGCTGTCAGCGATTCTGCGACTTATGGCCACCTTCGCCTCTTTCTCAGCGCAAACAGGTTTTCGAAGAGCGATATCGGCAATATCCTCCCGTGCGGAAGTGACGATTCCTGAAGTGACCGTAGTGCCTACATTCAAAACTAATGCTTCATTCGTACGGATCTTTTCCACGGGAACAGCGAGCTCAGTACCAACTACTCTCTCAAACAGTTTCACATCAAGGGTGACTTTTTCCAGAGTCGCGGGCAGGCCGTCAACCCTACCAACGACACTTCCGACCAGGCCGTCCGATTTCGTCAGAGACGGGTCCAATTCCGTACCCATGCCCACCAGCCCGCCGCTTCTGGCCTCCTGCACATGCCCTTTGCTAACGCTCAGACTTCTTACAGTGGTGATGAGATGCTCGTACTTGGTCTTGCCTCCCTCCTGAACTGGGATACCTGGCTTGATCTCTATCTCGTCGCCGACTTGATACTTTCCTTGGACTATCGAACCGCCTATCACACCACCAACAAGGTCATCAATTTCTGTGCCGGGTTTGTTGACATCGAACGACCGTAGGACGTACATTCTGGGAGAAGCGCTCAAGTCGCGTCTTGGTGTCGGGATTCGGTCCTCTATCTCCTTGAGCAAGAGGTCTGTGTTCGTCCCGTGCTGAGCAGATATGGGCACGATGGGAGCGTCTTCAGCTATGGTTCCTTTGAGGAATGACTTTATCTCCTTGTAATTCTCGAGCGCTCGCTGTTTGTCTATTATGTCAATCTTGTTTTGGACCATGACCAAATTCTTGATTCCAACGCTTTCCGCGGCGAGCAGGTGTTCTCTGTCCTGAGCTTGGGGACATTTGACATTGCTCGCCAACACGAACAGTGCTCCGTCCATGAGCGCCGAACCTGAAAGCATAGTAACCATGAGACTGTGATGGCCGGGGCAGTCTACGAAGCTTATAGCCCGTTTGAACTTGGCTTCGCCGCCGCAATTGGGACACTTTGGTTGAGTCGTGTAGTTGGCCGGAGAGCGACATTTCGGGCATTTGTAAATGAAGGCGTCCGCATATCCTATCCTGATTGTAATACCTCTTCTGAGTTCTTCCGAATGACGAGCGGTCCAAACACCTGTTAGGGCCTGTACCAGCGTACTCTTACCATTGTCAACATGGCCGAGAGTGCCAATGTTGACCTCGGGCTGGACAACCAGCTCTTCGCCCTTCTTCTCTGACTTGAGGACCGCCTGCGCCATATCATTAATCATCCGTTTTGCTGACTCGCTGACACATCGTTCAATATATGTCTAAGGGTGAATTACGCTGAGCATTTGGCAACATCATCGGAGGCGTTGAACTTACGTCGAGAATTTCAAGGATGTTCATGAGAATTGCGGCAGGCTGCAGAAGATTAATTAGATATTGGAGTGGAATCTCTTAGTACGGCGAAAGACAATGGGTGGACGTGTTTGCGACGAAGCCCAGTTCGCTACATCTGATTAGCAACGAAGCCGCTCAATCATCGCCGTTTGTCTTTCTTGGCCCAGGCAGAAGTGACCAGCATTGGTTTTGAAATTATACAATACCCTAACGCGCACAATGGAGGAGCTCAGGCCCCTCCACAACAAACGTTTGCGCATGTTTGTGTGCGGTCCGACCGTTTACGACTACAGTCACATAGGACATGCCCGAACATACTTGGCGTACGATATCATCGCGCGCTACTTGAGGAGCCGAGGGTACAACCTCTTCTACATAGTGAACATCACCGACATTGACGACAAAATCATTAACCGCGCGAACGAATCCGGCGAGGATCCACTAGCCCTTGCTGACCGGTTCACCCGCGAATTCTTCCGCGACATGCAAGCCCTGGGCATCGCAAGTGTCAACCTATACGTCAAAGCATCAGATCATGTACCCGAGATAATTGCGCAGGTCTCGGCGCTTATCGAGAAAGGTTACGCGTATAGAGTTAACGGGGACGTATATTATGACGTTACGAGATTCCCATCCTACGGCAAACTTTCCGGACAGAAAATGGAGCAGCTGACCGTGCACAGAGTTGACCCGGACCCGCGCAAGAGGAACCCCGTTGATTTCGTGCTGTGGAAGAGCCAGAAGCCAGGCGAACCAGCATGGGACAGCCCCTGGGGACAGGGCCGTCCCGGATGGCACATTGAGGATACGGCAATAACTACCACCTACTTCGGGCCCACCTACGACTTGCACGGTGGCGGGCAGGACCTGATATTCCCACACCATGAGGCTGAGATCGCGCAGGCTGAAGCAGCAACCGGCGTCAGACCATTAGTGCGCTATTGGCTTCACGCAGGCCTCCTGATGGTTACAGGGGCGCGGATGGGAAAGTCGATGGGCAACTTCATAACAATCAAGGAGGCGCTCAAGAGGCATGAAGCTGAGGCCCTGCGGCTCTATTATGCGATGAGCCATTACCGTAGCCAGCTCGAGTTTGACGAATCCAACATCGCGCAGGCCGAACAGGTTCTCGATAAGTTGCGCTCTGTCTGGAACCAGTTCAGGGCAAAGATCCAATCCTCGCTTCCGAACGGTGACCTGAGTCTTGAGAATGGGATTGAGCGAATCGCCTCCAACGCAATGAGCAGTTTCATCCAGGCGATGGATGATGATTTCAACACGCCCCGTGCCTTGGCGGTCGTCGTTGGTTACGCCAAGGAGATTGAGCCCTTCGCCTCACAGAATCTTGGGGAACAATCGGTCAGGCGAATTCTGAATGTCTTCGACTTTTTTGGTGATGTGTTTGGAATACTCCAGCCCGCGCCTCCTCGGGAAACGAAGGCCTTCGACGAAATTATGAAGATACTGTTGGAGATGCGAGAGGATGCCAGAAGGAGGAAGGATTGGTCCACGGCTGATAGGATCCGAGACCAATTGAGCGCAATTGGCATTGGGCTAGAGGATACGGCGACTGGCGTCCGCTGGTACTTTGCGTCCTCCAGAGTTACGCAAGGATTAGGTTGAGATTTTGTAGCCGATCTTTCTCAGGAAAAGCTTCCTTTCCGCGACGTCTTTCTCAGTCTCGATTCCTTTTGAGGCATAACCGTCAACTACACCTAGAATACCCCTGCCCTGCTCTGTCTCAGCCAGGACTACTTGGAAGGGGTTGGCGGTCGCCAAGTAGATGTTGCATACCTCTGGGACAGCCTTCACCTTGTCGAGCACGTTAATTGGGTAAGCGTCCCGCATGAAAGCGATGAATGTGTGACCGGCCGCAAGCTCCAACGCAGTCTTCGAAGCAAGCTCCTTCAATTCAGGGTCATTTCCATCAAATCTCACCAAGCATGGGCCGCTTGATTCGCAAAAAGCAACTCCGAACTTCACTGTCGGAACGGCGTTTACAAGTGCCTCATACAAATCCTCAACTGTTTTGATGAAGTGGCTCTGGCCGAGGATCGCGTTGCAGCCTTCTGGTACCTTTACGTCTATAATCTTTGTATTTAGGATAGAGGACATTTCTAGGTCAGCTCGAATTCTTTCGGAACATTGACTAGATTATCGATGCCTCGGGGCGTAATAACTACTGTGTCTTCAATTCTCACGCCACCAAAACCCGGCACGTACACGCCGGGTTCCACGGTCACAACTTGGCCAGCCTTCAGCCGATCCCTGCTGAGGAAAGAGAGGTAAGGTCTTTCGCCGATCGTCAGACCAACGCCATGGCCGAGAGAGTGCGTGAATCCTGAAGTCACACTTGTTGCGGTTCCCTTGAAGACGTCCCGAACTGTCCGGTAACCTCGCCTCTCGATGATATCGCATGCCCTCGACATAGCAACCTCACCGGTCACTCCAGCCCTAAGGAAGTCAAGACTGCCCGCCTGCGCCTCACACACAGTTTCGAAAAGCCTCCTGGATTTCTCATCCGCTCTGCCCAGGACGAAGGTGCGCGTGACATCTGACCAGTATCCGCTTTCTGCCTGTGGGAAGATGTCAAAGACGATGAGTCTCTTTTCTCTTATTTCGTCTGCAGGGTCTCCTGCGTTATGTGGGTCGGCAGATCTAGCGCCGATCGCGAAGATTGTTCCCTCCGGCGCAGTCAACCCTTCCTCCGCCAGCATATGTGAAATCATCCTCTTGACGCTCGCCACGGTAGCGAGTTTGTTCTTGATGAAGATGCGGCCGCGTTTCCTGTTCATGTTTCTGAGGGCGTCCATCGCTGCGCGCACAATTCTGCTGGTCTTTCTGCTGACTCTTCGAAGCTCATTGGTCTCAAAATGCTCCTTGGTTTCGCGCGCAGCTTCGAGTACGGTCGGAGAACTTTCCCCGGTGGCACTGATTCCGAGCTTCTTTAGCTGGTCTGCCAGGTTGATGCCGAATGCCAAGTCGTTGCGGCCGTAGATTCCTACTCTGCCCTTCGTTCGTTCTGTCCTCAGAACTGCAGCAATTAAATGTGGGAGAGCGCTCTGGCGCCCGTATTTTCTTGCTAGTTTCTCAAAACCCCAGTCTGTATATGTGTTGATTCTCCTGACGCGGCCCAATTTTCGAGCATTCCCAACATCTAGGTTGCTGACAACTAGGAGCGGTCTTTCACCTACCCGTTTGAAGTAAACACCGCCACGGGGGAGGGCCCCTCCTGCAACGTAAGTTAGGTCCGGATTGGCGAGCGTCGTGTCGCCGATGACCACAATCGCCTGGATCCGCTTTCGGCGCATCTGACTGTCTAAATCGCTGAGCAACTAGGGTCAACGGACCTTCAATACGAGGGGTGGAATCTTATCTCTTGTCCATCAGTGTGAAGTTCGTCGAGCGCTCAAGCTGGGACAGCCGTTCAAAGACGCTGAGAGAAGCCCGACACATTCTCAGGTAGGAGCTCAGGATCGCTCTAAGCGTGCTAGAGTCTCGGGCTCTCAAATGCATTATGAGCGACCTGCCACGCACGGAGACCCTCACCGTTGCCTTCTGGCCGGCGGGGCGTAAGATCTCCGGCTTGAGGGCATCGGCGACAGCCAGCAGCTCTCTCCGGGAGCGGAAGCTTATTCGTATCTCCGCCCGTGCGTCATTGGGTCTCAGTCGCTTCATCAACATCCCATAACAGTTTCTGTATTGTCAACTTTGGTCCCACCTCTCGCTGGCCAGGAGGCGAAGTCAGGGCAAGTTCGATTGTGCCATCAGATTTTGCCTTCATGTGAAACGAGGCCTTCACCGAGGGAGGTGCAGGCAGCTGGTGTGAGTGCAGATGCAGGACCTCCTCAAGAACGCCGCAGAGCTTCTTGGCTTCGTCAGATAGCTGAGATTCAAGAGTTAGGGCGTTGGCGGTGAAAACGCCGGAGTATTCGTACTCTCTTCTCAATTTGACGCTGCGCAAGACGATGGATGGCGCCAGCACGTTGGCGCCTGTTGGAGTGATGTGCAGAAGATTGATGTGTCCTGGCGACCCATGCCATCTATGTATCATCAACGCATGGCTGACGCCTTCTTGCAGAAAGCGTGATGCCAAATCGTCGAGGCTGGATCTTCCTCTCCGAATGATCTTCGTTTGAGGAATCGCGTGGGACAAATCCCTGAGAAGACTGTTAAGTCGCTGGCTGGTCTGCCTTCCCGTTGTGAGGCCGATCACGCACTCTTGTCCTCGGGAGTCCCTTGCTCTTCCTTCTCTTTGCCCTTCTCTGGCTCCGCCTTTTTCCGCCGTCTCCTCGTCGGAGCTTTCGCCTTGGCCTTCACTTCAGCCGGTTGAGCTTGTTCTACCTTCAGTCCAGCCACGAGGCTGACGGCCGCGCCTGTTCGAGCAGCTCTTTCTGCTATCTCCCCAAGCTTGGTGGTGGGCGAATACGCCCCGCCCGCAAACTTGTACCCGCATCGTCCGCAGAGCCAGATGCCCACGGACAGCCGTTTTACGGCCTCGATATGGCATTGGGGGCATTCGTGTGGAGCTCTCAACTCGCTGACTATGGCTGCGTATCGTTTTCTCGCTACGGTGCCGTACCTTGCGCCCAGGCTTCCCGCCGGCCCCACTTTGTAAGTTCTGCCCATGTCACCTTACCTTCTCAATGATTGCTGCTCGCAGCTCCCTCGACTTTGCGATAGATGTCGAGACTACCTGTTTGATTTCATCAACCGTGAAGACACCGAGTCCGCCTTTCTGCATAGCGCAGATTCTGTCATCCTTCCCGGTGGTGACGGTTAGCCGGCAGCTCATTACTTGCTCCTCTTCTAGGCACGGATCGAGCACGACCGAACCTTCGATCTTGGCAGATGATATCGGGACGGGATAGTCCTTCATCGGGAGCGGCATGAGTTCGTCCTTGTAGCTGACTTCGCCCTCTTTCACCTCGTAGGCATTCATCTTGGCGTTTATGAGAGCACCCAGCGCGGCCATAGCCGACGCATCAATGAGGTTTCCATCATAGTCCAACACATAGATGTCCACGAATACTACGAATACTTTCTTTCCTGGCTGAATGCACAGTTTCCTCAGGTCTATCGCCTTCGATTCCCTGATTCCGCGGTCGACTACACGAGCCAGTTCAATGGAGTTCTCGTCAGGCGGGCCAGCTTCAAAGGAAGGCGAAGCTAGTGGAACCAGCTCCGCATTTACGGTCAGTATTCCATCGTCAGGGGTGTCCGGAAATGGATCGCCCGTCTGGACCTTGATGCCCGCGAGGACCTTTGTTTTGCCCAAATACACCTGAGCAGACCCGTTTGCTTTTTCGATGACACCTGGCACTATTGTCAAGTGCCTATAGTCGAGCGGGCCTCTATTGTCCATCCTCTTTCCTTTGAGAATCAGGTCGAGCACGGTCTTTTGTTCAATCTTTGCGACTGGGGAGATCTGATGGGTTGCGGACAACTATGCCTTGACCTCCGCAACTTCTTCTTTTTCGGCGATTTCTTCTCTTGCGACTAGGAACTTGCTCCTGAGCGCGTCCCGCTGCATTTCGTAGATCCTTCTGCAGGCTTCAGTACTCATCTCGAGCGCTTGCTTGAACTCGTTCTCTGTCAGCGACCCATCCATCTGCAGGAGACTTACCATATTTGACTTGGGCATCAGGGCAACTGGAAGGTCAGCCTCGCCTTGCTTATCTTCAATATCAGACAGGTCCAAAACTACTTGCCCTTCTACCTTGCCAGCCGCGCAGGCTGCCACGAGCTCCCGCATGGGAATGCCCGCATCTGCAAGAGCCAGGGATGTTGCGGTTATGCCAGCGCAGCGTGTTCCCGCGTCGGCTTGGAGAACTTCTATGAATATGTCGATGGTCGTTCTTGGATAGTATTCGGACATTATAGAAGGTTCCAATGCTTCCCGGATAACCTTTGACAGCTCCAGTTCGCGCCTCGACGGTGCCGGGGACTTCCTCTCCTCAGTAGAAAACGGTGCCATATGATAGCGGCATCTAACCACGGCGCGGTCTGCGAGCGCGATGTGTTTGGGATGCGCTTCCCTCGGCCCGTATACGGCTGCTAGAATCTTGTTCTTGCCGTGCTCGATGTATGCTGAGCCGTCCGCTTTATCCAAGATTCCGACTTCTAGTTTGATGGGTCGAAGCTCATCTAGTCGTCTACCGTCGACCCGTAGTCCACTTTGATTGATCAGACGTACCAGTTTCTGACTAGCCAACCATCTTTCCCTTCATCTTTTCCAAAATCATCGCCCTTACGCGATCTGTCAGTCCACTTGTGTGGGCTTCACGTTCAATCATGTACAATGCTTCGACTGCAGTTCTCTCTTGATCTGGACTCCTTCCAGAAACCAAGATTACGCCATTCTGTCCTGCGATGATATCGGTCCCGGTCTCCTTCTTCAACATTGTTATCATTGATCCCTTCTTTCCAATTACGCGAGGGATTTTCGCCGGTGAGACCCTTACTACCCGTCCTGAAGTTATCTTACCCAGACCTCTACCTTTAGTGGTCAGGAGCGGGTCTCGCGTGCGGTCGAAAGCAATGACCTGCGCAAGCACCAAATCACCAACACCGAAGATATGGCTAAGGTCGCGGCGCCCGCCTCCTTCGCGACCGCGGTGAATGGGCGTCTCCGACATGGGTAGCATAGCAGGGTATGGGGCTCCAATATCGATCTGCCAGCCCGACAGGCCGATATCAGTGACCCGTCCAAGGACGATATCGTCTATCTGTGGTATGTATGCGCCTTTCACCGGGACAACGATTAGCTTGTTCCCAACGACATCTGCGAGGCCCACTCGCGAAGAGAAAATTTTGGAACCTTCGCGGTACGTGTTCTCGCCCGCGAAATATGGTCCTTCCGCAAGTAGATCGCCTGGGCCAACGAGCTGCTTCTTCTCTGCGTGTAGTGTCAACTATTCCAACTCAAACATTCACAGTGAAGGCTTGGCAGAACCGAAAACTGCTACTTTAGGAATTCGGTTGGCAAGAGTTATCTTGTGCGAAGTGCTAGAACAACGACTGACCCTTTCATTACAACTTCAAACGTGCCTTTGGCAGGAAATCCGCTACTTCGGTTGAGAACCGGGCGAGACCATGAAGTACCATGAAGTCATTAGAGAGAAAACTCAGGTACGTAAGGCTGCAACTCCGGAAGCGGATTCCTACTTAAGAATCTTAGTCTGAATTGTTCCTTGGGTTATCTTCCCAAGCCTTTCCACGAAAGGACCGTAGAGGCCCGCTGGCATCTCAATCACTGCGATCAGTGACCCGTCTGCCTGCCATTCTTCTCGGGTTATTGTGCCGAAGCTCTTGATGGCGCCATACGCCTTTGCAGAGTGTTCAGCGAAGACCTTCACCGCGACGCGCATCTGCTCCATTTTGATTGGCAGTATAGATCGCAGCTGTTCGATGACATCCTTGGCTTGTTCGTCTGCACCCTTGAAGGGGTCGATCGAGTACTTGACCTGACTCATGGCCCGCTCGATTCTCAGTGGTGGGTGAGGAGCCCCCGTTCGCGGGTCGATGCAGTTTCTGCTTATGAAGGCTACTATCTGCTTGCGCTTGTCTTCAACCAATTGCCTTCTTTGGTCAGTTGTAAGTTGGAGTTCACCATGCTTCATTATCTCCTCTGCAACTTTGACCGCGTCGGAAGTTCCGAAGGCTTTCTCGAGCTTCTCAGTTGAGGCCCGCGTTCCCTTGCCGGCGTCAGTGTATACCTCTTCTATGACGAGCAGCTGGGAAATGCCGAGCTGCTTTCCCATTTTGTACTCTAAGGCCAGTTCTGGCTTTACCAGAATCTCGAACTTCTCGCCGCCCTTCGATATTCGAGCTGTTGTGAACTTCTCACTCATCGGCTGACGGCCTTTCTGGAGGACTCAAGACGCTTCAGGTGCTTCTCTACATCCTCCGGCGAAAGCTTAGCAAACTTTCGAGTGGAGGAAGGGATCGTCGCTATCCTAATCTTCTGAGCGTCAAGTTTCTCCTCCAGAACCTTACTCATGCATTTGAGCGCCAAGAGAATCGCGTCATCCAAGTTCATACTGTCCTTGTAGTCTGCCTCAAGAATCTCATTAGCCGCATCCCCTCCAGACCCGATGGCCCAAGCCTTGTAAGCCAAGAAGGCCCCGCTTGGGTCAGTCCAGAACAGCCTGCTGCCCTTCCTGTCCAACCCGCCGAAGAGCATCGAAATCCCAAACGGCCTAACTCCCGCATGCTGGGTGTAGAGCTGCTTGATCTCGCCAACTCTTCGTGTAAGAATTTCAACATCAATCGGTTCGTCATACAGCAACCTATTGGACTGGGCGTAAATCCTTGCTTGGTCGACCAAGATGTGGGCATCACAACTCAGACCCGCAACGGCTGCGCCAACATGTTCATCGATTTGGAAAATCTTCCACATAAAGGATGGATCCTGAAGCTTGGAGGTCGCCCTTTCTTCAGCAGCTAGCACAACTCCGTCAGGTACGGCTATTCCCAGAACCGTCGCGCCTCTCTTCACCGTCTCAGACGCGTACTCAACTTGAAAGAGCCGCCCGTCCGGCGAGAAGACAGTGATAGCGCGATCGTAAGCCCCTGGAACAGCAAACATAGACAATTCAAATCACCTGAAATGAAATTCGTCCCTTTCAGTAGGTTTCCTCAATAAAACCCTTTACCTGCTGGTCCGCTGACTAGAATGAAGAAGTCGCCAATTTAGTGACTAGGTTTCGTTCTCGCGAGTCAGACAATTCTAGATTTAGGAAATTGTGGGTCAGCCCGTCGCTGAGGTCGTCATATCTTCAGCAAGAGATCTGACTGGGACTGGCTTCTTCATCCCCACAAGTCATTCACGAAGCGTGAATCAAAAGGATTGCCTTCACTTCTTCCTTCTAAGCCCCTTGATTGTTCCCGAAATCCCAACAACGATTGGCGCGACCCCGGCATCGTACACATGTGACAATAATGCTAGTGCAGCTTCGAACTGCGACGCGGCGTCCCGCCTGCATGCGAACACCGCCTCCGAGCGTTGCGCGTCAAACTTGATCATTCTTGGTTCAATCCGGACGAGCCCTACTTCTCCAAAGTACCTTCTGACTACGTCAGTGACTGCTGCACCGAACTGGTCAGCCAGCAGGGGCCCTTCTGATGCGATTCTTACGCGAAAGTACCTTCTTGCCATGTGCATTCATCGAGCACTTGGTGTGGCGACCCTGACTCCTTCCTCTACGTACTCCTTCGATTTCCGGTCCGCGTTCTTTGATACTATCATCCACGGAACCTCTGAAACGCTCCGGTAGGAACGTTCAGTGGAGAGGCCGATTAGTGAGCCCAAGGCGGCTAACTGTGATGGCGCTCTCACCATAAAAGCGGACGTTGAGCCGCTTGACAGAACCACCGGAACCTTTTCCTGTTCTGCAATTGCGGCATCTCGCGACATTCTAGAGAGTGTTTCGCTTTCGTTGGCCTGAAGCGTTGCGGCAATATTGAACTCCAAGGCCCCCCGGAGGAGGTTCGCCAATGAATTACTGAACCTCACTTTCCTGTTTGCGGGGTCAAAGAAGACAAGGTCCACCCTGCGGTCCCTGCATGCAACGATGCTGACATGTTGGTTCATACATTTCACGGAGACCACATCATACAGGTTCCTAAATCTCCTAAGAAATCGAAGCAACTCGTTCCGCGATGTCGGTGCCAAGTCAACCCTCATGGCAGTGTCAATGCCTGCGTCACGGAAAAATCGTCTGATGCGCGCCACTTTCTCCGGCATAAGACCGGTTGGCAATGTCAAACCGACCGTTGAATAGCCCGCCACGCGGACGAGTTCTGCCATATCAGCGCAGGCCCTTTCGTCGTCTACCCTTGGCAGGAGGTGTAGGTCCACGAATTTCGACGTGCTACTCCGACTCCAAGAAATCTCTCATCAGTCTCTCCACGGTACCTCTCAGACGGTTGAATTTGATCCTCACTCGTATTGGATCCTCGTCAGACAGTTCTACCGCTCGCCGGAAAGCTTGCTGTTTGTCAACTCTGACATACAAGTTGCCTTCATCGTCTACATGCAGGGCTAGGTCTCTGACGATCAACATTCTCTCGCTTCTGGAGAGACGACTAATTACGTGCTTAGCAAGCGCCTCGCCCTCCGCAGGTCGAGTCAGCCTCGCATCGAAGGTCACAATGGGGTTGCCGTGGTGGCCCTCGACATAACGTCGAGTGAATAGCTGCCGTTCCCTCAGGGATTCTGGGAGAAGATTATGCAGCGCAAGTTGAACCTTGTCAGGATCGTCCGTGGCGTGCGCTATTGTGCTGATCTCGACGGACTGGACAACGGCGTCCTTTTGCATTACGGGCACCACGTATTTTATAGTCGGAGCTATGTCTTGCAACTTGTTGAAGATAAAGCCGGAGCCGGTCCCTTGGCGGATTTCAAGTACAAACTAGTCATTGCGGTTAGGCGTGACCTGGAGATGGGGAAAGGCAAAATTGCGACACAGGTGGGCCATGCTTCTGTGACAGCTGCGGAGGAGATACGTCGCCTTCACCCAGAATGGTGCAAGCACTGGTTTAACGAGGGCCAATGTAAAGTAGTTGTTAAGGTGGACTCGGAGAGTGAGCTCTACGAGCTGAAAAGAAAGGCCTCCGAGCTCGGTTTGCCCTCAGCCCTCATTCGCGATAGCGGACTCACTCAGGTTGAGCCTGGAACAGCAACATGCCTAGGCATCGGACCTGCCCCAGCCGAGGTCGTCGACAAGATAACAGGAAGCCTTCCCCTGTTGTAATCAACTAGGCACGCAAGATTCGAGTGCACAGCACCGGCTTGCCTGAAGCAGCCTTGACTAGCCTCTCGTCCCGAGTCAGATTCACGAAGTACGTAGGTATACCTTTCTTCACAGCCGATACCGCTTCCCTAATCTTTCCTGCCATGCCGCCTGTGACATCAGGCTCCGTGACGGTCATCGATTCCGCAAGACGCATAGCAGCTCGAGGTGTCAAAGCAGTCAGGAGCCTTGCATTTCGGTCAGTCTTGGGATTCGAATCAAAGATTCCGTCGACGTCAATCCCAAATATGAGTCGGCGCGCCCGCAGCCTCTGTGAGATGTGAACCGCAAGCTGGTCTCCTGAGATGATCGAGAAGCCCATCTCGGAGTCAGGGACAATGTCTCCACCGACGCTCGGCACCATGCCCAACCGTAACCACCCTATGAAAGGAGTGATGTTGGCTGACACGATTCTTCCATTCCTCGCTGTAACGAAGCTTGATGCCACGAATGGAACTAGTCTGACCCCTTCCTCGATGAATATCTCTTGCAGGATAGTTTCCCATTCGAGCAATTTCAGTTTCGTCTCAGCAACCGCAGCGAGCTGTTTCTCTGTCCTGAAACCGCGTGCTAAATCAAATTTCTTCGCAGGTATATGGCCATAGCCTCCGGCACCGTGCACAATCACAACAGAGGATCCCTTGGCTATAGTGGCGACTTGCTTAGCTGCTCGAGTGATAATGGAAGCTCTAGGCGTGTAGATTCGCGATTTGTCGGTTAGCGCTGACCCGCCAAGTTTGATGACGACCACAGGCCTAGGCAACTTATCTGCGTCCTGTCAGGGCGACCTGCTCAAGTTTCCGCATCTCGGTTTCGGATACAGGGGAGGTGCCCAAGTTCTCGGAAATCTGGTAATGCTACACTAGCCACGCTCGATTGTGGGACTGTAAGGGTCCAGCATTATCGTCTCGAACCAGTGATGCCTTCCGTCTTCCCAAACATAATAGGAGTTGAGCACACGAAGGTTGGGGAATTTCCTCTTCGCTTTCTCCTCGGCTATGCGCATGAGGCTCGATGCCCTGGTGAATCGTGTGACTCCAAGCGCTCTCTGCCTGCGCCCAGCTCTCGGGCGCGCTTTTCTAGCGCCGCCCTTCCTGATCCGAACGCGGACGACGACAAGTCCCTGTTTTCTTTTGTATCCAAGGGCCCTGGCCCTCTCCGGCCTTGTGGGGGATTCGACTCTGCGGACTGTGGGTTCCCTTCTCCACTTTATGGCAAGTTGTCGGAGATAATTCTCAAGCCCGTTCTTCTCCCGCTGATTCCAAGTCTGAGTGAGGTACTTGTACGTGCCCATGGAATATCTCGACCGTAACCAAACTTCTCGAAGCTTAACCTTAAGACAAATGATGATTTCCTTGCAGCTTCTCACAGTGTGAAAGTGGCGCTGCTATTTAAGTCACCTGTGGCTCAACAATGGGAGTTGAATCATGAAATCAACCGATGAATCTCTGCGGAAAGCCTTCCTACCAGCGCAGCTCGCTTTGAAGTACCACCCGTTTTATAGAGGCAAGATAGAAATGGTGCCGAAATGCCCCATTCGTTCCTTCGACGATTTCGCGATCTGGTACACGCCTGGCGTGGCTGAGGCCTGCGAAGCCATCAAGAACAGACCTGAGGCGGTCTTTGAGAATACGAACAAGTGGAATACTGTGGCCATCATTACCGACGGGACACGCGTTCTTGGTTTGGGCGATATCGGTCCCGAAGCGGGTCTTCCAGTCATGGAGGGCAAATCCTTACTGTACAAGTATTTGGGAGGCGTCGACGCTTTTCCAATCTGTCTTGGAACCAAGAACCCGGACGAAATCATCTCGGCCGTGAGATGGATTCAGCCCTCGTTCGGCGGAATAAACCTGGAGGACATCGCTCAACCCAAGTGCTTCGAAATTCTCGACACCCTTCAAGGACAGCTGAACATACCGGTCTGGCATGACGACCAGCAGGGAACGGCCACTGTGGTTCTAGCTGGATTCCTCAACGCCCTGAAGGTTGTTGGCAAGAAGATCGCCGAGGTCAAGATAAGCATGGTAGGCGCCGGCGCCGCTAACGTGGCCATCGCGCGGCTACTGATACTGGCTGGTGCGAAACCGGGGAACATGATAATGCAGGACAGTAAGGGCACCCTGCACAAGAACAGGAAGGACCTGGAAGGAATATCCCCCAAGAAGTATGAACTTTCCCAGATAACAAATTCGGAGGGAAGAGTTGGCGGAACAGAAGTCGCACTTGAAGGCGCTGATGCTTGCATAGCGATGTCGAGACCAGGCCCAGGGGTGCTGACTGAGAAGGATGTTGCAAGAATGAGTAGCCAGGCCATCGTGTTTGCATGCGCCAACCCCATTCCAGAGATTTGGCCATGGGAGGCTGAGAAAGCTGGTGCTGTAGTGGTCGCCACCGGCCGTTCTGATTTCCCTAACCAGGTCAATAATTCCCTAGGTTTCCCAGCAATCTTCAGAGGCACACTTGATGTGAGGGCGAGAACAATCACGGACGAAATGTGCCTTGCTGCTTCACATGAGCTGGCCCAGTTAGCCGAGGAACGCGGTCTATCAGCTAAGTCCATTATTCCTACAATGGATGACTGGGAAGTCTTCCCACGCGAGGCCACTGCGGTCGCGGAGAAAGCGATCGAGCAGGGAGTGGCTAGAGTGAAACGGACGCGGCAGGAGCTGTATGAGAGTGCCCGCTCAATTATTAAGCGAGCCCGTGAACAGGCAAGGTACCTCATGCGGAGCGGGTTTATACAAGAGTTCCCGACCTGACAGGATATGCATGTTATGGCAGATAGGACGATAGCCGTCATAGGTGGAACAGGCGACCAAGGTTTTGGCTTGGTCCTACGCTGGGCGAGGGCTGGCGAAAAAATAATCATCGGGTCGAGAGTGCAGCAGAAAGCAGAAGACGCCGCGAAGAGAGCGCTGGAGACACTGAATCGCAACGCTTCTGTCTTCGGAATGGAAAACCCGAAGGCAGCAGCGGCCGCTGACATAGTGGTAATGAGCGTCCCCTTCGCCGCACATATCGACATGATCAAATCAGTCGCCGGCGAACTGAATCAGGATGACATCTTCGTGGATGTTGTCGTTCCACTCTCCACAGCAGTTGGAGGAAGTGCCTCAACGGCGCTGGGCGCCTGGGAGGGATCCGCAGCACAACAGGCAGCACGACTGCTGCCAGGAATCAGAGTGGTGTCGGCATTCCACAACATCGTCGCTGAAGCACTCCAAGATCTTAGCAAGGACGTAGACTGCGACATCCTTGTTTGCGGAGACTCTCAGGAGGCTAAGAAAGTTGTCATGGAGCTCGCAAGAAAAATCCCAGGAGCCAAAGCTGTTGACGCGGGCAGACTGGAGAACTCCCGAATTGTCGAACAGATCACTGCACTGCTCATTGGAATTAACATCCGGTACAAGGTAAAAGACGCGGGCATCCGCATAACAGGCCTGCCTCAAGAACCAGCATGACATATCAGGAAACAGAGATTTGCCGCGCATTGTAGGGGTCGTCGGCAAGCCGAACGTGGGAAAGAGCACCTTCTTCAGCGCCGCAACTCTAGCACACGTACCAATCGCTAACTATCCATTCACAACGATCAAACCAAACGTAGGAGTGGGCTATGTCCGAACAGGATGCGTCTGCCGAGAGTTCAACGTAACCGACACGCCGGGAAATTCAACTTGCACTAACGGGACACGCCTCATCCCCGTTGAAATCGTCGACTGTGCAGGATTGGTCCCTGGGGCTTGGCAAGGTCGAGGGCTGGGAAATCAGTTCTTGGACGAAATAAGACAGGCGGATGCGTTAGTTCACATAGTTGATGCTGCCGGTTCAACCGACTCGGAGGGAAAACCATGTACCCCCGGGACACATGACCCGTCTGAGGACATTCGATTCTTAGAACATGAGCTGGATATGTGGATGCTCCAGATCCTGAAGAAAGAATGGGACAGAGCAGTCAGGAGAGTTGAGGGCGCGAAGGAAGATCTCTCCCCTATTCTCGAGGAGAAACTCAGCGGTCTGGGCGTAAAGAGAAGCCACATACTGGGAGCTCGAACCAAAACAGGGCTCAATTTCGAAAGACCAGGTAACTGGTCCGACAACGATCTCCTGAGACTCTTAACCGAACTCCGAAAGAACTCTAAGCCGCTTCTGATCGCGGCCAACAAAATGGACATGCCAGCCGCTGAAAAGAACCTCAAAGCATTGGAGGCTTCTGGACACATTGTCGTCCCTTGCTGCGCAGAAGCTGAACTGGCTCTTAGAAGGGCCGCTGAGAAGGGAAGCATCAGTTACGTGCCTGGGGACGGCAACTTCAAGATCAATGAGAACGCCCCGCTCACTCCGGAACAGCAAACAGCCCTTAAACGGATAAAGGACAAAGTCCTCTTGCCGCTCGGTTCAACAGGCGTTCAGGAAGCGCTAAACCTTGCGTTCTTCAAGCTCCTTCAAATGATTGCAGTCTACCCCGTAGAAGATCCAGAGAAGCTAACTGACCACAAGGGTCGAGTCCTGCCTGACGCCTATCTAGTTCCCTACGGCACCACGGCCAAACAGTTCGCTGGCATTATTCATTCCGACCTTGAGAGCGGGTTCTTGTATGCGACAGAAGTTCGGTCCAAGATGCGCGTCGGCGACAATTATGTTCTGAAAGATGGGGATGTCGTATCAATCGTTAGTACAAAGAGGCACGCCTAACCAGAACTTCTGACATGAAATCCCTGCCTATGCGGTTTTTTCAGGCGCCTTGTCGTTAGCGCATGTTTGACGAAGATCGCATGGCCCGACGGAATGTCGCTTGATATTACAGCGCCAGGGGCAACCCATGCGCCGGAACCAATACGGACTCCCGGCATTATGCTCACATTGATTCCTGTCTGAACGTCATCGCCCATTATGACACCCAGTTTCTTTCGCCCAGTGCTTTGCAGCCGACCCTTCACTCGAAGGCTTAAGATCTTTGCATCGAATCGTATGTTCGCCGTTATCGTTCCCGCACCAAGATTGCAGTTCTCGCCGATCAGGCTGTCGCCCACGTAGGACAGATGTGGAATCCTAGTCGCTCGCATGACAATGCTGTTCTTGATTTCGCAGTAACTCCCGATGATGACGCCGTCACCAAGGGAGGAGTAAGGCCGGATTCTCGCGTTCGGTCCGATCCTGCATCCCTTACCGATGAAGGCTGGGCCCTCTATGTAGCTGCCCGATTTGACAACCGCGTCTTGCTCAAGCCATGTCGGGCCCTTTAGCACCGCACCTGGCTCAACAGTTCCCTTCACCCGGTGCTGCAGTTTGGCGAGAACACGTTCGTTCGCCTCCAGAAGATCCCAGGGCCTTCCAACATCCAGCCAGTCCTCACGTGCAACAACCGCCGCCCTAACATCTTTGCCTTCAAACAGCAGGCGCTGAAGCGATGATGTCAGCTCATATTCAGCCCTTTTCGAAACAGGCGCTTTCTCAACGTATTCGAAAACAGAAGCGTCAAGGGCATAGATGCCAGTATTTACCCATCCCTCCTCAACGCGAGATCTGGCTGGTTTCTCAACGATCCTTCGGACCCTGTCGCCGTCGACCTTCACGACTCCATAATCGGAAGGATTCTTCATGCGAACTAGACCGATAACCCTTGGGCAGTCATGAGCCTTCTCTAACACCGCCTGCACTGCCGAAGAGTTGATCCAAAGGTCACCATACACCGCTAGAAACGGTTCCTTGCCCACAGAGCTGCTTGCTAATCGCAGTGCAGAGGCTGTCCCTGTTAACTTGTCCTGTTGCAGATAGCTAATCTGTAATCCAAAAGTGTTCCCGTCACCCAGCGCGGAACGAATCAGGTCACCTCTGAACCCGATTACGACAACCACTTCTCTGACTGAGCATTCCGCCAGTGCCTGTAGGACATGTGAAAGAATGGGCTTGCCCGCTACGGGGAGCAGGTGTTTCGGCTTGTTCTCTGCAAGGGGCCACATTCTAGACCCCTCGCCAGCCGCGAGAACTACCGCCCTCAATTCAGGCACCCATCTCACTCAGAAGCATGCGCAGGCGACTGCAAGTATTGCGGGTTTGCGCTTTAAATTAGACCGTGCATGCCTCACATGGAGAATTGCTGCGGGTTCACAATGGCCCTTGACATCCTTTCGTTCATCGGCGGAGTTGCCGCAGGCGCCCTGATGGGTGCTTTGGCCGGCACGCTATACGGACTGGAGGCGACAGCTGACCTACAGGAGAGAGTTAGAGGAATCACGAAGCAGGTGGAAGGCATTAGAAAGAGCCTTGACGCGAAAAATAGCATTGGCAGCGGCGGCAAACTTGACGAATTAGAAAGTGAATTGGAAGCCATACAAGAAGAGATCCGGCGAATGTACCGAAAGACGACCCACTAAGTACCTAGGCTGCTTCTGTTTGCTCAACAACCTGGGCTGGCGTAGCTACCACGGCCGACGGGATGGACAGTAGCTTCGATTTTCGCAAGCCGACATGCCTAAGAGGCGCAATCTTCTTCGCGAGGTTATAGATATCTGAACCCAACTTTCCGAGAACTGCTTCGTGTGCGAGCTGGCCGTAGTTCAGCGCCGCAGCCCTATCGTCTACAATCTGCCGCATAACCTGCCGGATGCCGTGCTCCTGAGACGCGTTTATTCTATCCCTGGTGAAAGCAACGACTGACATTCGCGTAACATACTGATCCTTCGTCTTCACGTTGAGAATTCCGTCAACCCTCGTGCTTCCGCGCCGGACTAGGCTGCGCAGGTAATCTGTGGCATACTCATGTGACTTGAGCACCGTGTCCGCCCTGTGGTCCTTAGAGTTCACGACAAGGAAGTACAGTTTGATTGACTGGTGGGCGAAATCATTCGTGATCTCGTAAAGGGTAGTCTCGACGACACGGCCCAAGAGCTTCCCCGGGTCGTCGCAAGGAATGCTTGCGACCACCATTTCTCCAAAGTACGGTGGGCTATACACGTCGTACCATTCTTTGAGCCGCCACTTGTCTCTCACTTTTCTTGTAGCTTTGGACAACGATGCCACACCAGTCGTCGGAGTTCAGCAAGGTACCCAAAGTGCCGTATTTAAAGCGTTCACGATTCTTCCTCCAGTCAATCGCCCCTCAGCGTTGTCGGGCGATCGCGGAAAGCGAAGACTCCGCGGCACGGATACATCGGAATAGATCCTGGACGGTTGCCTCCAAGGTTTCTATTTTCCTGCAACTTCTGATTCTCACTTGGATCCGTCGCCCCTGGGTGGTGACCGACATCCTCGATCCCGCCCCGGGCATCCGGTTGTCAGGCCGTATTGCAGCAACCATCGCCTTGGCCAGCGCCGCTGATGGATACGAGAGGGAGATGTCAGCCTCCAACTTCCTTCACCTGGCTGGTTACGACTTCGTCAAGCTCGCGCAGAAAACCGTTCGGGTCATCGACTTTGATGTGAGCACCTGCAGCAACGTTATGTCCTCCTCCGAATCCCGAATATTTCTTGGCTGTCGCGCTAAGCGCTGCGCCCAAGTTGGCGCCCTTTCCGAGTAGCTTCTCAGGTGCTCTAGCGGACAGCTTGAATCCGCCTTCTTTTGATCTAGTCAAGACGATAATGGCATTATCCTGAGAAAGGTTACCTGCAGAGGACAGAATTGATGAGAAGGCGCCGGTCATGCTTTCCTGGATTTGGCCTTCGCCCCTAATCACCCAAATGGTATTGAATTTTTGGACAGCGCTCGGGGTCTTAGTTAGCCATTCCATGTAGTTTGCCAGCGTCTTTCTGTAATTCGTGACAATCTCATTTGCCTCTTCGAGAGCAGATCTGCGGTCGCCCAACCCTACACTAACACCAACCGATGGGTTGCCAGTTCGACCACAAGCATTCAGGAGTGCTGCGAATTCGCGCGCATCACGCGTAGGGCCGCCAGGGGCCTCATTCACCAGGGTATAGACCGCGCCAACCATGTCCAAGACTACGCTTGACTGAAATCCGATTGAAGCTAGGTATGCGATGATAGCATTGAGCACTCTTTGCTTTTCTTCTTGGGACAGGTCAGCCACGGTGCGAAAACGATCTCCTTCCTTGAGTCGAATACCGTTGCTCGATAACAGTGTCAAGCAATTGTCCTCTCGGCCGCTTAGGTTTGGAAGGTAAGGCGTAGTCGTGAAGGCAAGCGCTCGGTGAATGGGTCGTGTTTCGCGCCCATATAGCACCAGGTCGGAGTCCACCTTCACTTGGCCTGACTTGACTGCGTCTTCGACAAGAATTTCGTTCAACCCTGTGAGAGCTCTTTTCTCGTTCTTGTCCTGCATGTCGCCCAGCGCCCCCACAATTCCCAGCGCGCTCAGGTCCCTGTTCTCAGGCGAGAGTTCACGCACAACTAGGTAGCAGACCCCTGAAGCGCTGATCAGCCTAGCGCCGTCGACCGCGAACAAGTGTGGGTTCAATTGAAGGGTTTTCTTCGGGGCATCTGCGTTCGGCGGGTGATGGTCCAAGACGATGCTAGCCTGTTCGCCCAGTCGGGACGCTATGAGGTCCATGTAGCCACTGCCAATATCTGAGAAGATCACAAGATCAGGCCTAGCGCCTGAGATTTCGGCCAGCGCTTCATCCTTGAGTTCCTCTACGATTCTTACTGTGAACCGCGCTTCTGCGCGCGCCAGTGCAGCACCCAAAATGGCGGCCGCCGACAGTCCATCTGCGTCGTGATGGGAAACAACTAGGAATGAAGAACCTGCTTTGAGTTGCTCCTTCACGGAGTCTGCAAGTTCTCTGGCTCTGCCGATGAAGGCGTTGGAGTGGCCGTCTGTGGGCATTCTCTATGCCACAGAGGCCACGGCGTGTTTATATTCCCAGTCTGGCCGGAGCTGGCCCTTACCTCTGTAATATTTTACCAGACGGTGTATCTTGGATTCTATCATTGCAAGGGACCGTTTATTGACGTGATCCTTACGGTTCTTGTCCAAATGCCTCCGAAGGTCATTCGCCTTCTTGACGAGCGAACTCAGGTCCTCTGGCAAGGTTCCTTCCTGCTTGGCATCCCGTAGGATTTCGTTAACGGTCTTGCCAGTAATCGAACTTATGAGGGGGATACCGTATCGATCGCGAAGCATTATGCCGATGTTGCTCGGGCTGTTTCCTTCCCTCGCCAGTTTCAGCACCAACGCCTCGACTTCTTCTGGCGTGTATTTGCACCAAGCTGGTGACTTCTTGCTTATTGGCCTAGTTGAACCAGATCGGCCTCTTTTGCTTGTGTATAGTCTTGCCATCTGTCCTGACACTTCGAATGTGAATCCACGAGTGGGGGCCTACAGTTTTGCGGAGGGCTATTTAACTTGTCTAAGAGTCACCCGAGACCGAACTGAAGTCAACCAAAGGAAGAACTTGCCGAATGCCTTCGACCGATGCGAGAGGGCATTCTTCTCATCGACACTCATTTCGGCAAATGTCCTCCCTTCGCCACCTGCTGGAATGAATATGGGGTCAAAGCCGAACCCGCCTGAGCCCCTTGCCTTCTTGCTGACGGTCCCGCCTACGCCACCAGTGAAGCAATGGGCGTGCTGCCGAGGTTCGCAGTACGCCACGGCCGCCTTGAAAAACGCCCGCCTATTCTTGACGCCCTCCATGAGCTTCAGAATGCCTCCCACCCCCAGAGTCCGGTAAACGTACGAAGAGTATGGGCCCGGAAAACCCTTCAATGCATCCACGAAGAACCCAGCGTCCTCTGAAACCACATTGCAGCCGTGCTCGCTGGCGGCCTGTCTCGCCGCATGCATCGCTATTTCGGTGAGGTCATTGGATTGAATTTCCTGTTTCGAAAAACTCAAGCGTCCTAGCTTCACACCGAAGCGAGCCGCGAGCCGGGATGCCTCCCGGTATTTGCCTGCGTTCTCCGTAAGAAAGTATACAGCGGGTTCAGCGTCTTTCAAAGTACCTGCCTCGTCTTTCGATCTCGCGCATCTTCCTCATTACTTCGTCCGCGCGGTCTCTACCCGAAACTTGGGAATAGCCGTCTAGAAAGGATTTGAAAAGTTGCCTGTGGTAGCCGTAATGAGTGCTCTTCAACGAGCGTTGAAGAAGGAGCAGGTCGACACCTCTGTCCTCGATCTCGTCTGACAGCCCGCCAAGGCCAAAGTCGATCACAAACAGCTGCCCGTTGTCTGAGAGAACGTTGGAAACCGTCATGTCGCCGTGAACTGCCCCCCCTTCATGCATCTTGGCCAGAGATTCCCCCAGCGTGAAACACCTTGAACGTTTTATTGGCATTGCGAGTTTGAAGAGTTCATCCTTTAGTGTTGGTCCACGTATGAACTCCATGATCAAAGTTGTCGAGTCGAGTTCTATGTGCCGAATGATTGGAACGCGCACACCGAGCTTCCGAACTTCGTGCATCATGCTTGCTTCATGCGATGTCCTTCCGCGGCGGATGACGTCATCCAATTCGGGAATCCTGTACGGCTTGGTCGTGCGGGTCTTCCGAATAGCGAGCTCGCCATGCCAGTCTTCGAGGTATATTTCCGCCTCGGCACCAACATAGATTAGCTCCCGTTCAACCCGCTCTCCAAGGTATGTCGACATCTTCGAACCTCCATCTAGGTCGGACAATGGCTGCGCTGACCGGAACGGTGACGCGTGCGCGGAGCGCGAGCATGCCAGTCCAGGCTATCTGCGCTCCGCAGTCTCCGGTGTACGGTGAGTCCACTACATGGAACGACGCGGCGTGTATTGCTGCCACATCCCGGAGTTTTTTCTGCAGAACCCTATTCGCGGCAACTCCACCCGTCAGCAGAAGCTCCTTCTTCTTCGTGTAAGCTAGGCTCCGTTCGACGGCCTCCGCGAGCATCGAGCATGACACTTCCTGTAACGAATAGCAGACATCCTCGAGCTGAGCACCTGACTTCAATTTCGCAATCGCAGCCGTCAGCAGACCTGAGTAGGAAACGTCATTCCCCTTCACGACGTAGGGAAGCGAGATGAAACGTGAGGACTTCTCCGACAATCTTTCGATTTCCTGCCCGGCGGGGGAGGGAAGATTAATCTCGCGAGCAAACATGTCGTAAAGATTTCCTATCGTAATGTCCTCGGTTTCGCCGAAGATGCGCCAGCGACCGCCGGAAAAAGCAGCAATAGCTGTGTGACCTCCGGAGACTAGGATAACCAGTGGATCGGTTGCACCTGTGGTTAGTATTCCTATCTCAATGTGCCCAATCGCGTGGTTCACTGGTGCGAGTGGGACCCTGAAGTATGCTGCTAGGGACCTGGCTACGGTCGCGCCGACTCTAAGGCAGGGGCCCAACCCTGGACCCAGTGCAATTGCGATGCCCGACAAGTCAGAGGTCTTGACACTCGCCTGCTCAAGGCTTTCCGCAACGACCCTCGAAGCCACTTCGCTGTGGTGTTCGGCAGCCTCGCGAGGGTGAATTCCGGAGCCCGGCGCGGACGTATAGACGTCTCGCACATCGGAGAGGATTTTTCCATTGTCAGCAACTACACTGGCTCCAAAAGTATGGGCCGTAGACTCGATTCCTAAACAGTACACCGGGCTCACTCTTGTCAGCCGGGTCAAGTTGTTTCTGGGATTAGTTAAACTAAGCAGACCACTTAGCTCAGACTCGCATCGGGAATAGGATTCAATCGGTACTTGCTAGAAGTGCAACCTAGCTAAGTTAAAATAGGTACACGGCACGTTGAGAATTCCGAGCGGTGCAACGGTTGAAAGGTGACCGACAAATCATCGGCTAGTTTACACTCGCACCACTCTCAGCTCACGGCCTTTCAATTGCATTCAACCGTATCCTTTAGCCAGATGGTTCTCGGAGGACTGTTCTAATGCGTTACTTTGTTGGAGTTCTGCCAAAACAATATGACCCCAGGACATTCGAGGAGCAGGTCAAGACGCTCTGGGAACGTGAAGCAACATACGATGTGGTGAGGAAAAGTAGAGCCAAGGGCTCCAAGTTCTACTTCTTAGACGGCCCGCCTTTCCCGAGTTCAGACACCCCCCATATCGGGACTTGTTGGAACAAAGTTCTGAAGGACACTGTGATCCGGTACAAGCGGCTGAGAGGCTACAGAGTGAGGGACCAGCCTGGATATGACTGCCACGGGCTACCGATAGAGCTCGCGATTGAACAAAAGTTCGGAGTGAAAACCAAGAAGGACATCCAAAGCTTTGGGTTGGAAAGATTTGTCTATGAATGCCAGCGCTTTGCAGAGATGAACTCGCTTTCCATGACCCAGGTCTTCCAAGACCTTGGCGTCTGGATGGATTGGGCCCACCCCTACATGACCCACGATGACGATTACATTGAGAGTGATTGGTGGAGCCTCAAACAAGCCTGGTCGAATAAGCTCTTCGAACGCGGACAGCGAGTGGTACACTGGTGTCCGAGGTGCGAGACCGTACTCTCAGACTACGAGGTCGTACAAGAATACAAGATGCTTCGCGATCCATCGATATACGTCAAGTTCCCGTTGGACGGAAAGCTCAACGAATTCATACTGATATGGACGACAACTCCATGGACGCTTCCGTCCAACGTAGCCGTTATGGTGAACCCCGATTTCGAATATGCCAGACTGCAGCATGAAGGAGAAGTGCTCATTTTCGCCCGTCGTAGAGTCGAAGAAGTCGAGAAGGAAACCGGCGTTAGATTCAACGTCCTCGAAACATTTCGAGGATCGAAGCTTGAGGGAGTTAAGTACAGATCGCCGTTGGAGGAGTATGTGCCTGCTCAAGCGAATTTGGAAGAAGCCCACTATGTCGTACTAAGCAAAGAGCACGTGACATTAGACGAGGGAACGGGCTGTGTGCATTCCGCACCAGGCCACGGGGAAGAGGACTACGATGTAGGGGTGCGCTACGGCCTGCCGGTGCTCATGCTCGTGGATGACCAAGGCAAGTTTGTGACGCAGGCTGGCAAATATGCTGAGAAGTCCGCGAGGGAAGCGAACCCCGAGATCATAGAGGACCTCAAGTCTCGTGGTATGTTGTTGTATGCCTCCGATATCGAGCATAGGAGCCCGGTCTGTTGGCGGTGCAAAACCCCCCTACTGATTCGCGCCACCGACCAATGGTTTGTGCGGGTGGCACACTTGAAAGACCGTTTCATCAAGGAAGTTGATTCAGCGTTTTGGATTCCTTCATGGGCGGGGGCAGGCCAATTCAAGAACTGGCTTCAGAACCTAAAGGATTGGGTTGTTTCGCGCCAAAGATTCTGGGGAACACCGCTACCGGTCTGGGTGTGTAGCTCATGCGGCAATCGAGAGTTGATAGGTTCCAAGCGGGAACTGCTGGATAAAGCGGTCTCAGCGACGAGGATAGAGAGCCTCCACATTCCATGGGTGGACGCTGTCAGGCTCAGATGCAAGTGCGGAGGCGAAATGTCCAGAATACCAGATGTCATGGTGGGCTGGTTCGATTCGGGCGCGGCATCATATGCCTGTCTTAGGCACCCCAGGGACCTTCAGGAAACCAGCTTCTGGTGGCCTGCCGACTTCATAGTCGAGGGCCGCGACCAGATCTCAGGCTGGTTCTTCGCCTTACTCAAAGCAGGCATCATCGCCATGGATGGAGGGCCATACAAAACGGTATTGATGCATGGATTCATGCTCGACGAAAGGGGCCGTGAAATGCATAAGTCCCTAGGCAACTACGTGGCGCCCCAGGAAGTCATCCAGAAGTATGGCCGTGACATCTTCCGCTACTATGTACTCCAGATGACGCTGTGGGAAGACCTAAGGTTCTCCTGGGACGCCCTGCAGCAGTACGCAGGGGACCTAACTACGATCTGGAACACCTACGTGTTCGCCAGCACTTACATGAGCCTGGACAAATTCGAACCGCCAAAGTGGAACTTGAGAAAGCTGAACCGGTATCTTCGACCCGAGGACCGATGGTTGCTCAGCCGCACGCACCGCGCCATCAAGGAAGTCACCAAGGCCATGGACGAGTATCGAATTCATGAGGCGGTCCGGAAGCTCAAGGACTTGCTCGTCGAGGACCTCAGCCATACCTACATTAGATTCATCAGAAGACGAACATGGGTAGAGAAGCAGACGCAGGACAAGCTGGCTGCATATGCTACCCTGTACTACTCCCTCAAAGAAGCGCTGGTGATGTTCAGCCCCTTCATGCCTTTCTTAGCCGAAAGCCTCTACCAGAACATGTTCAGAAATGCCGAAGCTTCACGCCTACAGACGGTACACCTCATGGATTGGCCTCCCTATGACGAGAAGTTCATGGATGATTCGCTGGAGGCAGAAATGTTGGTCGTCCAGAGAGTACTCTCTGCAGTCGCGCTGGCCCGAATGCAGAAGGGCCTCAAGCAGAGGCAGCCACTCCCGCTGATAGCAGTCTCAACGGATTCCAAAGTCGCCAATAGTGCGCTGAAGACTTACTCATCTCTGCTGCATGATCAGGCCAACACTCGTAGACTCGTCACTGTGATGCAAAAGGCCGCATCAAGATTCGAGGGCAACAAGAACGTTGGCAGGTTCACCAAGGCTGAGTTTGAGGGCGGCACAGTGTACCTTGACCTGATGCTTTCAAAGAGCGAGTTGGCGGAAGGACTGGCGCGGGATATTGTTCGGAGAATGCAGCAGATGAGGAAGGAAATGGATCTCAAAGTGGACAGCTATGTGCAAGCGTATATCCTGCCCCCATCCAGCAAAGCAGCCAGTCTGATCAAGACCAAACGAACCTACATAGCGCGCGAAGTCCGGGCGAAGAAACTGACTGTCTTAACGAAGCGAACAGCTGTCAACCAGCCCTTCTACACGAAGACTTGGCGGATAGGAGAAGAAGAGTACGAGTTCGGCCTTCGCGAGTTAAAGAAAGCCGGTTCACGTAAAGCCTAGTCGGTTCCCTGTTTCTCAGACTGTTCAATATATGACAAAACGGCACCTTTCTGAGCGGGTATCCGCTACACTGGGACCTCTATGAAGAGCCTCTCAAGCAATTCCTTGTAGCGGTTCCTTATCGTGACTTCAGTAACATTGGCGATTTCTGCTATCTCACGTTGTGTTTTTCTCTCGTTCGTCAGAACAGTCGCTATGTAGGTTGCTGCTGCCGCGATCCCCGTAGGGCCCCTTCCGCTTGTCAATTTCATTTCTTTGGCGATTTCAAGAATCCTGATCGCGATTGCTTCTGCCTTGCCTGAGATGACCAGTTTGTTGCTAAAGCGAGCTGCATAATTTCTGCTCGTTGAAGGTGGCACGAACGCTTCGAGTTCGCGGACCATGAACCTGTAGCTTCTTCCAATGTCTTTCTTGTTGAGGCTTGAGGACGACGCTATTTCATCCAAGGTCCGTGGAACTCCGCACTGTCGACAACTCATGTAAATGGCAGCCGCGGTAACATTATGAATCGAACGCCCGCGAATCAACCGTTTCTTGATCGCACGACGATAGATGACTGAAGCAGTCTCGAGAATGTTCTTGGGCAGGTTCAGCGCGGACGAAAGCTTGCTCAGCTCAGCCAACGCAACCGCAAGGTTTCTCTCTGTTGCGTCGGACACTCGTACCCGGCTCTGCCATTTGCGAAGTTTATACAGGTCCAGGCGCTGCATGTCTGTTGCCCGTTTGCCAAGAACACGCCTGTCACGCCAATCAATGACTGTGGAAAGGCCCTTGTCGTGGATTGTGTATGTCAGCGGTGCGCCTACGCGGGTACGCTTTGCTTTCTGCTCATCATCGAAGGCTCGCCATTCCGGTCTTGTATCTGCGAGCTTTTCCGCGATGACGGACCCACAGGCCACACACACGATTTCGGCGGCCTCGTAGTCGCGCATCAGTTTGTCGCCGCCGCAGTCCGGGCAGACACGGATTTTTCGTGCAGGCTGCAGTGGCTCACCTAGTTCGCCGTCTAATTCTTCGGACACCATCTCATCTGCCTTAATCTAGCGAGTAAATGATACGACCAACATATTTGGCGGGCGAAGAAACACTAGGTCTTATGGCTAGGTAAGGTGACGAAACAGGTCCGAAGAGGTCATGGACCTCTCCGATCAATCTGAGTTTGCTATCGCATGCTTTTGTCCCAATCTTCACGAAGAGCGACTTGTCGCATTTGACTATGAGGCTCCGGCTTTTCGAGAAGTGAAGAATTTTGCCGAGCCTCCGCAAACTTTCTTCGTCACTCCCGCCGTGAGACAATCCGAGGAGTCAGAATCGTATATAAACTTAGATATCTGCAGACGAGAATCGAAATCGGTGGGAAATTCTCTCTCGAACCAGACGCGCAGGATTGCGGTCATGTTGCTGTTTGAGATAGAATTCAACTTCGATCGTTTAGTGGGATTTTATCGGAGATATGAAACTGAAATACGCGAGGCTCGACGATGGGGAAGAACCTCGATGGTGGACAAATAAGCCCTGAACGTTTTTACGCTGAAACACGTGCATTCACATGGTAGCTCGGGCCCATTGATCAAAGGCGTAGTGCTCACCAACTTCATGTCCTATGAAAACGCCTACGTGCCCCTAGAGCCCGGGCTGAACCTTATTTGTGGTCCCAACGGGGCCGGAAAGTCCTCGATTCTACTTGCCGTCTCGGTGGTCCTTGGTCAAGCTTACACTGAAAGATCGAAGCGTCTGAGCGATCTCATACGATGGGGTAGCGATGAAGCGAGAATTACTCTCATCCTTGACAACTCAGGCAAAAGCCGCCCGTTCTCGCGTTTTCACACCGATTTGGTAACTCTAACCCGTGTATTGAAGAGGAACGGTAACTACTACTACCTGATTCAGAACAAGCCTGTGCCAAAATCAGCAGTCACAGATGCTTTAGCGACCGTTGGCATTAACCCTGACAATATTCTCGTCATAATGCATCAGTTCATGGTGGGCCGTTTCGCCGCTGTCAGCGCACAAGACAAGCTGAAGATGCTGGAAGAGGCGGTTGGTTTCCAGTCGTACAGAGATGAGGTACTCGACGCCAGGAAACGTTTGGAGAGTGTGATGAGCGAAGAACATTCATTGGCACAGGTCCTTGAGTCTACAAAGGAAACGCACGATTACTGGAAGCGCGAGTACGAACGATATCTAGTGAAGAAGGAACTAGAAACCAAGCTCGAGATCCTGAAGAGAGAGTTGCTGTGGGGCAGGATTCAGAAGCGTAGGGAAGCACTCGCCCGAATAGAGGCTAGGATTGAATCAAAGACAAGGTCGTTGGAGTCCATCGAAAACAAGATTCAGCAGCTGGCCGACGTCAAGAAAAAGCGCCTAGAAAAATTCGATGAACTAAACCTCGGGAGAAAGGAGCTCGAGGACAAACGGGTCGAGCTCGTCAGGGAAGTCACTACACATGAACTTAACTTAGAATGGGCTACGAACCTTCTGCATGACTTCGGCGCTACCGAAGCAGAGCAGGCTTCAACGTCGAATACGTCTCCCGAACCAACAACTTTGAACAAGCTCAGACTCTTATGGAGCGAGAAGGCCGAGGAAGCTCAGAAGAAACTTGCCAGGGCCAAAGAGAAGATGAGCCTGCTTAGTGAGAAGATGGCTGACACAAGCGGCCGCCTCGAGGACGCCCTTTCTAGACTAATCGACACCAACGTGGAGTATGAGGTGCTGGGTTTCAAGAGAAAACTGCTCATGGAAGAGGCAGCAGATCTCCAAGCACAGGTGCGGCTAGCCAAAGAGGAATTAGAGCCACTCGTAGCATCAGCCGAGAGGGCGGGACCACCCATTGAGTCCCCCAGAAAAATATTCGATGTTATGCTGGAAATCAGCGCGGTCGAAGAGCAGCTCAAGCCCTTAACGTCGATCTCAGAGGAGGTTGAGAAAATGTACACATCCTACGCTAAGGTCTACGAGGAGCTACGGGCGAAGACGGAGCAGGTAGCCCAAAGCCGCCAAGAAGTCCTGGCGGAACTGGACAAGCGGCTGGCAAAATGGCGTGATGTGCTTACGAGTTTCCTAGAGGAGCTAACGGGACGATACAATCAACTCCTCACCAGCGTCGGCGCCACGGGCGATATTCGCCTGATCTCTTCTAGGGATATTGAGAAATGTGGCCTCGAGATCCAGGTCGGTTTCAAGGGTAACAAGCCGATGCCGCTGGACGCTTTCACGCAGAGCGGGGGTGAGAGAAGCACAGCCATGATGGCATTCCTCCTGGCGCTGCAGCAGCACATCAAGTCGCCATTCCGCGCCATCGACGAGTTCGATGTTCACATGGACCCAAAGAATCGCGAGCTTGTCACGCAGTTGATTCTATCAAGCTCCCAAACCCTAGCTGAAGACCAATACCTAGCCATCACACCCGGCCAAGTCAACATAACTGACAGCAGCCATGTCATTGTCGTCCAAAACATTGAAGGAACGTCTATCGTGAGCGAGCTGAAATGAACAGGCCCGCAACTCGCAGCCGAGCCAATCTGGCAAAGGGCAGAAAAGAACTGCAGGAACTGATTCATACTTGCGACGCCATAGAGCAGAGAAAGTTCAACCCGTTCTTTCTGGACGTCAAACTCGGCGTCGAAACGCTGCGAGAATACTTCCCATACTGGCGGAAGCTAGAAGACCACTGCCTTGATGCCCATACGATAAACAAACTATCAGAAGTAGTCCGGCTGCAAAACACGCAGCTCAAGTTCCAGTCTAGCGCGCTGTACGCAGACCCGGAATTCGTGGCAAAGAAAATTGAACGCATGAGCGAAAAACGGTTGTCCGAAGTCTTCCTGCAGGGCTGGCACCCTCTGGCCGAGCTGGAGCAGTTGACACCGGAAGCGCTGACCCTGGCTTTGGAGTATTGGAATGTTTTGTTGCCCATACAAGAGCGATGGAAGAGGCGGGAGTACGCAGTTGGCAAGTCACCTGGGACAACCAGCACTGAGACTCTAACTGACCTGGGCATCCGTGGAGAAGAATTCAGCAAGCAGCTCAGGGCTATGTGGAACAGTCTCAGAGCCATGTACGACCGAGAGCGGAAGCCGGTTGATTACTGGAGATTCGTTGGTGGAGAGTCTTACCAAGAGACGGTACGGAGGGCCTACCTTGCCAGCTTCTTGATAACCTATGGCTACGCAAGGCTTCACGTTGAAGGCGACCAAATGTTGCTGACACCACTGGATGAGCCAACTGAGAAAGCATCCGCCGGCGCAGTTAGTTTCCCAATACCTATTCCGAAGAGCAAGTGAAAGCCAGTGGAAAGCGACCAAGGCAAGAGGAGTTTCTACAGTGACAGGTTGAAACGTGCAATCCACTTGCTACTCTTCAGACGAGGCAAAATGCCGGGCGCCAAGGGCTGGGAGCTAAAACTGAAGCTCGGGAGGAACTACGAGCAGGTTCTGGAGCAATTGAATGGCCTACTGTCCGAATTGGATTTGGAAATCATGAAAGTTGAGGAACTTCGCTCGGGTGAGACTGGGGAACAGGCGATTCCGCGAGCCGTAGACGAAGCGCGTTACGTTGTCAGGCTTAAAGGTACCCTCGGCTCGAAAGAAGCGAAGATGATTGGCTGGCGGATCGACAATTTAGCGGCGTTGGGAGCGTCGATAGCCTACCTCGTTTCTAAGCAGGGAAAGGCCCCCCGTGAGGACCTTGAAAAGATACTAGCCCACAAGTTCGGGCGATGGAAAGCTGTCACACTCGTGGACACCTTCATTCGAAGTGGATATCTTGACGAAGATGATGCTGGAACGACCGCGTTGGGATGGCGAACCAGAAGCGAAGTGGACCTACGGTCCTTGATGACCAAAATGGCTGAGGCGAAAGTTTAGCTCGCTTCTGACTCAGCGCTGGCGGTCTTTTCAAGAAAATCCTTTGCGTACCTTTTCTTCGAAACGAACTCTTTCACATCTCGTTCTTTCACACGCTTCGACAATTCAAGAAGCTGCTCGCGTTGAGCATAGTGGTCATGGACTTTACTTCTCCCGAGCACCGTGAGCACCTGCCCGAGGAAGAATGTTGGCAATCTCTGCTTGCTGCACATGGGACAGGCACAATGAAGACTGGTCCCGTACAGCTTGCCCCATTCTTTCCGTTTGAAGACTCCCCAACTAGTCGAATCAAACATGTTGATCTTGTCCTTCGTGAGCGGAACGGGTGGGGGCGGGACAACCCACCTATTGTAACTGTCTACCCCGAAAATGGGCAACATCATGCCCTCAGAACAGGGGAGCAGGCTCCGAGCAAAGCGAATCTTTGGCGGAACTTGAAAGACGTGGGTCCATAACTCCGGTGACTTCTTCTTTACATCTTCGATGGATCGGAGTGCCTGATAATAGAACCCGCCCTTCATGTCGAAACCTAATGCTTTGATGCCGCGTTTCAGAATTGGCTTCAGTGTTTTCTCAAAGTCAGTCCTGGTCCCTACTGGAGCCAGCACGGGCATCAACGGCTTGTCCAATCCCCGGTGGTCTAGCCATCTTTCAGCGAACCTGAACAGGCTTAGGAAATCCTGCGGGCTCATATCACTGGTCTGCTGGACAGTAACGACGTCCATGTCCGCGAAGTACTGAAGATCAAGAACCGTGCGGAGGTCGTTTGACTCGGTGACCGCGGCCTCGCCTTTGAAAATCAGAAAGAGAACACTCAGCGCGTCCTCATGGAAGGAGGTTTCTCGGGCCAACCGCCGCGCGAAATCCTTCAGGAAGTCCTCTTCACGAAGTAGGCGTTTCAGCGTTTCAGGGTAAAGGAGCTTACCCGCCACCACAATTTCGGTTGGAAACTCCTGCTTCAGGCCGACCAGCCTAGTCGCATTCAGTTCAGTGGTGGTTGCGAACTTATTGGGAAAGGGAACTTTGGCATTGGCGTAGGTTAGGAGACTGCTTGCTGCGCCTGTCTCTTCGTCAACTTCGATGTTCTTCTTGGCGAGCTCGGGCATGCAGAAGGCTCCGCTGACAGAAACGCCTCCATCTATTTCAGCGTTCTGAAACGGTGATGAGCCTTAGCTTGCTCAACTTACCGGTCCCTGATTGTAATCTCCACGACGAGTTTCTCAGCTTGAGAAGAGATAATCATGGACTGTATGGCATAGTCACCTTGCATTCTTAGAAGCCTGTTGATGATCTTCACTTTGTCGCTGGGAAGCTGCTGAATCTTCACTTCCTCGGTCTCACTTACGCACACTTGACAAATCCAGTAGGACCTTTTGACCAGTGTCCCAGCATGGTCCGGATTCTCTTGGTATCGAACCTTGTGGCAAACCTGATCGGTGATTGCGCCACATGTGGAGCAGTTTCTCTTTTCTGTGATCTGAATGTGCTTTCCACTATTCGTGATCATCGTCTCTCATTCCTCAATTCTCTCCGAAGCTGGATTTAGTGTAGAGAGTTGACAAAAAGTGCTCTTGGGAAAGCGGGGTCACAATGGGTACAAGCTTATTTGAAGCGCCGAATCAATCGACGGCCAGGTCGGAGATTCATCCTGGCTCCTTGAGGCCTCAAGGGTTTGACCAGATTCAGTGTCGGAGCTGATACTGCTTGCACCTGGGTCAGGCCATTGGCAGCTTCAGAGTAACGTGTAGGTGACGGATAGAACGAAAGCAGTTTCGAGCTTTGTCTACTTTTCTAGGAGGCTTGTGAAGAAATCGTGGTGTTCTTCTTCCTCTTCCTCTATCTCCTCGAAGATCTCCCGTGTCGCAACATCGCCTTCTCTCTGTGCTATGTCCATAATCTCCTTGTACATGCTGATTGCTTCGGCTTCCGCTTTCACATCGAAGCTTACCATTTCTTCAAGCGTGTTACCAACCGTTATGGGACTCGGTTCGGTCGTTGGTCTTCCTCCTAGATACCAAAGGCGCTCGGCGATCTTCTCCGCATGCTTCATCTCGTCAACGGCGATCTTCTTGAACCCTTCACTGACCGCATAGTGTTCTATCCCCTTCCACTGGACATGTTGCCACATGTACTGAATCGAAGCCTGAAGTTCTGCGGCGATGGCCTGATTCAACTTCTCTAAGAGCTTCGCAGAAGCCAAGTCTGATAACGATTCCTGGGTTCGAAGAGCCTCCTAGCGAATATAATTACACTGCAATGATTTACTAGTCGAGTAGATATTCTCGTTACTCGTCGCAGTACCTCGAAGTCTTTAGGCCGTTCCTGAGAGCAAATCCTGCAAGGCCACCCATTTGCGGATGCATAGTTCACCCAACCAGGTGGACTTGCGAATGCTGAAATGCTTAATTAGCCGCCTCCAGCCTACGCTGTTTCGTTCCAATTTTGAGGGCTTGATTTTGGGTGAGGAAGTTCAGTTACCCCCACAAGTACAGGAGCAATTGATGCGCCTTCAGCAGCTTCAACAGACGCTTCAGTCAGTCGTGACGCAGAAGCAACAGCTTGAACTTGAACTAAACGAGACCGACAAGGCGCTTTCTGAGCTTGATAAATCAACTGATGATACGCCGGTCTACAAGAGCGTGGGTAGCATTCTAGTCAAGTCTAACAGGCAGACATTGACGGCGGAGCTGAAGGAGAGAAAGGAACTACTCACCACACGCGTGACAGTGCTCGGGAAACAAGAGGAACGCACTAGAGAGAGGCTGAAGGAAGTACAGGAGAAGCTTCAGGAGCGGCTTCAGGGGCCGAAGGCTCCCTGAGAGTAAGCATCGGCCCTCAAAATGCTCACTCTTACCATCCACCCAGGCTGAGTCAAGAGTATTGGCCATTGAGCTGAAGAGGAACCCCACGACCGAAGAGATCGAGCAGATCTGTTCAGCGGCCGAGGAGGCAGCCCGAAAACACCTCTTGTCGAAATACCCGTTGAAACGCATTAGCGAGCTTGACGTGTTGATCGAGGCGATAGGTGACAAACCGCTTCTGCTAGGCATTGATGTGGCAATTGAGCTTGCGAGCGGTGGCGAGGATCTCGAATCGCTGGTGAACGAGGCTACTCAAGCGGCCTTCGCTGCTGCCGAAGAAAAAGTCAGGGAGCTAAATCTTTGCGTGAACATACCCGCCTCGTGAAATTGCTTCGTACAGCAAACAACATCCTCGTGATTGGGCACCAAAATTCTGATCCGGACGCTGTGTGCTCTGGGTACGCATTTATGGCGCTCGCGCACAAGCTGAAACCAAAGCTGAGAGTCAGCTTCACCTCCCCTGACGGCGTCAGCAGACTATCAAAACAAATCCTTGGCAAAGTTCCCCTGAAGCAGAGTGACAGGCCAGACTTCGCAGCGGCCGACCTGATAGTCACAGTCGACACAAACACCCTGCAGCAGCTGGGTCCCCTCAAAGACCCTGTCATAAACTCTGCAAAACCCATCCTTATGATCGACCACCACGCCCCACACCCTGAAAGCGCCAAGATTGCGAAGCTGGTTCTATGCGATGATGAGTCAACTTCCACGTGCGAAATGATTCTGGACATGTATGAGAAAATGCGCTTGGTGCCCAGCCGCATAGTAAGCCAGGCATTGTTGATTGGCATAATTGTTGAGACTGGGCATCTTTCGATTGCGACAGACCGGACATTCAAGTCTACTTGCGCCCTGGTCAAGCTTGGGGCGGACCCTGAAGCTGCGCTGGCCCTCACGCGGTCCAGCATGGATGATTCTGAAAGGATCGCACGGATCAAATCCGCCCAGCGTCTCAGGCTCCAGCGAGTGGGCGAGTGGCTTGTCGCGTTGTCGGAGGTGGGCTCCTACCATGCATCGGCGGCCCGAGGGCTCGTCTCTTTAGGTGCACACGTGGCAATCGTGGCTGGAAAGAGAAACGATGAACTCACCATCAGCTTGCGCGCGGCTCGTGATTTCTGGTCAGAAACAGGAATGCACCTAGGAACCGATCTGGCGAAACCACTCGGCGAGAGAATGCAAGGAATGGGTGGAGGGCACGCAACAGCGGCTGGAGCGAATGTGAAGGGCGATGTCGACCAAGCGTTGAAGCTTGCGCTTACCTTGGTCCGCGATTTCATTTCCCGAAAGCCTAATACTACGAATGGAAGTTATGCGCCCGCTTCATCTCAAACCAGCGTAATTACGCAAAAATGAGATGAAACCGCGCGGAGAGGTCGCGACTTGGCCGCCATTGCAGCCCGAAATCTTTCTTTCACCTACGCCGCGTCCGACAAGCCATCAATCGAAGAAGTCAGCGTGACAATAGAGAAAGGCGAGTTTGTAATACTCACCGGGCCGAGCGGCTGCGGGAAAACAACTTTCTGCCGATGCCTGAACGGGCTCATCCCAAATTTCTACTCCGGAAACCTCGAAGGGGAGCTAGAAGTCAACGAGATTAATGTATCAGGAAAATCAACAGCCGAGCTTGCAACCCACGTGGGGTTCGTGTTTCAGAACCCTGAGAACCAGCTATTCTCACTCTCGGTCGAGAGAGATGTTGCTTTCGGGCTAGAGAACCTTGGCATTCCAAAGGACGAGGCGCTCGAGAGAGTTCACTGGGCGATGGAATCAACGGGCATTCTCGACTTGAGAAACAAAGCCCCCTACGAACTTTCAGGCGGGCAACAACAACGCGCAGCCATAGCAGGCGTTCTGGCCATGCGGCCCAGCATCATTGTCCTTGACGAACCTACATCCTTCCTGGATCCAAAATCAGCTGAGGAAATAGCTGGAGTAATAGCCAAGCTGAACCGGGAGCTCAGGTTGACGACCGTCCTAGTCGAGCACAGGCTCGATATTGTTTCGAGGCATGCGAGCCGTGTTATCGTGATGGATAAGGGAAAAGTCGTGTTGGACGGACCGCCCTCTGAAGTGTACGATGATCATGCTCGCCTAATCGGAATTGGCCTCCCGAGGGTGACAATGCTTTTTCACCTACTCAGGCGGGACGGATTCGTTTTGACCAAGAACCCCATCACCATCGAGCAAGCATCTGAAGAGTTGAGAAGGCTCCTAGGGTCTTGATTAGTGTAGAGAACGTGAGCTTCACGTACCCTTTCGGGCCTGAAGTTCTCCGCGAAGTGAACCTAGAGATCAAAGATGGGGAGTTCGTTGCCATAATGGGTGAGAACGGTGCCGGGAAGACTACGCTTGTTAAGATGTTCAACGGGCTCCTGAGGCCGGCTTCGGGAAGAGTTCTCGTTGACGGTATCGATACTAGGGAACGGTCAGTTGCCCAACTGTCGAAGGATGTTGGTCTGATATTCCAGAACCCAGACCATCAGTTGTTCGCCGAAACCGTGGCTGAGGAACTTAGTTTTTCGCTGAAGAATTTCGGTTTCAAGCCGGAGGTCATAGAGCGCAGAGTCAAGAGGCTGCTCGCAACCTTGGACCTTGAGCGTTACGAAACCTCATCACCGTTTGTGCTAAGCGGAGGCGAAAGAAAGCGAGTTGCCCTCGCTGCAATCTTGGTGTGGGATCCGAAGCATGTTGTTATGGATGAACCTACGATAGGCCAAGACTATCTTCAGAAGGACCGGCTAAGGAACTTCATTGTGCAACTCGTATCGCAAGGGAAGACGGTCGTAATTGTAACACATGATGTTGAATTCGTTGCGGAAAGCAAACCTCGCACGGTTCTACTGTCGAGAGGGCGCATCTTAGCCGACGGCCCGGCGGTTCAAGTCTTAACTAACCCATCAGTGGTCGCCCAAGCTTCCCTGGTCATGCCTCAAATCTCAAGCCTGATGAGTAATATGCGCGAATTGGGGCCGCCACCCGACATAATTGACCCATATTCAGCTAGGGAATTTCTTTCCAAGAAGCTCAGGGCAATTATCGAAACCCGCGCTTCGTCTCAGAAACGATGATGATCCCATGTCGCTGAAGTTTGTTGAAGGGTTCAAGTTCACCAGGATAGATAGCCCGATTCACAGCCTTGACCCGCGGGCAAAGTTCATTGTAACCCTGGGTTTCTTCGTCGGATCCTTAATGTTCACGAATATCTTCGTGCTCCTGTTCCTATTCTTCGCCCAGGTGCCCATCGTCCAACTGGCGAAAACAGTCAAGCGTTGGTTACGCTCGATGCGGGGCGGGGTTTTTCTGGGCATATTCATCCTAGTCATGAACATCATCTTTGGCACACCACTGGTATCCGCCCTGGCCTTCGCAACTCGGTTCTTCGTGATAATGTCCGCCTTCTCCATCTTCTTCATGACAACATCTGCAGATGACTTGGGACTAGCGCTCGAGCAGGTTCACATCCCGTACTCCATTTCTTTCACGTTTACCACAGCCGTCAGGCTGGTCCCCACTATGGCAATTGATGCACAGACGGTGGTTGACGCCCAGCGTTCGAGGGGGCTTGAACTGGATAAGGGGAATTTCATGAAACGAGTACGCAACTACATCCCAATTCTGATCCCCCTAATAATATCGGCGATACGACGCAGCGTGGAACTCGCAGAAGCTCTGGAGTCACGAGCGTTCGGCGCGACGGAGAACAGGACATCTATTGTCACGCTAAAGATGAAAACAGCCGATTATGCCGTAATTCTTGGGACAGCGATCGGTTTGCTGATTGCAGTCTATGTGTACTTCTATGTGAAGTTGCCCAACCTCGTCATACCCATCGAACTACCAAAGTTCTTCTAACAGGCAAGCCTTTCAGCGCCAGCTGTAGCGACACTACGATGGCAATGACAAGAATCGGGATTGTTGCCGATACTAGAGAAGCCACGTCTGGGATCCCTGGACTGCTGCGAAAAGGGGGCATAGCGGTTGAAATGAAGAGGCTTGACGTGGGAGACTATGTTATTGCTCAATATGCCGTCGAGAGAAAAACTGCTCGCGACTTCATAACATCGCTGTATACTGGTCGCCTCTTCGACCAAGCTGACAGAATTGCGAAATCCTACAAGAATTTCCTGCTCGTAGTTGAAGGAGAGACCCAAGAAACTCTCGCCGGTCTAAAGAATCCGCGTGTCTATTGGGGGACCATCCTCGCTCTCGCCCTCAATCTTGACTTCAAAATCTTCTTCACGTTTGATCAGGAACAGACTGCTGACCTTCTGTATGTTTTGGCAAAAAGGGTCTACCGAAGAAGAACTGCTACCAAACCCTTGCTTGCGCGGAAACCTAGAATGGGCACAACAAGCGACTGGCAACTTGCGATTGTGGAAGGACTGCCGACGATTGGTCCAAAACTGGCAGAGCGGCTACTAGCATCCCTCGGTTCAGTGCGGAACATCTTCAGGGCATCGCGTTTGGAATTGGCGCTCAAAGGACGCATCGGTCATGCAAGAGCCAAGCAGATCGAGGAACTACTAGACGCGCGATACCGGCGAGACATTTCGGAGCAGGCGCGGCTTGGCTGAAGCTGTGTTACTGCCAGGAAGTCAGATACCTTAGCTGTTCTTCGGAGAGTTTATCGATTTGAATTTCGTGGCTCTGGAGCCAGAGCATCGCTACCTGCTTGTCAAGCTCGAGCGGCATGCGGTAGACCTTGGGTTCAAGACTTCCCTTGTTCCTGAGTAAGTATTCTCCCGCTAGGGCTTGATCGGCGAAACTCATGTCCATGACTTCTGCTGGGTGCCCGTCGGCAGCTGCCAAGTTCACGAGCCGCCCTTCAGCCAGAAGATATAGCCTTCTGCCGTTTTCCATTGTGAATTCCTGTACGTTCTGCCGGGCCACACGCACGCTGCTCGCGCTACCTCGCAGATCCTTGACGTTGATCTCGACGTCGAAGTGCCCGGCATTAGCTAAGATGGCGCCATCTTTCATTTCTTGAAGATGCTCCCTAGTTATGATGTCATTGCAACCGGTTGCTGTGATGAAAATGTCACCGACTCCCGCTGCTTCTTTCATGGGCATTACACGGTGACCTTCCATCGCCGCTTCAAGCGCCCTGATTGGATCAACCTCTGAAACAACAACGTTCGCGCCCATCCCTTTGGCTCTTGAAGCTATTCCACGTCCAACCCAACCATAACCTGCGACGACAACGGTCTTTCCTGCAATGAGCATGTTAGTCGCTCTCATGACTCCCTCCAATGCTGACTGCCCTGTCCCGTGTTGGCTGTCAAAGAGAAACTTCGTGGAGGCGTCGTTGACGGCGACTACTGGGTACCGCAACGACCCATCCTTCTCCATGGCATTGTAGCGGTGAACGCCTGTAGTCGTCTCTTCGCAGGCGCCTACAACGTGACCGAGCAATTCCTTCTTTTCCGTGTGAACTGCCACAGAGAGCTCGGCGCCGTCATCGATCAAAATGTGTGGCCTGTGTGCGAGGACATTCAGCAAGTTATCGTGGTGTTCATCAGGGGTTACGCCTCTCCATGCGTAAACATGGGCGCCCGATTCGGCAAGAGCAGCGGCAACATCGTCCTGCGTGGACAGAGGATTGCTGCCCGTAATTGCCACCGTGGCCCCACCAGCTTGAAACGTTTGTCCCAAGACGGCCGTCTTCATTTCAAGATGAATGCACATGCCGATGGATACGCCTTCAAATGTTCGCTCCTCTTCGAATCGAGCACGAATCTTCGCGAGCACCGGCATATGCGCTCGCGCCCACTCTATCTTCAACCGGCCCTGAGGCGCAAGAGATGGATCTTTTACCTTGCTCATACAATTCCTCTCGAGGACTATCGTCTCTATCACTCCGGAAATGCAAGCGAGGAAGTTAAAACGCTCGGTGGGTTGACAGACGTTGGTCTGCTCAAGTTTTGGGCACTCTGGTTTCGATAACGAGAGCCAACTTTCTTCCCTTGACGATTGTCATTGTCTTCGCCGGCCTCGCGGCATCATTCTACGCGCACAGAACCTTCAACGGAATCGACGCTTTGCTGGTCCTGCTAGGAGCCTTGCTTACGCATGCGTCGGTCAACGCATTCAACAATTACTTTGACTATCGCTCCGGGATTGATGCAAGAACCACAAAGACACCTTTCAGCGGAGGCATCGAGACTATCGTTAAGGGAAGCGCGAAAGCGGGCTCTGCCCTTCTGGTCGCGACTTCAAGTTTCGTCGGGGCCGCGTTGGTTGGTGGTTACTTCCTGTCGCGCATGTTCTCTGTTCTGATGCCGCTCGTCGCTTACGGGGCTATTGCCATTGTTCTTTACACGCCTGTTCTTGCGAAAGTGCATGGGCTGAGCGAACTCGTTGCGGGCTCAGGCTTCGGTCTAATGGGGCTTGGCACGTATGTCACGCAGGCCGGAGCCATTGAGAGCACAGGCGTGGCAGTGTTTGTACCCGTGACCATCTTGGTTGCGATGTTACTGTTTCTAAACGAGTTTCCGGACGCGGAAATCGACAGAATGGCAGGGAGGCGGCACCTCGTCATACTTCTCGGCAAGAGGAAGGCCGCCTATCTGTACGTGGCCTTCCTGTCGGGCACCTATGCCTCAATCATTCTTTCGGTTGCCAGTCGGACCACTCCTATGTTGGTCTTGATATCTCTGGCAACCGTGCCAATGGCCTACAAGGCCGCGCGGACTGTGCTCGGAAACTACGACCAAACGCCCGGACTTATACCGGCGCTGGGCATGAACGTAATCATCATCCTCGCGACCATTTTGCTACTTGGCTCTGGCTTCTTGGCTTCAGCATACTTGTGAACGGCGAATCGGTCGACTTTTAACTGAACCACATTCTCCTTCTGTTGAAATCGCATTGTCTTCTCTGTTGATCAAGAACTGTGACTGGATCATCACGCAAAACGCGGGAAGAGAGGTTCTCACGAACGCCTCAGTTCTTGTCCGTGATGGCGAGATCAGGGAAATCGGCAAAGCAGAGTCAGCCTCAGCCGATGTGGAGATAGATGGACGTGGAAAGATTGCCCTTCCGGGCCTAATCAACACACATACGCATCTCTCCATGACATTGTTCCGGGGCTTCGCTGATGACATGTGGCTGCAAGAGTGGTTGCAGAAGAAGATCTGGCCTCTGGAGGCTAAGCTCACGGGCGAAGCTTGTTACTATGGTGCCCTTCTTGGCTCTGCCGAGATGATTCTTTCTGGGACAACAACCTTCGTAGACATGTATTTCCACATGGAAGATGTGGCGCAGGCTGTCGCGGAGGCCGGTTTGCGAGGCTTCCTGTCGTATGGAATCATTGACTTATTCGATAAGGCCAAGGCCCGGAAGGAGCAGGAACATGCACGAAAATTCTACGACTACGTGAACAATCTACACAATCCTCGAATCAGGTTCGTGTTAGGCCCTCACGCACCTTACACATGTTCACCAGAGACACTTCTGTGGGCGAAGGAGTTCGGCGAAAAGAACAAGGTCCTTGTCCACACCCACATAGCTGAAACCAGGCGTGAACAGGCTGACTCCCAGAAGCAGCATGGAATGCGGGTTGTAGAGTACCTAGACAAAATCGGAGCTCTCTCAGAGAATATTCTCGCGGCACACTGCGTGTGGCTGACCAAAAGCGAAGTAGGTCTACTTGCTAAAGCGGGGGCCCGAGTTTCCCATTGCCCCGTATCCAACATGAAGCTGGCCAGCGGAGGCGAAGCTCCACTGCCGGAAATGTTCGACGCCGGGATCCCTGTTGGTCTGGGGACCGACGGCGCAGCAAGCAACAACAGCCTGGACATGTTTGAGACCATGAAGGTCTGTGCCTTGTTCCACAAAGCCCTCAGGTGGGATCCAACTGTGCTCGATGCGCAGAGAGTGCTGGACTTGGCCACCATCGACGGGGCCCGCGCCCTAGGAGCTCGGGAGGAAATTGGAAGTATCGAAGTTGGGAAGAGAGGCGACATAATTCTGGTGAATGCTAAGTCGCCTAGCATGATGCCGATCCACGGGAAGAGTACTGTCGTATCACACCTAGTGTATTCTTCGCCCTCAGGACATGTGGACACGACGATCGTTGACGGCAAGGTTCTCATGCAAGACCGAGAAGTCAAGTCATTCGATATGGGGCGTGTGCTTGCAAGGACGCAAGAGGTCGCTACTCAACTGGTTAGCGGTTGACAGTTCAGGCAGGCTCGAAGCGGACGTCCTCAAGGTCAAGGTATCCTGATTCTCCCCTCCAGTGGGGCGTGGCCTTGCGGATTGACAGCCGGCCCTTGAAGAATGGTGCATTCAGCACGAAGGTTTCTGCTTCCCCTCCCTCGAAGGCAACGCTCAGACCATACCGTCTGTTCAATTTGACCAGTTCCTTGAGTTCTGAGGGCCCGAGTTTTCTTCCTAACCACTTTGCATTGAGCCCCATGGCGTTGCAGGCAGTGACAATGATTTCGAAACCAGACTCAATCTGTTCCTTGACAAGCTGTTCCTGATTCTTATGCCAAAGGGGGGCGAAGCTCTTCAGGCCAAGGTCTTCGCACAGATTGTCCAGCCGAGTTTTCTGATATTCGCTCGCAACTGCTCCAGACACAATGGCTTCGATTCCATCGGCCTGTACCAATTTTCGAAGTCCAGCACGCAGGTCTTCCAGTTCGGTCTCCTTTGTTCCTTCAGTTGAGACCAATTCCTGCGGGATTCCTATTGCTTGGGCCTGCAGCATGGTCCATTTGATGGCCGGGAAGTGGAACATCCAGGACTCCTGAGACTTAGGATAGACCGTGAGGAGAGCCCGCACATCCCAGCCTAGCATGAGTGTGCACCAGAGTGCAAACGTGCTGTCTTTGCCTCCGCTGAAAAGCGCTGCCACCTTCATTTCGTCAGGGCTCACGATTCAAACTGTGCTTTGTACCTGAACTGCTCTTGGTACAGATGTTTCAGCCTTGACAGGGTGTCTGCGTCCTCGGGACGCTTATCATTCCTGAACCTTGTAACCCGAGCGAAGCGAAGCGCGAATCCCGATTTGTAGCGAGGACTCCGCTGGATTTCATTGAACGCGACCTCGACAACTATCGATGGTTTCACGTGGACAGTGTAGTCTGTTTCGCGAGCCTTCAGTTCGAGCAGCCTCTTGGTGATATTCGTGAATTCCTGATCTGTTAGACCTTTGAAGGTCTTGCCTACCACCAGATACTCATCTGTTCCCTCGTCCCTGACCGCGAGGTGGTAGTTGCTGAGCCAACCGCGTCTTCTTCCAGACCCCCAATCAGCAGCCACGATAACCAAATCGAGCGTTTCTGCAGGTTTGATTTTGAACCATTTCTTCGCGCGGACGCCTGGCGTGTACGTGCTCCTCAATTCCTTCGCCATGAGGCCTTCGTGTCCTGCCCGGACTGCGGCCTCCATAAGCTTCTGGGCTTCGCGTATGTCCCCTGTCACGATGCGTGTAGCCAGCAGCTCCCCGTCAGTTAGGGCGGCGAGGGTTGACCAACGTTCTTCGTATGGGAGGTCAACGAGTAGTCTGCCTTCGAGGTAGATCACGTCAAAGAGGAAGAGCTTCATCGGAATCTCCTTAACCATTGCTTCGACGTCGTGAACACGTCGGAAGCGTCGCATCAAGTCTTGAAATGGGAGCGGCTTTCCGTTTCCGCCGATTGCCACGACCTCGCCTTCGATCAAATATTCTGTGCTGCGGACCCGCTCCCTCGCTAACTGAACGATGTCCGGTATGCTTCCTGTTACATCAGTGAGCCTTCTGCTGAATACGCGAACCTCATCCCCTTTGCGGTGAATCTGAATTCTTGCCCCATCATACTTGAATTCGAAAGAAGTGACACTACCATGCTCGTTGAACACTTGCTTCAAGTCCTGTGCCATTTCCGCGAGCATAGGCTTCACCGGCACGAACAACGTCACTCCGACCTTCCTGATTGCTTCCGGTCCCTGCGTCAGGGCGAGCCTGGCCACTTGGGTAAGGTCGCCGAGTAGCATGTGGGCTCTTCGAATCAGGTCTACGTCAATCGATGTTGCTTCTGCTACGGCGTCGAGAACTACGCCTTCTACGGCGCCGATTCGCATCTCTCCAAAAATGATACGCATGAGGAACTCGGCGTCCTCGTCGGAGAGCCGGCTTAGCAACGCGTCCAGTAACACCTGTTTTCTATGCCTTGAACCCGCTCCGGACGACATAGCGATCTTATCGAAGGTGTCGAAGACTTCGAGTATAGTCGCGGGCTTAGAGACCAGAACTGTTTGGCTGGTCTTACGGTCAAATTTCCAGAGCGTCTGCCCGCCGATATCAAGGACTCTGGGGTCGGATTCAGGGAATGGGCGGCCGGTGAGAAAGCAGACGGCGGGGATGATCTCTTCTGAGTTTAGTGATCGAAGGAAGCCGACAAGGTACTCTACTTTTTCGGTTCTTTTGGTTGTTGATTCGAGTGCCCTGCAGATGGCTGCGAATTTGCTGAAAGATGCCTGCTCCACCACTTGCGACCACTTCAGTTCTTTCCGATCCAAGACGTCAGGCTGGAGCGTGTACGATTGTAGAAGCCTCGCATGCGCCGTATTGCAAGCTCAACCTTTTCGGGTGAGAAACCTCTCTGCTCACACAGGAATTTGCGGAGGCCACTAACATTCAGTTCACCGAACTGGAGATCGTATTCATCCGTGACGAGTGGTTTGAGGAAGAGTTCACGCAGCTGATTCGGGTTTTCTGGGATTGCAGAACTGAGTTGCTCTGGAAGCCCTTCTAAGCTACCATGCGCCCTGATGAGTTTAAGCGCTGTCTTCGGTCCGACTCCTTTGATTCCTTTGTTGAAGTCTGTCCCTACGAGAATCGCGAGGTCAATCAGCTGCTCCCTTGTTATTCGGAGTGATTCGAGCAGTTTCCTAAGCTCAATCAACTCTGGAATAAGTGGGCGAGCCACACCTTTGCTGGGCAGGAACTCCTTGCCCGATATGGTCACGTAGCGAACGAGGCGTGGGGAACCGAAGAGCACAGAATCATAGTCTCGGCTGTTCGCTGCCCAGACATCTCCTCGAATCGCCATGTGCGCGGCTTGGGCTTCACCCTCCTGAGGAGCCTGAACCCAAGAAATGCCTAGCAAGCCTAGCACCCTCTTCGCGTCTTCAATCATGGGTTGGGTGAGCGAGTCCATTCGCACCGCTTTTGACCAAGCGGTGGAATAGTCTCCCTTCTGGAGCGCTACTTGCCAGTCCCTTCGGGCGTTTTCCCTGTAGCTCCGCCGCTCTGCTAACGTACGCATCTTCAGTTCGGGCGGTTTGCCGTCGAAAACAAAGACGGGTCGAATGTCGAAGTCCGCTATCAGCCGGGTTGTGCGAAGAAGCAGGCCTACTAGGTGTGACGTTACATGTCCCTTAGAATCAGTGAAAGGCCTCCCATCGCGCATGCGTATGAGCGCTAGAAATTGGTAGAGTTCGTTACTTGCGTCTACGGCTAGACTACGGCCTCTTAGCTCATCCAGAGTGAGCTGCCGCTTCACAAGGAGCGGAGAGAGGTTGAAACCCAATTCCCGCCACTTGAGATGCCTTTGCGGATGGCTCACCTTACGGAGATGAGTGGAACGCCATTCTTCCCCTTTCGGTAGGTCCAGAATCCGAAAGCCAACATAGCGCCACCTACAAAGAGCCCGGGGATGTTCCAGCCCATCCTTTCAAGAACCCCGGGGCATACGAATTTGTCTTGAATCTCAGGCGGTGGCGTCGGACACACGTAGAAGTACACGTTCTGAATGATGCTGAAAATCGTCCCTGCCAAGCTCGCGACAGAGATGACGATTATCAGTGACCCTACCCACTCATGGATCAACACGGCTCTCGTCAATTCCTCATGCCCCACTCTCACTGCTAGAGTTGTTCCCGTCCGGATTAGGTTAGCTATGGCTCGTCTTGAACGGGGTCGCCTACAACGGTATCGGTGTTTTGGACACAAGTCAAGGGACACGCCTAGGTGTGGGCAGACCAACTCGCTATTCGATGACACTAATTCTCGTTGCGTCGGCCTCTGTTGATGCTGTGGCCAGTAATACGGAATCCAGGTTCCCCATTTTGGACGGCGCCTATAGTAATGCATAAATGACATTGGGCCATGTTGCCATGCCGATTTCGGAGCAGAGTGAGAAAACATGCCCCGTTACAAGACTACAACAGAAATACAGAAGATCATCGCGAACAAGGACCAAATCCGAATGACGTAGATTGGTTTCTGCGTCCGGAAGATATGGGCATAATCGCCCACGTCGACCACGGCAAGACGACGATGAGCGATTCCCTCCTTGCCGCTGCCGGTCTTCTGTCGCCCACCATGGCTGGGACAGCCCTCGCCCTAGACTACATGGAGGAAGAGCAGAAACGCCAGATGACCATCAAGGCGGCGAACGTAAGCCTCCTACATGAAAGGAATGGAACAGCATACGTCATCAACCTAATTGACACGCCAGGCCACGTTGACTTCTCCGGCAGAGTAACCCGCTCACTAAGAGCCATCGACGGGGCGGTCGTGGTAGTTGACTCCGTGGAAGAGATCATGGTTCAAACCGAGACCGTGACGCGACAGGCGCTTGAGGAGCGCGTTCGCCCGGTTCTGTACATTAACAAGATTGATAGACTCATCAAGGAACTCCGATTGACGCCTGAACAGATTCAGGAGAGAATCGGCCGAATCATCACTGAATTCAACCGGCTCATCGACCTTTACGCGGAGCCGGAGTACCGCGAGAATTGGAAGGTCAGCTTCGCAACTAACACCGTTGCGATGGGTTCTGCCAAAGACCGTTGGGGATTCAATGCTGAGATCGCGAAGGAGAAGGGCGTCAAGTTCTCAGACGTTGTGGACGCCTACCTGAAGGAAAGCGTGGAATCCCTTCGGGAAAGGGCACCACTGCATGAAGCCATTCTGAACATGGCCGTCGAATCCATGGCCCCTCCCCACGTTGCGCAACGGTACCGTATTCCAAGAATCTGGAAGGGAGACATCAACAGTGAAGTTGGGCAGGCGATGCTCAACTGCGACGACAACGGGCCCGTCGTCATGGCAGTCACGAACATCGTGGTTGACCCACAAGCCGGTGTGGTGGCAAGCGGCAGGCTGTTTTCAGGAACAATAGGCGAAGGCTCAACCTTCCACCTGCTGGGCGCCAGGGTTGACCAGCGCGTTCAGCAAGTATGCATCTTCATGGGCCCTTACAGGGAAATCGTTGGTACAATAAGCGCTGGAAACATTCCAGCCCTGCTTGGTTTGGACGCAGCCAGGGCCGGCGAAACACTCTCCTCGATTAAGGACATAGCACCGTTTGAAGCAGTGCACTACGTCACGGAGCCCGTCGTGACGATGGCGGTTGAACCCAAGTTTAGCCGGGATCTACCCAAGCTTGTTGACACGTTGAGGAAGCTCAGTTTGGAGGACCCGAACCTCGTCACCAAGATCAACGAGGAGACGGGCGAGTACCTGATCGCAGGGATGGGTACCTTGCACCTAGAAATCGCGACGACGCTCATAACGAAGACAGGGCTTGAGATCGTGACCTCTAAGCCCATCGTAATCTATCGCGAAAGCATACGCAACCCAGCAGGCCCAGTTGAGGGCAAGTCACCCAACAGGCACAACAAGGT
>CAZYOZ010000005.1:55159-57372 GCA_964649235.1 uncultured Candidatus Bathyarchaeia archaeon
ATCATAGACATGATACGCGAAGGCACGATCGGTGAATACCAAGACCGACATGAGATGGCCAAGATTCTACGCGAGGAAAGTTGACCTGCTGAGGAAGCCCGCGGCGTTTGGAGTGTGGACGAGGGCAGCAACATGCTTGTTGAAGTCACGAAAGGAGCCCAGTTCCTTCAGGAAGTCAAGGAGATGGTCATCGCCGGCTACAGGTGGGGCCTGAAAGAAGGCCCGCTCGCCTACGAGCAGATCCGTGGCATTAAGATGAAGATCACGGACATCTCCTTGCATGAAGACCCAGTACACCGTGGTCCCGCACAAATTATGCCCATGTCCAGAAGAGCCTTCTTCGCAGCTTTCCTAAACGCTAACCCGATTCTCATGGAGCCTGTGCAGAAGATCACGGTTAAAGTCCCTCCGGAATTGCTGGGTGCAGCTACAAGTGTGATTTCACAAAAACGCGGAAAAATCATCTCCGTAGAACAGAGAGGACATCTCGTGTACGTAGTAGGGGAACTCCCAACTGCCGAAACCTTCGACCTGTCAGAGGTCATGCGAAGCGCATCGCAAGGTAGGGCTTTCTGGGGGCTTGAATTCTCCCACTGGGCGCCCGTACCGCAATCTATGGTGATGCAGGTCATCGCCGATATACGCAAACGAAAGGGACTGCCGCCGGAGCCGCAGAAGGCTGAAGACTTCATGGAGTAGGCGGCTCCATTTTTCCACTCTCATTCTGAACTCGAAGGGTAATCGTTTTAAGACCAATCCATCCGCATCATTACACTGGAAATGCCCAGACCGATCGAAACGCTCCTTTCACTTCCGCGCGTACGTCTTATCGATAGAGTTCCAATTCTCGAAACTGAGGAATACATTCGCCGATTCATGAACCGCCAAGATTACCGGCCCAGGCTCTTGAAACATGCATTTAGCGTGTCACGAGGTTCAGCAGAGCAGTTCTCGACCGATGACCAAGGATTACAGGTTCTGCTGGAGAGACTGGGCTCCGAGCAGTATATCGTGACAAAGCGGTCAGAGAGAGTCATGGAAGAAATGTTAAGCGGCATCTGTGAAGACGGGGCAATCTACAAGGAGTTTGAGGAAGAGATCGAGCCACTCTGCGATTTGTCCGCGCGACTCCGGGAAATGTCAAAACTAGCGGATAGCCTTGCGGACAAAACCAAGGAAGAATCAATAGATGTCGCCAGAGCTCTGACGATCCGCCTCCCGACACGCCCGACCAATAACTAGGCGTGGCTGAGCGAGCGACTAAAGGCCCTCAACGAAACCTCGTCTCCCAACGGTGGAGCATTGCGGTTGAGGCGAAGTATGCCAGAACCAGTCACAACCGAGACCGCGCTTCGCTGGATGCTCCAACATAAGATGGTACTGCGAAGTTCCGCCAAAGACCCTGAGACCTTCGCGTCTGTGCGCGGCTTCATCTTGTCTGATGAGGTACGCGAGAGGGTGGGCGCGAACCTACTAAAACTGTTCGCCAAAGCTACCTCAGGCAAGAAGGCGTCTCTTGGCAAAGTCACCCTCCGCGACGCATTCTTGGGGGCTGCGATTGGTGCGATTCTTGAGGTGGGTAGGGTTCGCCTCGATGACGGACCAATGATGAAATGCGCAACCATTGTCATGGCACTGCTGCCAACGGACAGGCTCGAAGAAGCAGGGATCGCGGGAAGGCGCCTGAGTAGCTTGGCGCGCGACAAATCCCTCGTGAGGAAAATACAACAAATATCTATCGGTCTGCGGGCCTGATTGCCATTCTCGATAATCTACATACCAAGGCTAAATAACTATACAAATCGCCCTTTGTCACGAGAGTTTCTAGGCTTGAGGGAAAGTAAGCGTCCCAGAAGAAAACACCGCACCGGACTCTTGGCCTTCATTGTCATCGTCGCGATCTTTGTTGGTGTTGCCTTTCTCGTAACCTCCCCGAGCCCACACAACACGCCGTCACAGCAGACCCATGCCGAGGATGCTTTTTTCGGAAGCATTGAAAACGTGGCGTTCCAAGGCAGAACTACGGGCGTCGTCATGGCTGACACAAACTGCAAGCCAGTGCAGAATGGACTAACGAATTGCATCGGCATCATAAATGCCGACGATGGAACTGAGCTGCACTTCAACTATACACATGACATGTCGAAGCAAGCCTGTCTCTCGCCGGGCGACCACGTAACCATCATACTGCTCGACGACGGCACTGTGAAAGT
>CAZYOZ010000006.1:0-57190 GCA_964649235.1 uncultured Candidatus Bathyarchaeia archaeon
TGTCAATGTTGACAAAGAATCAAGGGGTTTTGAGGTTCAAGGAATGCAAAAGTCCGCCCTGTTTGATGGCAGAGATGTGCGAGACATTGTACTGCAAACCATCCGTCCGCACAAAATACGTGGAAATCACTATCATATCAAAAAGACCGAATGGTTTCTTGCCATAAGAGGATTCGCTACCCTATCTTGGTTTGATGTTGGGGGTTCTGACCCGCAGAAAGGGACTGAACTTATGATTGCTGATTTCCAAAATCCAAAGCTTTTCGAAATTCAACCGAATACTTGCCATGTCGTTGAAAACAAGTCAGAGGAAGATTTCTACATGCTGGCTTTTTCGAGTGAGGATTATGACCCGAAGGGTAGTCCCAAGTGCTAGTAACGCTCCAAATTCAAAGCCCCCTCAAAAGTACCCCCCTAAAAGTCCCGACATGTAACACCAAAAACCAAGTCCAGAAGCCGTAACAGAACCCGGAGGAGGCCTAGGCGCGAGCTCTGCTTCTAGGCCGAGACGAAGAGGAAGTCTTTCACTTTGTCTTCTGATAATTCGGCTATGAATCCTCTCAGTAGGCCTTCTGTGTATTCGCTTCCTGGGTTGACGCAGATGGTCCGGCCGATTGTGAAGTATCCCTTCGATTCGTGTATGTGGCCGTGCAGTCCGAGCAGGGGCTGGTATTTCTGGATGGCTTCCAGAACCGATGTGCTGCCTGCCGGCGCCATCAGGGGGCCTGAAGCTGAAAGTTTCGGCTGCATCTTCTCGTCCAGTTGTGGTGCATTGTCTAGGGTTGTTCCGTAGGGGGGGCAGTGGAAGTTGAATATGCTTCTTGCCGGGTTCTTCAGGCTACCTGCCATCCGCTCGATCCTATCCTTCAGTTCGTGTTCGGGTATGTCCCGGGGGCACTTCCATGGCGTGATGTTCGTGTAGCCCGTGCTGATCATTTCGTGGCTGGCGTCGATCTCAATGAGTTTCCCCTCTGGGGATATGATTGTGGTGGATTCTGCGAGGATCTCGTCGACGAAGAATGAGTCGTCGTTGCCCGGGGATACGAAGCATTTGATGCTTGTCCCCTTCAGCTTCTGCTCGGCGTACGCGATTAGTCTACGCAAAGACTCGCTGATGACCTTCCTGAACACCTCATCTGACTTGCTTGGGTTGTTGCGGAGTTCCATAACCTCACCGGGCGTTGTCCTGTAGGCGTAGTACCCGACTGCTCGGATCCTCTGCTCAAGCTCTTCGAGTTCCTTGCCGGGCTTGAGTTTGTAGTCCTTCCCGAGGAAGCTGGCCACAAAAGTGCCGTCTGGCTGTTCAATGATTGGGATGAAGTATTTTCCTGTGATGTCGCCGCCTATGATGAGCACGTCAGCCTTGTAGAAGGGTCCGGCGTTGATGAATTTGGTGAAGCATCTCTCCGAGCCATGGATATCGGTTGCATAGAATAGCCTCGTCTTAGGCATGGAATGTGACCGCTGCGGCCGCCTATTCGGGCGGTATCTCTCTAAAGGTTAACTCCAGAGGCAGGCCCGTACGTTTCCTGTACGCCCAGGCTACTGCGTAGATGATGGCGCCAATTATCATCAGGGACACTGAGAACGCCAAATAGCCTGGCTGGAAGGTGCCCGCGTAGGCGGGCGCGACGCTCGCGTAGCCAATGTAGATTGAGCATACGAGCGTCCCGGCCCCAAGGATGGATATGACGGGTACGCCTGCGATCCTCCTCTTGACTATCTCCGGCGAGGTTTCGAAGATGTTCTTCCTCCTCCACGGGAAGATGATGCCGGCTAGGGATGCGAATGCTTGCATGACCATCCAGCCGAAGCTCGCGTACAGGAAGTAGCTGAGTAGGTTCGTGTAGACCCAGAGCACCATCGCAATAATTGACGCGATGGTTGTGAGTATGATGGCCAAGTATGGCGACCGGTACCTGGAGTCCACCCTAGCCAAGGACATGGGCACCACCCGGTCGAAGGCCCAGGCGAACATCATTCTTGTCCCACCAAACACATACGTCAGCGGGGCCGCGATGCTCATGGCCGCAAACCCCAGCGCAACAATGCTGAAGGCCATGGGGTTGCCTACAGTCGCGAACCTGAACAGGTTCTGGAACCAAGGCGGAAACGGCAGCGTATACGCCTGGTTCCCCGTTCCAAACAGGTAGGCCATGGAACCCACAAACTGTGGCCCCATCGTGGTCACGGTCACGAAGTAGTCGGTCCACAGAATGAACATGTAAAGCACGGTGCTTCCCAAAATGGCTACGAACTGCGACCTCCTCACATCCTTGATTTCAGCAGAGTAGTAGACTGAGGAGTTGAAGCCCGTGAAGCTGAAGTAGGTAAACGCCACGGCGAGCAGCGTGGAGCTCAGCACGTATGAGCTTGGGTAGCCCGCCTCGGCGCCGGCCTTCAGGACTTCGTCATAATTCATTCCTGAGAATGCGTTGAAGTTTGCCTTGAAGCCCTCCGTGCCAAGCGACAGCAAAGTCGCGTTGTACGCAAGAATTGCGACTATGGTTATGATGAACAGGACCCAGAGGAATATGTGGGTGGCCCTAGCGCCCCGGGTGATGAGTACGCCGAAGAATATGTAGAGCACTATTGCCACGATGAAGGTGCCGTTCGAAGAAGCCAACCAACCCGCAAGGTCCACCATCCCCAAGACTTCGAACATGGGGGCCAACGAATACTGGGTCACCCAGAACATTGTGGCCCCCCCAATCCCCAGAAGCGCGATGTTGAAGAAGAAATTCATGGAGAAACCTATCAAGGGGTGAAGCACCCGGCTGTTCCAGACGTAGTCGCCGCCCGACCTGGGCATCGACGCGTTGAAGACTGCGTAGAATGCCCCCACAACGAGTGCGACAACTTCAGAGATCAGTACGGTTGTTGGCAGGTCCGCGCCCGGAAAGAGCGTAGACGCCCAGATTCCGTATATCCACGTACCAAGAGGCGCCATCCACATGATATTGTAAACCAACGCGTCCCAAGCGGAAACATTCCTTGCCAGGCCGGATGCCTTTCTCGCGAAATACTCAGTGGTCGCCAAAGAAGAAAACTCATTGCAACGGCTCGGCCGGTGCCGATATAAGACTTTGCTAAGAGTTCTACCGCGCTACTTACGTTACGGGGCTTATTCGCTACTCTACTTACCAGAATAGAGTCTTCTTAGAGTTGCAGACCAGCTAGGCACGCGAAAGTTCCTCCACATCCCTATACCATTTCCTCTTCTCGCCAATGCGCGCCCGCACCATCCAGCCCGCAGTCTTGGGCTGCGCGTTCACGCGCTCCAGTAGGATTCTTATCTTGGACACGATGTCGTCCCTGTCTTCCTGTTCCAGCTTCTCCGCCCCGGCCGTGGCTTTTTCGAGGCGCTGGAGGTTAGTCGTGATGGTCTTCCAGAGGCCCCAGTCGCGGCCGCAGAGGTACGCGATTCTACTAGCATTGATGGTCTCTTCATCGGAATCTCCAACCGGGTGTTCCCTCAGGAGCATCATCGAGTCGATGACGTCTTTCTCGTCCAGTTTAACGATCTGCATCTTCTCCAGCAATAGTTCAGCGATGGGAACCGTAACCTCATCGGCCTCCAGCCTACCATTGAACGGTATGTCGTGGCAGAAGGCTAGCTTGTCGAGGAAGACATCGCAATGCCTTTTGTTGGCGCTGTTGTCGATGAATAGCATTCTGTTTGCGCCGAAGAGCATTGTCACCTTGAGGTCTTCTTGGTAGCCGAGTTCCGCGAACAGCCTGCTGATCTTTGAAGCGAACTTGCGGTAGGATGCGAAATCTATGTCAGAGAAGGAGCGGCCCAGCATCTGCTGCATGTACGAGAATTTTGGGCAGTGAAGACTGAAGGCTAACGCTCCCAATAATCTAAGTGGTATCGCTTCAGAGGCCGCAGCCCTAACGATCCTCTGAGCCTCCTCGATGAAACCGGGATTGATGTTGCCGTATTTCGATGCCGAAGCCATGCCAACCAGCAACCGGCTGTTGCCGCGTCTGCTTTTGAGCATTTGGGCTCACTCCCAGCCGCCTCATTCAGGCCGAGCCTCCAACGTACCCGGATTGGTAATGGATGAAAACATTCAAGATGCTAGGCGCATGCTGCTTGCGGGGGTTTCGTCTTGGTTCCTGAAACAAGCGGCTACGTGGAAGTGAATGGGTTCAAGCTGTTTTACGAAACCTTCGGGACTGGAAGCAACATTCTCCTCTGCCTGCATGGCGGCCCGGGCGTCCCCCACGATTACCTGCTGTCACTTGGAAAACTGGGGGACGATAAAATCAAAGTGGTCATGTACGACCAGCTGGGCGTGGGCCGTTCCGAGAAACCGAAGGACACCTCCCTCTTCACAATCGAATACGGCGCAGAAGAAGTGGAAGGCGTAAGAAAGGCACTCAACCTGGGCAAGGTCAACCTGCTGGGCTCGTCCTACGGAGGAGCCCTAGCCCTCCAGTACGCCCTGAAGTACCAGCACAACATCAAGAAACTCATCATCGCAAGCGGCCTGGCAAGCGTTCCGGAAACCGCTGCTGAAATGCAGCGCCTCAAAGGACTACTGCCCAGGGATGTTCAGGAGATTTTCGAAAAGTACGAGGCCAAATGGGCCTTCCTCCATCCTGAATACCTGAAGGCCGTGGAAGTGTACTACCGCAACTTCCTGTGCAGAAGGTCACCCTGGCCTGAAGAAGTGGAACGTGCCCTCAGCGAGCTGAGCGTCCCCGTCTATTTCACAATGAACGGCCCCAACGAATTCACGATAATCGGAACATGGAAAGACTGGGACATAAGAAGCCGGCTCCACGAGATCAAGGTTCCCACGTTAGTGACGGTCGGGAAATACGATGAAGTCACACCAAAAGTAGCAGAAACAATTCACAAAGGCATAGAAGGATCGAAGCTTCTCATATTCGAGAATAGTGCACACCTAACAATGTGGGACGAAGAAGACCTCTACCGCGAAGCAGTCAGGGAATTCATCGAAAAATAGACTCCCAGAGGCTCCGCAAGATCGATAAGACTTAAACTAAAGTGTACTGGACGGGTGCTTGAAAAGCCACTTCACCTAAACGATTCGGACTGCCGATATAGGATGCACTCTGGTCAGAAAAGGGTACAGAGAATTTCTGGAGAAACACGACTGAGGCCCGGCGGGTCAAGCCAGCATTCCCTTAAGATAATTTCCACGCGTGGAATCCGTGGAAATTATCTGGAGCTCGATGCGACCCCTTCCCACCCCATTGCCTGATCAGAACTATCTCATGTGTGGGACTGGGAATTTTCCTATTACCACAAGAGGTTGCCCCGAGAAGCGTTCCACTACTGTCATATTCATCCCATTTTGCTCCATAATCACGCTATGGCATGAATCAGTTGAAGGAGTAACCACAGCGCGCGAAAATCGCCCTCGGGCAGACGTTTGATTGCTAACGAGACTGCTTTCATGATCACTTGGAGGCTGGTAAGTAATCGAAACTCTGGCCCATCTCGTTTCACCGTTTCAGCGCAATCCAGAGGGTAAAGGTGCCGATAGATTCGTGATCTCGAAAGGGGCAGAGCTTTGGAATTTTTCACTACAGTTGAAGGGCCGAGGTGCTTCAGGACCTCTAGTATCCTAGCGCGGTTTTCACTCCAAACTTTTTTCTGAAATCTATCTCTTGGCATGTCTTGAAATGATACCTAATCAGAAAGATAAATCTCATTACATTCTATGTAATTCATGAACGAGTTGACATAACCTAATCTTCTTGTCTACCCGATATCTCCGCACGAAGCGACAATGTCCAAACTCGAAAAATTGAGTTCGGGCTTTGCAACTTGGAAATGGCTTTCCGGCATTTCCGCCAAAGAGAAACAATGGTTCTTGGAGGCTGTCCGATCGCGCAACGGCTATGAGGCTTGGATGACACACCTCTCTCAAGGACTCAGAGATGAGCAGTTCCTTTTGGAATTCGAAAAGACCGCTGACCCATGGGAACGGGCGCGTTTGGTTGGCGAACGAATTAGCTCACTTCGAGCGTCCTTTCTAAAGTTGACGATAATAGACGGAATCGTTCATGGCATGATTGAGCAGAATCCGCCTGAAACAATCATGAAATTTATCCGGTATAACTCAATGAAAGCCGTGGCACAGTTGACGGCCAAATACCAACCAGTCAGGCGAAAACCACCAAAGGTGCCCAGATCGAACTAGTAGGAAGTGGGTAGTCCGTTACTGATACACAAACCTCAGCCGTCGAATCTGGGCGTCAGAAATGAAACTCTCAACACCCGTGAGGCCTATCCAGCTGATCCGAAAGCACGACATGAATGATAGCGAAGTAAACAGACTTACTGAGCGGCTGGATGAGATTGGCTATCTTCAAAGCTCAATGGTTAAGCAGTTGAAGAACGTCAACACTTCCAGGCCTGAGTGGTGAAGAGCAAAAGTTCACGTTTGAACCGAAGAGCATTTTACTGTTTCCGCAACCAAACTTGTGCTCTAGATGGAGCTTTCGGGATGCGGACGGCTTTCCTAGTCGTTTTGATCTTGGCACTTGCCTCGCTGCCGGCCACACCTCTGAGTAGCCACGCGAATGGGTACGAGATTGCTCCTCATTGTGATTTCAGCCAGCGGCAGCACCAGAATGATGACGCGCTCGCAGAGGTCGACGTGATCTACGAGAACGGAACCTACATTCAGAATGCCACAATTCATGTTGAAGGGTATTGGGGAATCCTTAGGCTCGCGAACGAGACGTGGACACATCCTGTTGGCTGCCTCACGGCCATCGCGCAACAGGAATATGCCCATTGGACAGTGTACGTGGACGGCTACGCTCCTGTCAGTTGGCTTTGGGCCCCGCAGAAGTCTGGCGAATACGCTCTCACGTACTTTGTGTACCATTCAACTGGAGCAGAAGTGCTCACGTACGACGGGAACGCATTCGCGTCAATTGTTCCGGAATTCCCGGCTACTGTCCCGGTGTCAGTTGCGGTATTGCTCGCGGCACTCTTGGCCGTGGCGAGGCGGAGAGGAGGCCACTAGATCCTTCGGGTCCCCGCCCGATCATGCAGCCGAAGACAATTGCATGACCAGAGCTAAGCCTCCATCCTGAATGCTGACAGAGTCGCGAGTTTTGTCCAAAATGACGCAAAACCACGCAAAAGTTGCCATGTGTTTGTCAAGAATCAGCCATATCCCGTCAAACACCATTATATATTGTGAAATCAGCCTAAACGCCACATAGTGCTGCGTGCTGCCATTTGAAGAGGCTACAGGGCCGTTCTCTCTACGTAGTGTTGCTAGTGGCCTCCGCGCTAGTCGTTTCCATGCTGGCCACTTACGTCCCGCCAGTCCACGCGGCATCCATCACGCTTAGTCCCACGAGCGGTTCACCCCCCGTGAACCTCGGGGGTACGCCGACGGCTGCGGCGACTGAAGTGATAATCACTGGATCAACCTTCTTGGGCAATAATGGTTGTCAGGTCAGCACCCCATCGACGGGGTTCTTTATTGACAGAACTGGTTTGCCCGCTTGCTCTGTTAGCAGTACTACAGGCGCACTAACGGTCAGGTTCAGAGTCGGTGCTGGTTCAACATTTGGTGCGAAATCCGTCGTTGTCACCGGAACTGTTAATGGAGTTCCGAGCAGTGACACCGCTTCAGCAACATTCACTGTGGACGCAAAGATAATGCTCTCGGCTGGCTCGGGGCCACCGGGAACAGTGGTATCAGTCTACGGGTCAGGTTTTTCTTCAGCTTCGGGTGCTTGCGTCCTAACCGGGACGCCTGTTATCCTCATGAGCTGTGATCAGGATGCCACTGGGCATGGCACGATCGTGGGCCAGTTCAGTGTCGCGTCCATCGCGGCAGGATCCTATTTCATCCAAGTCGACGATTCTGGTGGTCCTCCACCGTCTGCATTTGCTCCGTTCTTGGTGACTGGGGGTACAGGTCCAAGTCTAATCTTCTCGCCGAACATGAGTCCCACTGGGACATCTGTCACCACGACGGGCTCCGGTTGGAATCCTACGGATGTATCCGTAACGCTCACTGCCGCGGGCCCTGGAGGAGGTGTATTCTTCAGCGGTGTGAACCCGACTACATTCACATGTTCAGTTTCGGGGGCTTCAATTTCGAATTGCCAGTTTACGGTGAAGTCCGATGCAGCCGGAGCACTTGGGGGAACTTATACTATCACGGCTACGGGTTCGCAGGGAGATTCTGCGGTCGCGCAGTTCCTTGTTCAGTCAACTTTTGTTGTAGCACCGAATAGCGGTTTGCCTTTGAGTACTGGTACGTTTTCCGGGTCTGGCTATCTTATGCTTGTCGCGGACTGTTCGTCTGGAATCTCAGGATTTCCCTCTCCGCTCTTCTCTGCGGTTTCATGCTCCATCACCGCAGGGGGCCTCCTGTCAGGGACCTATACAGTCGATGCAGGAGCGGCTCCGGGCGCGCATACTGTTACTATCTCTGGAATTTTCGTCCAGCAAGGGTCCATTTCGGTTCCATTTACTGTAGTGGTGCCCTCGATAACACTGACGCCGAGCGTGGTCACTCCAGGAGTGCAGATCTCTGTTGCGGGGTCTGGCTTCAGTACTTCCGACACCGGATGCACAATCACTGGTTCAGTGGGCGGTCTCGTCACTTCGCCAACTTGCTCCAAAGTCTCAGGGTCAGCCAGTCTGGCTGGGACTTTCACTGTGGGCAACGTTGGCCCAGGTGTTTATACTATCACCGTTACGGGAACGCCGACGAACGACGCGGCATCAACTACGCTTACGGTTGTTACGCAGGTGACCACGACGTCGACTGTATCGTCTTTCACGAGCACGACTACTTCTTCGACCAGCACTACGACAACTGTTACTACTACGGGGACTTCAACGTCGATTAGTACCACGACCGTGACTTGGACGGGTAGGTCGACAGAACTCTTCATAGTGGGTACGGTGACCACCATGTCCGCGCAGAGCACAACAAGCTCGACAATGTCTTCGACGACCACATACTCGAGTACGACGACGTTGACGTCAACTTTGACAACGTTTCTGGCGACGACGGTTACGGTTACCATTGGCCAGGTCTTGCGAAGCTTTCAGTCTCAGCCGTACGCTGACTCTTTCGGGTTCTTTGCGGTCCTGCTGGTTTTTGCCCCAGCGATTTTCAGGAGGGTCAAGCGTTGAATATGAACTCGCGTTCTCTAGCTGTGGCTCTCATTGTGGCCATCACAGTTGTTGCCGCATTGGCCTCGTCTACGGATGCTCCGGTTTCCGGATTGTTCAGGCCTGCAGTGACGTTGACGACCACGACTACGACTACCACCACGACCACGTCGGCCATATCTACGATCTCTTCGACTTCCGTGAGCACTTCGAGCATAACATCTTCGACGAGCACGACTACCACAACTACGTCGACTAGTTCGAGCTACACGGCCACGGTTTCAAGGACTAGCACGTCTACGTCGACGTTGACTTCATACACGGGGACGTTGACGGCCATCCTAACAAGTATCCTTACGAGCACGACAGTTCAAACTCAAAGAGCAACGACGACATCATCGGTTGTTTCATCTTTCACCTCAAGCAGTTTCATTATACCGCCCATCGTCGGGATTCCAGGCTTTCCCGCGGAATCTATCATGGCAGGCCTTCTGTTTGGTCTTCTGTGCTTGCTGCTGCTCGGCAGAAGGCGCGTCAAGAAAGAGCTCCATGCTTAGGCTGCTGGCGCGAATTCCTGTAACGAAGTATGTCAAGCGCCGTGTGGTCTTCCACCAGATGTGGTTCGTGCGCTTGGCGCCTGGTCGCGGTACCGTCACACCTCAAGTTTGCGATATGCAAAAAACGGTGGCCGATACGCAGGCCATCCGTTCCATTCCTCTGCGATACTCTGAGGTGGCTTAGGTTAGTTTTATCTTCCAAGACGTGCTTCTTGCGTTAGAAATGGTCGGGGACGGCGTTTGGGGCGTCAGATGAGGCTTCTCCTCTCAATTGCAGTCGTTATGGTGGCCTTCTTTGTCGTTGCAGCATTTATGTCTCCGGCCAATTCATTTCTGGGTCCCGAGCAGACAACTTCAACGTCTTTCACCACGACTTCTTCAACTATTACATCCACTACAACCAGTCTGTATAGCACCAGCAGCACTACGACCTTCACGTCCACTTCGACCTCTGTCATTTCGACATCTACGAGTAGCACAACGACCACCAGGACTTCCACAATTACTAGCACAATTCTGCTGGCCACAGGTTCAGTCATAACGGTCGTGGTTCTCCAGAATTCAGTCTCGTACACATCCACGTCCACGACGTCGACGTTCCAAACCAGCACCGCACTCAGCACGAACATCGTGAGTTCGACAACGGTTTCCGGAACCACTGCGACGGAAACTTCGCCAACGACGTCAACGTCCACGGTTCTGACTTTTGCTCCAGCGCCTGTATCGCAGGCCGTGCCAGGGTTCTCTTGGGAGGCAGTAGTTCTTGGCGTCCTCTTCGGTGTCATGCTGCTGGCATTGCGACGGCGTCACGCGGTTGTTTCAGGCCAGGAGATGGGGGAGTGAGATTGAAAAGGTCAGCAATGCTATCCATGCTTTTCTTGGCAATCTCGGTGGTATCCGCATTCGAGCTTGCCCCCGCCAGTATGGGGTTCGTTCCGTTCCAAACCACCACCACGTTCACCATATACCGGTACACGTCAACAACCATTACGACGAGTGCCTCTCCCACAAGCACTACAACAACGACGTCGACCACTAGCATCACAACCACGAGCACCTCAACGTCCACAAGTGTAACGACCACAACTTCTACTAGCGCCAGCTCAACAGCGAACTTGGCTGCCACAGAAACTGAAACCTCCTACACTGCTACCTCGATAGGTTTCACCAACACTACGCTTACGCAGACGTTCTACACTACTGCGTTCACGAACTCTACTACAATTCTCGTGGCAGTCCAGACGCAGACGCAGACTATCATGACGATGTTGGTCACGCTCATCACAATACGTGAACCTGGAATTCCCGGTTTTCCGTTAGAGTCAATATTTGTGGGGCTGCTGCTTGGTATCTTGGCTTTGCTGCTTGTCCGTGGCAGGCGGTCGAGAGCTTGAGCCATCTCAGCATGAGACGCAGACGAGCTTAGAGCATCAGAACTAGTGCCCTTCAGCTTACCGCAAGCTTTTTTCTGTTCGCCTCCCGCGCATTGCGCGTGGTGTCAGGTTGAGCCGAGATGGAACGAAGGTTTCACTGTTGATGTTCGTCGTCTTTCTCTCTACTACGCTGCCTCAGGTGCATGCTCAGAGCACTGAGATCTCGGCTCTCACTTATGCGGACCATCTGACTCTCGGGGATGTTGAACCTGTTTCAGTCAAGGCAAACGTTGCATACGCTGCGGCCCCCACGGGTTTTTCGCTAGTGGTAGGTGTCTTGGAAGCGGATTCGACGCCGCCAAGAGTTGTGTCTGGTATCGCAATGGCCGCTCCGGAGACGTGCATGAACCAGCCTGTTCTCGAAGCGCTTTGCGTCATGAGGCCGTCTGCCTCTTCTGGGGTTGAAAGGTTGGAATTTAGAGTCGGGGGGATTCTGGGTGAACCACAGGGCTCGGAGGTTTGGCGCTTGAACATGTCTGCTGTTATGCTAACATCGAATGGCACCATAATTGCAGGATCAAGCAGTAGCGTTGTCTTCTCCATCAGGTTGGTTGGGTTGACGCTTGCCGTAAGCGTCCCCGCTAACGTTGCTGTGACAGTCGACGGTAAGCCACAGCCCCCAGGCCCTGCGAGAGTGGTATTGGCTGTGGGTGAGCATGAGCTATCGGTTCCAGCATTCGCCCAGGTCGACAACTTCACCAGGCTTAGGTTTGATCGTTGGGCTGACGGGGGCAACCAGCCTGACAGAAGTGTCTACCTGAGGGAGAATGCGGCCGTCGAAGCCCAATACATCACCCAGTACTATCTTGTTCTTTCGAGTTCGCAGTCTGAGCCGACTGGGGCCGGCTGGTACGATGATGGCTCCAACGTTACCTTCGCCGTCAAGAACACAACTCAACCGATGGGAGGATGGTTGGGTATGCTAGGAGCAAAGTGGAAGTTCCAAGGGTGGTACGAGGATGGTAAGCTGCTTACAGAAAAGGAGGCGGGTTTCATATCCGTGGACGGGCCTCATAGATTGTCGGCTGTATGGACAGCGGACTACTCTGCACCAGCCGCAATAGTGGCAGCCACCCTAGTCTTGCTGGCCTTGGCGGCCCTAGTCTTCCTCAGGACACGTGTACGTCGCAGTCTTCGATCGTGAGGACAGATTGAGCTAACGGAGACTCGATAGAGCCTGCGTGCACAAGTGAACCATTAGGGCCTGCTCAATTTGACCAGTTGGTGTGGAAGTTGCCCGCCTTGTCGATTCGTTCGTAGCCGTGAGCCCCGAACCGGTCTCGTAGAGCCTGAATGATGTTAGCGGGCAGCCGTTCACTTCTGTATGCATCGCAGTAGTCTAATGATGCGTTGATGGCTGGGATTGGGATCCCGGCAGCCTTTGCCTGCTTGACTGCTTCGCGCCATTTTGGGTCTAGCGGGATGAGGCGGCCGGCGAATTCTGTTGAGACGATTAGGTTTCGTGGTTCTTCGCTTTCTAGGGCATGCGTGATTGGGTCGAGCATTTTGGCCCGGATGATGCAGCCTCCCTTCCAGATTCTCGCTACCTTCCCTAACGGTATGCTGTAGCCATAATGCTCCGAAGCCCTACTCATCAGGTGAAAACCCTGCGCGTACGAAACGATCACAGACGCCTCCACCGCAGCTCTGAAGGATTCAACCGAGCCTGCGTGAAATCGACTGGTGGGGGGTCGGGATGTTCCTAGAACCTTGGCCGCATTCAACCGTTCGTCTTTCATTGCTGACAGGTTCCTGGCAGCTACAGCGGCGTCGATGGTGGGAACTGGAACGCCAAGGTCCATGGCGTTCTGCGACGCCCACCGGCCTGTGCCCTTCTGGCCTGCACGGTCAGAAACTAGCGTGACCAATGGAACTCTTTTTTCTTCGTCCATTTTTCCTAGCACTTCGACGGCGATCTCGAACAGAAAGGAGCCCAGTTCCCCGTGGTTCCACTCATCGAAGATTTCGCGAACCTTACTGATCTCTAATTCGCCTGCCCGTGTCAGAAAGTCGTAGGCTTCAGCAATGATCTGTATTATGGCATACTCGATGGCGTTGTGGACCATCTTGACGTAGTGGCCTGCGCCTCTTGGGCCCAAATATTCGCAGCAGGGGCCGTCCGCCTGCGCGGCGATCTTGGTTAGGATTCGGCTGACTTGGCCGTAGCCCTCCGTAGGGCCGCCTACCATTAGGCAGGGGCCCTTAAGCGCGCCCTCTTCGCCGCCGCTCACGCCGATGCCAAGAAAGTGTAACCCCTGGGCTTCCAGGTTTTGGGCTCTACGTTCAGTGTCCTGAAAGAAGGAGTTGCCCCCATCCATGACCACGTCTCCCCGTGAAAGCAGGGCAGTCAGTGCTCGGATCGTTTCGTCAACTGCAGGGCCGGCCGTCAGCATAAGCAAGACACGCCTAGGCGTGTCGAGTTCTCTCACGAAGGCCTCCAAAGAATAAGTAGGCATGATTTCTGGGTGCCTGCTCGTGAACTCCTTGGTCTTCTGCGGGGTTCGATTGAAGACAGCTACTCCGAAGCCGTGGCGTTGAAGGTTCAGCGCCAAGCTCTGGCCCATCACACCAAGCCCGATTAGGCCAATATTCTTCCCGCCCAACTCAAACCCTTCGCGATGGAGTATGAATTACTCGGCTTGAAAAAGAGGTTGCATTTCCCCAGCATTGCACATTCAGCGCTAGGTTCACGTGATCTTAACTTACCGCTGACCGTTAGTGGGACATAGCCGATTATCGGCACCCGTACAAGAAGAGTGGAGGCTGAGGTTCAGGGAGACAACGACGCGTAATACCTCAACTTGCTTAACATCTTTCTTCGTAGCGGGTGCAGGCTTTCATCGCTTGGTTCAGTGTTGAAGTGGTGACCGTTTTCTGAGCTGAACATATGTGTTGAGCGCGGAGGAAAAGCGTTTTCCTCGAGGTCTGCTGTCGGATCTTTCTCGCGTGTTGTGAGTAGGCCGTATGCCATTGTGTTTGCTCTTCACTCTTATCGAGGGAAGCGTCTACGTAGAACATATACAGAAAGCCCCAATAGAATATATCAAACAAACGCCGAGGCCCAGCACAGCGTAAATTGATTGCTGGAGTATTGAGTTTTGATTACACGCACAAAAGAGGAATTACTGGAGAAAGCCAAGAAACCCGCGCAGGACGCAATGAAGCTTCACCCCTTCTTCAGGGGAAAGATAGAAGTCCTGCCGAAATGCGTGATTCGTGACTTCAACGATTTTGCCATCTGGTACACGCCGGGCGTCGCCGAACCATGCAGGGCGATCGCCAAGGACGAACGTTTGGTGTATGACTACACGAACAAATGGAACATGGTCGCAGTGGTGAGCGACGGAACGAGAGTTCTTGGGCTGGGGGACATCGGGCCGAAGGCGGGGCTTCCCGTTATGGAGGGGAAGTCTCTGCTCTTCAAGTATCTTGGCGGCGTCGATGCAGTTCCGATTTGTTTGGGGACGAAGGACCCTGATGAAATTATCACTGCCGTCAAATGGTTGCAGCCTTCCTTTGGCGGCATTAACTTAGAGGACATAGCGCAGCCGAAGTGCTTCCGGATTCTGGATACGTTACGGGCCACGGCTGAGATTCCCGTCTGGCATGACGACCAGCAGGGCACGGCTACCATCGTTCTGGCAGGCCTGATCAACGCTCTGGAATTAGTCGGCAAGAGAGGGCCAGACGTGACGGTTTCATTGATTGGGGCGGGGGCATCTAATGTCGCGGTAAGTAGGTTGTTGTTCGCTTATGGAATCAAGCCTCAGAACACTGTGTTTGTCGACAGCCAAGGAATATTGCATCCGGGAAGAAAGGACATAGAGCTCCGGAAGGCTGAGTTCGTTGACAAGTGGCGCATCTGCCAGATGACCAACAAGGACGGACGCACCGGAGGAATTCCAGAGGCTATGAAAGGGACTGATGTCTGCATAGCCCTCGCCAAGCCTGGGCCTGACACGATCAAGAAGGAATGGGTGGCCGCCATGGCCGATGATGCAATAGTCTTTGCCTGCGCCAACCCGATTCCGGAAATATGGCCTTGGGAAGCCAAGGAGGCGGGGGCGCGGGTCGTAGCGACGGGTCGATCCGACTTCCCGAACCAAGTCAACAATTCATTGGGCTTCCCCGGTATCTTCCGTGGCACGCTGGATGTTCGGGCGCGAACAGTGACGGACGAAATGTGCATTGCAGCAGCCGACGAACTTGCCAAATGCGCCCGCGAGAAGGGGTTGAGCGAAGACTACATCTGCCCGAACATGGACGAGTGGGAAGTCTTCCCGAGAGAAGCCGTTGCGGTTGCGATGAAAGCGCAGGAGGCGGGCGTGGCCGGCCTGAAGTTGAGTAGGGACGAGCTCTACGAGCATGCAACCTTGATGATCAAGAGGGCCAGGGATATGACGAAGCATTCGATGAAGGTGGGGTACATACCCCAACCTCCGGCATGATGGTGAAGTAGGATGAAGAAGGATAACTCACAGAAAGTTTACGACCTGCTGATAATAGGCGGCGGGCCAGCTGGCCTAACGGCCGCAGCATACGCAATCCGGAAACGATTGGAAACGATGCTGCTCAGCGAGGACTTGGGAGGCAAGACGAGCTACAAGTTTTCCTTGGAAGGCGTTGAAACACATTTCATAATTGATGGCGAAGAACTCGTCGGCAAATTCAAGAGCCAAATAGAGTACCTAGACTTTGCACGTCACCTAGACGCAGTAACCAAATTCGACAAGGTGGGCGAGCTATTCGAAGCCAAAACCAAAGGAGGCCAACTCTTCAGAGGTAAGGCCGCAATAATCGCAACCGGCGTGACTCCCAGACGCCTTAAAGTGCCAGGAGACGAACGCCTGATAGGCAAAGGGGTGAGCTACTCCGTAGCCAGCCATGCTCCACTCTTCGTGGACATGGATGTGGCCGTGGTTGGCGAGGGCGTCCGAGCGCTCCAAGCAGCCGCAGAGCTAGCGAGAATCGCAAAGAAGGTCAGCCTGATAGGCGTCCCGGACAAGGAGCTGTTCTCCCCTCTGGGTGAACTGCTGAAGCGCTCAGGAAAGGTTGAGTTCCTCGGCGACTTCGATGTCAACGAAATCAAAGGAAAGACGCACGTGGAAAGTGTCCAAGTCAAGTCTAGAGTTGGCGGGAACAAAACCGAAATTCCCGTCAGAGGGATCTTCGTGACACTGGGCCTTGTACCTAACTCAAGCCTCTTCTCCCACCTGGTTCGAACTGATGCGGAAGGAAGAATCATCGTTAACGCGAGAAACGAAACGGGAGTCCCGGGGCTATTTGCGGCGGGTGATGTAACCAATGCATACTCTGAGCAGGTGGTCATCGCAGTAGGCGGAGGAGCAAACGCCGCGCTCAACGCCTACGACTACCTTCTGACCGCCACAAGCTAAGCAGGCCGAACGCTGATATTGGCCGTCGCCTATTCCTGACGCTGCGGATACAAGCAGCCCAGCGCTCATAGGCTTGAACGATTATTTGATGGGCGGCCGCGAAGGTTACTTAGGGTTGCGTGCCTCGCATGGGCTATTGGTTGTCTAAGACTGATCCCGATGAATACACCTACGCCGACCTGGCGTTGAAGCACCTACGAGCCGCACGCAATGGGGACCTTGCTTTCATCTACCATACGGGCTGTGAGAAGCAGATTGTTGGGATAGCGAAGTACTGTCGAATGCTTACCCTGACCCGGCAAAGAAAGACCTGAGGCTCGTAGTTGTTGATGTGAGGCAAAAGCGGAAACTCAGAAAACCCGTGACGCTAGGACAGATTAAGGCGATGAAGGAATTTGCAGGCTTCGAACTCCTTCGCCTGCCCCGCCTCAGTGTAATACCTGTGGATAAAACTAACTGGAGCAAAATTCTCGGCCTGTCAAAATAGTTGGAAAGTCATCGCAATGGGACGCCGATATTCTTCCTCCTACTGAAGGATAGGAAAAGGGCAAAAGTGCGCAGATGGCTGCGATATCTTTTGGTCGTTGCTTTTTGGAAGACATTCTGTGATGCTATAGAGCCGACGTTCAATCAGGCCACTCGAATGTGGTAAATCATAAATCCAGTGCCGTCGCGAATGCTTGTTGAGGTGATACTGTCTTGTCTAAACGAGAATATGACTTCGAATTGGACATGCGGCACAAGGACAGAAAATTCAGGTGCAGAACAGTAAAGAAAGTGGATAAGCCTCTGTACAGGCTGGTGATTCCCGAGCGCCAATTCTTTGTGCAACTCATAAGCTTCGCTCCTGGGAAGGGCCCCAAGGACTACGTGGAATTCCATGAGAAACTCAACGAGCGCCGGCATTCGATGGACATTCACGAGATCGCCACTTTTCTCACGTGGGGCCCGTATGACATGGTTGTCATATGGGACGCGCCGAACTTGGAAACCTACAATGAGTTCTTGGCGGAATGGGTAAACCCTAGCAGCGGATCCCCAGGAACTGGGCCTACGCTGGTCGGAGCCTCATCCTTGGCTCACAAGTAGTCTTCACTCCTAAAGAAAACGAGCTGCGAGGGAAGGTAGCGTGAGCCCTAGACGAAGTTATGGGACTAAGGTTGCTTCGCCGTTCGGTTTGATATTCACCTCGTGCCAACGTGTGTCGTGTGGTTGTCCTTTGAGGCTTCTGAGGCGAAGCAGATTCTTGGTTTCGTCGCCGCGTTCCATTACCCTCAGATCGATGACGCCGTCGCTTATGTTTTCCATCCGTTTGTACAACCATTCGGTGTGGATTCCGCGGACGACGCCTTGTATCGTAATGCTCCTACGTTTTCGTTCCTCGGGGTTGACTCTGCTCTCCATCCACTCAAGGAAGGCTTTCTCCTCGTTGAATCTGAGAATGCCTGAAAATGATTCCACAATTATGAGTGAACCAGGAGGCCAGAAGTCGACAATATCGTAGGCCTGCTGGGGACCAGTCTTCGAAGTCTTCAGCCATTCAAGGCTAAGGTCTGCAACCCTCAGAGAACGTACTCGCAATTCTCCTTGGACTTTCTCAAACACAGGTGCGTGTAGGTCTGCGGGTTCAATTCGGCCACCAGTAAGAGTTGCAGTGTACCAATCCTCAACTGCAAATCGTCCAGTACTCTCTGCCGCTGCAAGGTCGATGCCCAGCGCCGATACGCTATGCTTGAAATCTACCGGCGACCTAGCTGTCACCAAATAGGCCACATGGTTGTTGGCTTGAAAGAAACGTCCCGCGATTGTTGTCGCTACCGACAACCACTGGGAGTCCGGATCATATTCGACTAGCACCATCGTGCCGGGCTTGATTCCGCCGGGCACTAGTTGACCCAGCAGGGGCACGTTGAGGCCTTTAGGCAAAGCCAAGTTATGACTCAGATCCCCGTAGAATTGTTCCAGTCCAGATTCACACGGCCAGTATCCTTCGACATTCACACAACATGAGGTTTTCTATAGAGAAAAGCGAGCAGAGCGTGGCCGTATCGTAAGATATTCAGACCTGGGGCGCCTTACGGGGGAATCCGCCAAAATTGCTTTCTACTACTTCAGAGTGAAGCACCGCGGAGCCCCTAATCTTATGCCGATTAAGCCGCAGACTTCTGTTGACGGGAAGATTTTCGGAATTTGGCGGGACGCTGGCCCTGCAGACGCTTTTGTTGCGGGTTTTCCCGGTTACGCTGGAAGAGTCTTCATTCCGTCGCCTGAAAACATCGACGGGCTTAGAAAGAGAATAGGAACTGCACAATTTCACTGCGAAACAGAATCGCAGCGCAAGCTGCTCGCCTGCATGGACACCTACTTGTCCGCAATAGAGCCTGCGAGCATTCCAGGAGGGATAGTTGACACAATCTTCGCCCACATGATAAAAGAAGGAATCAAAGTCAACCACATGACAAGCCTCGCCGAGTACGGCAAGAAAGCGCTTCGAACATACCTAGAAACCAACAAACAGAGGGATTGGCCCATAGGCCTGAAACTTCTCGCCACAATCCGATGCGATGGACTATTCGAGATTCTGAATGTTGTTCGCTCCAATACAAGGAGCAGAGCACTCAAGGATGAGGCTGACGAACTCCTAGCCGAAGCGAAGAATTTTCAAAAACATGTGCGTGTCGAAGGGTTCTCGAAGGGCTCGTTCGACGAGGTCTGGAAAATAATTCGCGAACGAGGGTGCGCGTTAGACAGGCAGGAGATCTACCCTCGCGCGCTTCATGACTTGTACGACTACCCCGAAACCCCAACACAAGTCGAAGAGAAAGGACTAAGATTTCTAGAGAATGAGCTCAGCGACTACAACAACCTCGTACGCGAGTTATCCGAAAAGCTGGGATGCGAAGCTCGGTGCGAGGCTGTGACGCAAGCTATCAGGGAAAGGAAGTCGCTGAAACCGAGAAAGATAATCCAGTTCATCAATCAAGTTCGCAGGTTAATCGTGAAAATTGTTGACAAACGAATAGTCGCGGTCAACCCGAAATACTTCACTCGGGTCATAGAAACCCCGCCATATCTCTCGGGCGTAATCCCAAGTGGGGCCGCATTCTTTCTAGACTTCCTGACAAGAAGCCCTCGACAGTTTTTCCTGGCAACCACGGACCCGAAACGCGACCCGCACACAGTCCCGTCGGAGCTCATCAACCTTCTCGTCCATGAGGAGTACGGGCACTGCCTGCATTCATCGAATTCTGCGCTTGGCTACGGCGCCAAACCGGACTTCGTGGACATGCTTTCCTCAACCCTTGGAGGAGCAGTTTCGGAAGGAATCTCATTCCAACGTGAACTGGAATTCTTGGATTATCTCGGTAGTTTTCCAGGCGAGAAGACTCAGACTAAGGAAGAGAGATCGTTTGTGAAGTTGTGCGGGTCCTTGGGCGGCTTCGAGGAAGTTCGAAAGGAGTATGATTTCTTCACGAAGACTTGGAGAATGACAAGGTTTCTACGCGTCATCGGAGATGCGCGCATCAATTCTGGGAAACAGGAATTGGCGGATTTCATAGATTGGGCTAACATGAAGACAGGGTTGAGCAAGAGCATGGTCTACTTCCAAGTCTTTCCAGCCCACCAGAGCATCGGGCCAGGCTACGCGACGACATACGCAATCATAGGAGAATCAATTCGGGAGATCCAGAAGGCTGCAGTGTCAGCAGGGAAAGACTTCGTGAAATTCAACACTTACGCCTGCTCGCAGGGCTTCCCACCGCGAACCGTTTGGGAATCGCGTCTCTGGGAATTCGTGAAAAGCTAGAATTTCCAGACAGTAGCTAACTCGGCTTGGAGAGTTTCAAACGGAAGCTCCTCAGCAGCCTTACCTGTGAGCATTCGGCTGGGGCAGGCTGTAAGTTACTACGAGAGTAAATAGATTATAGGAAACCTTTTGGTGGCCTTGATTATTCCCGGAGCTTTCCGAGCTGCCTGAATACTGATGAAAAGATAGGCAGTGAGTCGGAGATGGGAGCTCAAACGAGATGGATCTATCCGCCAATCGGTTTCGTCATGAACGTGGCGCTCGGAACGATCTACAGTTGGAGCGTGTTCCGCCTCCCTCTAGAGCAATTATTCAACTGGACAACATTCGAATCGGGCTTACCCTTCACCGTGTTCCTTGCCCTCTTTGGACTCACCATGCCGATGGCAGGGCGCGTGATGGGCATTCTGGGGCCGAAGAAGACGGCGCTGATCGGAGCCTGCCTCGTGGGGTTGGGTTGGATACTGGCAGGCTTTGTCAGCTACACGCCGTTCCCACTTGTGTCCATGCTTCTGTTCTACGGCGTCATTGCAGGAACTGGTGTGGGCTTGGTCTACGGCGTACCGATCGCTGTATCTAGCAAGTGGATCCCTGAGAGAAAGGGATTGGCCACTGGCATTACGATATTGGGCTTCGGGCTTTCACCTTTGATAACTGCCGTCACAGCAACATACCTGATCGAGAGTCAAGGTGTGCTCCAGACATTCCTGTACCTAGGGATCGTATTCGCCGCTCTCCTCGTTGCTCTTGCCCTTCCTCTCAGGTTCCCAGCCGAAGACTGGAAACCCAGTGCTCTCGCCGCTTCAAAGAAAGTGATCACCTACGCTGAATTGGCCTCTAAAGACATGGTTAGAACACGAACCTTCGGAGGATTGTGGCTAACTTATGTCTTCGGAACAACGGGGGGCTTCATCGCAATCTCTCTCGCTGCGAAATATGGTTGTGAAGTGTGCGGCTTGACACCGGCGTTGGCCGCAACGGCTACAGCAGTCTTCGCCGTCTTCAACGGTTTGGGACGACCAATCTTTGGGTATTTGTGTGACAGGATTGGGCCTCGCATTATCGCCATTTTGTCTTTCTTGATAATCTCTGTTGCTGCGGTGACAGCAATGGGCGCGACTACCCTGCAACTGTTTCTTGTTTCGTTTTCACTCCTTTGGTTTAGCTTTGGTGGGTGGTTGGCAATCGCCCCAGCAGCTACGTCAACGTTCTTCGGACTGCGCAACTTGGGCGCAAACTATGGGTTAGTCTTTACGGCGTATGGCATTGGTGCAATCGTCGGCCCCGTGATTGCCTCGTATTTGCGTGCCGTGACAGGTTCTTATGCTCCAGCTTTCATGACGACTGTGCTGCTTGCGCTGGTCGGATTAGTCGTGGTTTTCCTTACCTACAGAGTTCCGACTGCAAGATTGAGAGAAGCTGCAGTCGTGCGAATTTGAGTTTGGCCCTCTTCACTTTGAGCCTTGCGCTGTCCCGATTTCAGCTTGGAGTTCACCGTAGGCTTTTTTCATTTCTTCTACGCTTGTTTCATCTTCAAGCGTAGTGACGTCACCCAGCGGTTTGCCCTCGACAACTGCCCGTACAACTCTGCGCATAATCTTTGCACTGCGCGTTTTGGGCAGCTTGCTCACGAAGTAAATCGTTTCTGGAACAGCGATCGGCCCAATGGTTTTCCTAACGTGGTCCATTATGTCTCGCCTCAGTTCCGGGGAAGACATCTGCCCTGGCCTAAGCACGACGAAGGCCACAGGGACTTCCATCTTTACAGGATCAGGTTTTCCTATCACAGCGGATTCTGCGACTGCGGGGTGGGAGATTAGACTATCCTCGAGCTCGATCGTTCCTATCCTGTGGCCAGCGACTTTCAAGACTTCGTCAGCTCTTCCCAGGAGCCAGAAGTAGCCATCATCGTCTACCATGGCGTAGTCGCCAGCATAATAGATGCCCGGAAACCTTGTGAAGTAGACCTGTTTGAACTTCTCAGGGTCGTTCCAGAGAGTCATCAGCTGGCCTAGCCAAGGCCGCTTGATAACCAAGTAACCCTTCTCACCTGCAGGGGTAGGCTGTCCATCGTCGCTGTACACATCGGGCTCGATGCCTGGTAGTGGCAGCGTAGCCGAGCCCGGTTTTAAGGGAATTCGCGCCAAACCCGGCTGCGGAGTGATTAGAATTCCGCCTGTTTCCGTCTGCCACCAAGTGTCAACTATCTGAGTCTTTTCATGCCCAATATGTTTGAAGTACCATTTCCACGCTTCAGGGTTTATTGGTTCGCCAACCGTTCCGAGGAGCCTCAAGCTCGATAGGTTATGTTTCTGGGCCCACTGTTCACCATTTTTCATATGCATTCTGATGGCAGTCGGACTTGTGTAGAGAATCGTGACGCCGTATCGCTCAATAATGTCCCACCACCTATCAGGCTGGGGATAGTCAGGGGTGCCTTCAAAGAGAATCGAAGTGACGCCTCTCAGGAGCGGCCCGTACACAATGTAGGAGTGGCCCGTTATCCACCCTATGTCCGCCGTGCACCAGTATACGTCTTTGTCCTCCACGTCGAAAACGACTTTCTGAGTGTAGTAGACCCACACCATGTAGCCTCCTGTGCTGTGTGTTGTGCCTTTCGGCTTTCCGGTTGTGCCGGAAGTGTACAGTATGAAGCTGGGCGCGGTTCCTTCCATGGCATCCGGGGCAACGTAATTCTCGCTGGACACGACCAGTTCGTCGTACCAAATATCGCGGTCCTTCACGATGTTGACTGGGTTGCCGGTTCTCTTGACGACAATTACCTTCTCGATTGACGGCGTTTCTTGGACTGCTTGGTCAACAATCGATTTCAGCTCGATTGTTTTTCCTCTTCTGTAAGCGCCATCGGCAGTGATGACTACCTTGGATTGAGAGTCATTGATTCTGCTCGCCAGTGACCGGGACGTGAACCCCGCAAATACAACTGAGTGTATTGCCCCGAGCCTAACACAGGCAAGCATGCTGATAGGAAGTTCAGGGATCATAGGTAGATAGAGGGTCACTCTGTCCCCTCTCCTGACTCCGAGGTTCTTGAGTCCCGAAGCCAATTTGTTCACTGCTGCGTGGAGGTCAGAATACGTGAGTACGCGTTTGTCCCCATTCTCTCCTTCCCAATAGTACGCTACCTTGTCTCTCCGAACCCCCGCCAAGTGTCTGTCAAGCGAGTTGTAGCACAAGTTTGTCTTCCACTTAGAGAACCATTTCCCATACGGAGGTCCGTCCGTTGCGTCGAAGACCGGTCCGTCCTTTTCGTACCAGGAAAGTTCCTCAGCAACCTTTCTCCAGAAGGATTGAGGATTGCGGAGGCTTTCCCTGTGAATTTCCTTTACAATCTTGATGTTCTCATCTTTCGTCTGTTTGTCTGGGTAGATGAGTGTCCTAGTTGGGAGAACCTCTCGAAGAGCCATAGTGAAGCCTCTTTCCAGCCCGCGAACTCTGTGGCGAGTTCTTAACTGTTTAGTTCAAATTTCAGCTTCAGCACATGCAATAGGCAGTGTTCGGATGCTGCGAGTTTTGCTGTGGAAGTCCCTAGCATTGTCTCAGAGGAATGATCGGGCACTTTCCAGAATTAGCACTTTGGAAATCAGTCTGAAGCCTTTTAACTTCACTTGGCGTCGGTCCCGCACCGGTGGATGCCTTGACATACTTCATACTAATGCTGACGAAGAACGACTTGACGATTCCGAACGCTTTGGAAGTTTTCGATGAGATCAAGGAAACTGGAGTTAAGCATATCGGTTTCAAAGACATCGGACTTCCGATGGCTCAACTGAAGGTCCTAGTTCAGAAGATGAAGAAGCGCGGAATGACGACGTATCTGGAGGTCGTGAGTGAGAGTGAGGAGGACAATATGAAGTCGGTGCAAAACGCGCTGGAGCTTGGTGTGGACAACTTGATCGGAGGGACCTACGTTGCTCAGACCTTGAGGCTACTTGATCGTTCTGGGAAGCGCCCTCGGTATTATCCCTACATTGGGAAAATCGTAGGTCATCCTTGCCTTCTGAGAGGAACCATTGATGAGATCGTAGCGGATGGAAGGATGAAAGAGGCTTTGGGAATAGACGGGATAAACCTCCTGGCCTATAGATATGACGGTGAGGTTGAGAAGCTGATAACTTCCGTCCTTGAGTCACTGAAGATTCCAGTTATCGTCGCGGGGAGTATTGACAGTTACGAGCGAGTGAGAAGAATGATACGGTTGAAAGTTGATGGCTTCACAATCGGGGGGGCCATTCTCGACAGAAAATTCATGCCGAACCGCTCCTTGTCTGACCAGATAAGAGCGATTCTCAAAGAGACTGGAGAAACAAGCTAGACAATCATCGGACTTAGCGAATCTCGCCTGCGATTGCCTAATTGCTGCACGAACTTGGCTGCTTCTCTTGAAATGATGCTATGTCAGGAAAGAGGTCTTTAGCGGCGTAGTAGAGCTTGAGATATGTCTTGTACAACTTGTCATAAGTTTCGTGAGCGTCGCGCGATGGGGACACTTCGTCTCCCGCCCGTATCGTTTCCTTGACAGCCGAGCGTACATCTGGGTAAACACCAACGCCGACGGCGGCCAACAGAACAGCCCCGACTGCTGTGACTTCTTCATTCGCGGGCCTAACCGTTGTCTTGTTCGTCACGTCGGCCTTGATCTGTCTCCATAGCTTGCTCCTCGCCCCACCGCCAGCCGTAGTAATCCTCTCCACATTCAGACCCAGTCTCTCCCCATGATCTATGACGTCCCTCAGCACGTACGCGCAGCCCTCAAGGATTGACCTGATCACATGCTCCTTTCTGTGGCTCAGTGTCAACCCGAAGAAAACCCCTCTCGCCTGAGCGTTCCATTCGGGAGTTATGGAACCTGCAAAAAATGGGAGGCAGATAAGCCCCATGGATCCGGGTTCCGCTTTCGCAGCTTCCTCGTTCAGCACTTCGTACGGATCGACGCCTAACCGGCGAGCGGTTTCCACTTCGAACTGTCCGAATTGGTCTCGAAACCACCTGTAGAGTCCGCCAGCAACTATCCCTGTGTTCTCGAGGAGCCATGATTGCGGGGCTGCGCCTGCGTGACATTCAAGCAACATTTCTGGGTCAAAGGTGGGTTTGCTAACGCATATACAGACTGGTTCGGCTGTGCCGGTTAGGTCTAACAAGTCTGCGTGATTCATTACCCCGGCCCCGACAGCGCCCACCTCCTCATCGCCACCACCTACAACAACATTTGTGGATGGATCCAATCCTGTCCGTTTGGCCAGGTCTTTCCTGACTTTTCCCGCAACATTCGTTGAAGGTTGTACAATGGGCAACATCTCATACGGGATTTCAAGGATGTCGCAAAGCTTCCTAGACCATTCTTTCCTCGTAATGTCGAGCAGCATTGTGCTTGATGCATTGGAGTAATCTGTCGCATATTCCCCTGTCAGATGGAACAGAACATAGTCTCCCGGCAATAGTATTCTCTTCGTTTTTGACCAGTTTTCTGGTTCGTTCTCTCTTACCCATAGGATTTTGGCGGCGACGTGAGATGGGTCTGCGCACAAGCCTGTAAGAGCGTACAGTTCTCTGTCAGGAATCAGAGAGCGGATTCTGTCACACTGAGATACAGCACGTCGGTCCATCCAGATTATAGCAGGGCGAACGGGATATCCATTTGAGTCCAATAGAACAAGGCCGTCTATCTGACTTCCCAATCCTATTCCGGAAATTGCAGATGGCGGCAGCTCTGACTTAGAGGTGAGGTTTTGTAGAGCGGCTTCTATTGCTCTCGACCACTCATCCGGATTCTGTTCTGCCCAAGCTGGTTTGGGATGGAACAGCTTGTATGGCTGGAAATCGGTTGCGGTGGTTCGTCCTTTTGAGTCGCAGAGGAGAGCCTTGATTCCGGTTGTTCCCAGGTCAAGACCCACAAGATGATGCTCGTGCACTTGTATTCACATATTGAGTTCTCTCATGATGCCTTCTGCGTCTTCGATTGCAGGATGCCGTTTATGCAGGATTGTATAACGTTCTTTTCTGTGCTGCCACGCTCCCACGAATGCGTGCTTGGCCTTTTCCGCGTCAACACCAATTTCGCTTGGAGTTGTAGGAGCACCCACCTTCTTCAGCGACGACATCAATGTCTCGGCTTGATACTGAGGACAGCGCGCCTTGTCCCACCAGTTCGGATTGTGAAGTTCATGGTACTTCGCCATGAGCAGACTCCCTATTCCGACCTGCTCGCCATGCTGACCGAACTTTGTATTGTTTCGTTCGGCATAATCGTCAAGCCAATGCGACCAAAGATGCTCAGAGCCCGATGCAGGCCTCGAAGAACCCCATATCGCTGTCGCGAGCCCCGACCTGATCTGCGCATTCGCTAGGCTTCTAATCGCTCCCTCACTTCTGGATTTGGCAGAGTCAACATTTTTGAGAAAATCGTCAAGCGCCGACATCATCAATGCCGCAATTGAGTCGCAGTATGGTTCTGACATCTCATCTCGACCAAGCTGCCAATCCTTCACGGCGGTGGCATCGCCGGCAAGGTCGCCGCATCCTGCCGCAATCATCCAGGCTGGCGCTTTTGAGATGATTGTGAGATCGACCATTACCGCATCAGCAAGATTGACGGGAATCGACTCTTTCTTTCCCGATACGTAGATGGATGCCGTCTTTGAGCTCATGCCATTGTTTGCTATTCCCGTCGAGAAGAGAATGTACCTAGCTCTTCTTCGGTGTGCTGCCAGCTTGGTTACGTCAAGAACGCTCGAACCTCCAACCCCGACAAGAAAACTTTCTCCTTCAACCTTCGCAAGGACTCTTTCCACGTTTGCCTCGTCAGGTTTGTCAACAACCATCTCCGAAACGAAGTGCCCTTCTTTGCGCAGTAAGTCAATGATAGCCCGACCAGCGATTTCCCTAGTGTTCATGTCATGAACAACCAGGCAATTCTTGTCCAGAGCTAGTCTTCTTGTGAGGTCAGGGATTTTCTGAAGAGCGTCTCTTTCGACTAAGATCTCCACGGGAGGCATCGAGTGCTTTCCGCATGAGCACCTCCATGACTTGTCCATCCAAGTCAACAATGTCACTTCTCGGTTAGCATCGCAGTCCGAATATTCCGCGAAGCCCTCTCGAACTCCGAACGTTATATGGCCAACTGCAGAAAGTCAGAGATGAAAGACTATTCAGCGCCATATCGCTCTTCTACATCACGATACCATTTGCGGCTCGTTCCAATCTTTGCTCGCATCTTCCATTTGAGGCCCTTAGGAAACTCGTCGATATACCTCCTCAAGGCATCGATCTTCTTGGCTGTGTCCGTTTTTTCATCATCAGACAGCTGGTCATACTTTGATGCGAACAACTTTACTTTGTCAAGGTTCATCGTAGTGGTATACCATAAACCCCAATCTTCCGCCAGCAGGGCTGCCACATATTTTGCGTTGATGTGGTCCTTGTCATCTTCTCCTACGTCATGCCCAAGAAGTAAGATTATCGCGTCTTTGATGTCCTTTTCGTTGATCATGACGATCTGCATCTTCTCCAGTAGGAGTTCCGCCAAAGGGATGGTTGGATAGTCCATCTCAAGTCGGTTCTTGAAGTCGATATCATGACTCATTTCCAACCTGTCAAAGAAGACATCGATTTTGAGTATTCCTTTCGGGTCGTGGTAGAAATGTCGCTGCGCCCAAACATGAATCTGATACTTGGCGTGTTCGTCCGCTGGATAACCCATTGCTGTGAAGAAAGCTTCTAGTCTGGGACTGAACTTGCCATAGGTCACTAGGTCCAAATCCGTGAACTCTTCTTTCGTGCTATTCAGGCGGTTGAGCCTCTTGTGAAGATTGGCTAGGTTCGGGGTGTGGATCCTGAAAGCTACAGCACCCATTATTCTAAGAATAATGCCATCCGCCTGAGCGGCATCAACGATTCGAGTCGCTGAATTTATGAAATCTTGGGCTGAAATTGGCGTAGCGCCCTCGACAGCGTCCAATGTCTGTGCTCCGGAGCTAGTGACTGTTTTTGTAGTGCACACTCAGACATGGAATTTAAGAATATTGAGAGCGAAATCCGTACCAACCAAACCATTAAGAACGCAAATGCAGGCTGTGAGTTCCCTGCAAGCAAGCATTAAGATTGAACGGGTTGAGATTTCGGATGTTTAGGATCTTCTTCGTCACAGACATTCATGGCTCTGAGATCTGCTTCAGAAAATTCCTGAAGGCAGCGGAAGTCTACAAACCAAACGCACTCATGCTGTGTGGCGACCTGACGGGAAAATTCGTCATTCCAATCGCCCGAGAGCCGGACGGGGTCTTCCGCGCTCGCTATCATGGTGCTGATCTGGTTCTGAAAGGTGAGGAAGAACTCATTGACCTGGAAAGGAAATTTGGCGATGTCGGAGCGTACTACTATCGCGTTGATTCCAACGACTCTGACAAGGTCACGGAAGATTACAGTCGGAAGATGTTTCGCCAGAAGACGCAAGAGCGGTTGCGTTCTTGGTTGAAGCTCGCAGAAGAGCGCCTGAAACACAGGGGCGTCTCCGTCTATTTTTCCCCAGGAAACGACGATGAATTCAACATAGACGAAGTGCTCAACGAATCGTCCTTTGTCATGAACTGTGAAGAGAAGGTAGTGGACGTAGCTGGTCATGAGATGGCTACCTTGGCTTGGACCAATCCAACGCCTTGGAACACTGCAAGAGAGTGCTCCGAGGACCAACTGTATGAGCGCGTTGAGAAACTGCTGTCCCAAGTCTCAAGCATGAAGAACTGCATATTCAATTTCCATTGCCCACCATTCGATTCAGGACTTGATTCAGCGCCGGAGTTGTCAAAGGATCTTATCGCAGGCACCGAGATGATTCCGGTTGGAAGCAAATCGATAAGGAAATCCATCGAGGCTCATCAACCAGTGCTTGGATTGCACGGGCACATTCATGAATCAAGGGGAGCCCTAGCAATTGGGAGAACGCTTTGCGTCAACCCTGGCAGCGAATACGGGGAAGGGATTCTTCGCGGTGCCATTGTGAACTTGGATAAAGGCGCCGTGAAAGGTTACATGTTAACGTCAGGCTAGGTCGTGACTTCTGCGAACGTAGAACGGTCTTTCACTACATTCTGTAATTACCAGTGAAATCATTCTCTCTCGAAAGTCTTTTCTGTGTACCGAGCAGCAGCCATAGCAGGGAAAATCTCTATGGCTAAACCTGAAACAGGATCGGGTGAACTTGCTACCAAAGTTTTTGCAAGAAGAGCTACAGGGCTCATTCGTGGTCTGTCTTGGCAAGACCTATTCGCGCAGAACATGAATGGCCTGGCACCGACGGCGATGGTGGCCGCGCTCTACATCGTGGTTCCAGCGTTCTACCCTGGCGCAGACATAGTGACCGCGTACATCCTAATCCTACCAATAGCGCTCTGCTATGCGATAAGCTACGGCATTCTCGGGGCATGTATGCCAAGGAGTGGTGGAGACTACGTTTTCGGCAGCCGAGTCATTCATCCAGTCTGGGGTCTTATGGGGAGTTTCATGTACTTCAACGCACATTTCATGCTCTTGGGTTCGCTGCCAACATTTGCCTTCAGATATTTGCTGCCCACACCACTGCTAGTCGCTTTTCCAGGTAACGTAGCCGTCGAAGGATTCATTGGCTGGATTTCAGTGAATGAGAACGTGCTTCTTCTAGGCACCATAATCATCGTTACCGGAGCGTTGATTCCAATCCTTGGTGTTCGCTACTGGAAAGTCTGGAACTGGTTCATGTTCATCCTAGGTATGGCCGGAGCAATTGCATTCCTTGCGGTCACAGGCTACTTCAGCAACGCCGACTTCATCAGAGGCTTCAACAACTTCGCTGCTCAATACGGAACAAGCTATGAAGGGATCTTTGCACTCGCAAAGGAGAACGGATGGTCGCTCACACCCTTCCTCCTTGGACCAACATTGATCGCGATGCAGTACACAACTCTCTATCTTACAACAGCATGGCCGGTTTACATAGGCGGAGAAGCGAAGGAAGGACGACGAAGTCTACCTCTGTCCATAATCTCGTCAATCGTGGTCGCATGGGTAATCACGCTTCTGTCCCAAGTTTTCTTCTACAAGGTTTCGCCCTATGACTTCAGCAGTGCCTTAGGCTACCTAGCCTATCAGGCTCCTAGTAAGTACCCATTGCCGTACGCTCCTGAGATGTACGTTCTAGGTAACATAGTCTTCCCGAATGCTTTCATTACCCTTCTCGTTGGATTCAGCATATTCATCTGGACTGTATCGTGGCTCTACAACATGAACGTCCTGAATAGCAGGATGATCTTCGCATGGGCATTTGACAGGATCTTTCCAAAATGGCTCGCACAACTTCATCCAAGATTCCATACACCGGCACGCGCACTCATCGTGGTCGCGATAATCGGTGAATTGTACTTGATCTTGGCTGTGTACACAAACATACTCTATCTGATGATCAACGCCGCACTGCTTGTCAACCTAGCTTTCATTCCAGCAGGTTTCGCGTGCGCGTTCCTTCCATACCGAAGGAAAGACATCTTCGAGAAAGGGCCTGCCTGGGCACGAATGAAGATTGGTCCAATTCCGATGGCTACGATCACAGGCCTTGTCCACGGCGTCGGATTGACCGTCCTCGCCCTGTCATTCATATTCGTCAACCCTGCAGCCACAGGCGCTCCGATCAATGCTCTCACACTAGGCTTTGTCTTGGCCATCTACCTAGGATGCTTCATAATCTACTTCGGTAGCAGATCCTATCACCTGAAGAAAGAAGGAATCGACGTGGCCTGGGCATTCCAGGAACTTCCGCCAGAATAAGCACCACAGCCCGCAACTATTTCCCTCTTCCCGCTTTTTTCCTCGCCTACAAGTGCAGATATTCCTTAACACATAGAATCATAACTTCGTTTTCTGCACTGGTTGGATATGGTAAAACGAGTGAAGATATCGTCCGGGACGACATGGGAACCCATTGTCGGTTATTCAAGAGCTGTTAGGGCGGGAAAGTTCGTGCACGTTTCTGGAACCACTGCGACAGACCCTCAAGGCAATTTGGTGGGAGGTGCGGATGCCCGAGCGCAGACCCTGCAAGCATTGAGCAATATTCAACATGCCCTTGAGTCTGCGGGTGCCAGACTGGAGGACGTAGTCAGAACCAGAATCTATGTGACAGACATTTCAAAGTGGAAGGAAATCGGCAGGGCACACGCTGAATTCTTCGCCAAGATAAGGCCTGCAACGACTATGGTTGAGGTCAAAAGTCTAGTCAATCCTCAGATGCTCGTAGAGATCGAAGCCGAAGCAATCCTGGATTAGCGAATCCACAGTGTCAACGACAATTCCGAAAATCGGACAGCCCTCATAAAGACTCTGGCTAGGTGACTCATACTTGCAGGGAGAGAATCCGCGGAATGGTCGAGCCTCGGTGCCAACACTGGGCCTATGATGGTTATGCTCCTGATCGGCTTTCTTTTCGGCATTGTCTGATGTCCTTGTTGTCCGGCATCTCAAATGCAGTGGATGATGTCCCGGTACTTGACTCAGAAACTCGAGGTATGAGTGATACTTAAAGAAAGAGGGAGTTAGGCGACCGCAGTCGGCCGAATGTCAGATTCAATCGTCGAACTGTGCATCATGCGAACCACACGGGGCGAGACCCGCATGTGAACGTGAGGGGCGATGCCTAAAGAACCTTACTAGACAGGTTCACTTCTTGCTTGTCTTTCGGGTCAATACAAAGATGAGGATCAGCGATATGATGGCCCAGACGATGACGTCTGTGATTAGATTGGCGTAGTCAACTCGCCAGGGAAAATACTCGGGAGCTGTGATTACCCATATGAGCCAACTCTGGAACCTGACTTGTCATACACTTTTGCTTATTTTTGTCACACATCCCGCATGATGGTTTAGGCCAGACATGAGGAGGCGATTTGCCGCTTCGAATGTCCCCAGCCCTAGGCGCGGTCTCGCGCCCCCTATTTTTCGGAAATCCTGCGGACTCTACCACACTCTACCAAGGTATCAATGTCTTTCTAGGGTGTGATTCTTATCCACGCACGAAGAACGTAGAGCAGTCGGTCCAAAGTGGATACTCCCCTTAGAAGTGCTGAACGAGCTCGAAGGAACGTGAGTAGGCGTGCGTTCTTGAGCCTAGGGGCTATCGGCGCGTATGCCTTGCTTGATACTGTTTACGGTGGACCTTTGAGCTCGCTAGTGGGAGAACTCTATGCCCGGGCAGCAGACAGAGAGAGGATCCGGCAAGCCATATCGAAGGGACTCCCGCTAGGGGTCTATTCAGACCGGGGCACATGGAGCGAATCCGTGCAGGCCTGCCAGAAAATGCTTGAATGGATGGGTCATTCTGTCTCACTGATAGATGCATATGATACCCGGAATGGTGGGCTTCAGAATCTTGGCATGATAGTCTTTCCGGGAGGTAACATGTACCAGTACGCCGAGGATATTTCCTCGACGGGCAGGGCCAGTATCAAGAGATTCGTTCGCAACGGCGCAGGCTACATCGGCATTTGCGGCGGGGCTTACCTTGCCAGTGAGAAGGTGATGTGGCAAGGAAGAAAGCTTCCCATGGAGCCTCTAGGAATCTTTCCAGGGACTGCTCAAGGTCCCATTGACGAGATTGTGCCCTATCCTGAGTATGGCATGTGCAAGGTGAAGATTGTTGAGGCCACTCACCCCATCACGCGTTCTGAGCTGGATCACTCGTGGATGCTCTACTATTGGGGGCCAGCATTGTTCCCAAACGCAGGTGCCAATGTAACCATCCTTGGCATGTATGACAAAGTGGACTGGCCCATGATGCTGGCATTTCACTATGGCGTTGGTAGGGTCTTCCTTATTGGCGCGCATCCGGAAATCGAAGAGGACAGTGACCGCGATGGAAATCTCTTCGCTGAGGAATTCGATGATCAGGGCTCGGATTGGGAATTGATGAGAAGAGCAGTCGCTTGGTGCCTGAAAAAATAAGATGCGTTTGCTATTCTTGACCTAGTGCGAAGCCTCTTCTCTGGTCGTTGAATCCTAAAGCTAAGCTGATGTATCCCCAAAGCCATAACAGTTCTATCGGATGGCCCGAGTAGTACCACCCTTCGAGCGTTCCGAAACTGAAAGCAATATCCGCCAAGGTCGTCAGCAGCAGGCCGAGGGAGATCCACAGCCAAGAATAACTAGTCTCGCTTCCCTCGAAGACTATGAACATCGCAATCGCCAGAGTCAAGAGAATTGCGTCAAGGCTAGGGTATGCTACGTCAACGGTTTTGGTAAGTAGGTCAACAGATGACGTAATCAGAGGTCTCAGCAATGAAACGTAGGTCACCCCGATGATTAGCAGGCCCGTCATAACCACGAGCAAAATCCTCAACCCTCTGAGTTCCTTTCCGAAGACGGATAGGAACTGCAAGACGCCCAGAATTGCAGGCAAGTAACCTGCCAGATAGAAAACGTCAGCCAATGATGGGTAGGGGATGGGAATTCGGAAGGCGAGTTCATACACGGACCACACGACCTCGCCCAAGAACCACAAAAAAACAGCTGAGAATAAGCCGAACTGAACTAGGCCGAAGGTTCCTCGCATCCCCCACTTGAGCACGACAAGGAGTGCGAACAGCGCGCAAGCACCCGAAACAATCACAAAGACTGCATCCGAGAGTGGAGCGAGCAGGTCGCTCGACGACTGGGCCACCGTGTAAAGAGCAGCTATTCCCACTGAGGCTGCGAGAGCAGCAGCCGCATTAACGCGCAGGAAAGGTCAGCATCGAGCCATCTGAATGTCACCTTAAGGGCTTAGTGTACTTGCACCGGTAACATCGATACTCAAGGCCGGAAGCCTTCCTGCTAAGCTGGCAATTTTGACGCGAAAATGAACATGGGAATGAAATTTCCGGGAGAAAGGACGCTATTGGACGCCGTTTTGACGGTTGAGAGGCTCTGGCGGCCACAACGAGAACAACTACTTTTCGAATTAGTGAGGATACTGTAGGTGATTTGAGAAGTTCACACAGCCCCAAGCTGAGACGTTTTCGGCAACGCTCTCCTATCGAAGCGCAGATTGGCTAGGTCTTTCAAATGGACGAATTTCGAGGCTAACGCGACACGTCCTCGACGCTATTCCACCATTCCTTGGTTTCACCAGTTCTCTGTCTTAGCTTCCACTTTAGGGTCTTGGGTTCGCGGTCGACTGTTTCTATGATTCGAGCAACTTTGTTCGAAACATCCGAGAAATCAGGTGTAGAGATCATTCCTTCGGCGAGGTATTTCTCACCATACGACACTACGTCTCTGAGATTAGTTGTAGCATCTTTCCAGAACCCCCAATCGTCCGAGAGTACCACAGCAACATATCTCGTGTCGATTCTTTCTTGGTTGTCGGAGAGGCCCAGATTGTGGGCCCTAAGTAGGACGATCATGTCCTTCAAATCCTTCTCGCTTATCGAGTGAATCTGCAACTTCTCTAAAACAAGGTCTGTGGGTGAGATCGTGGGGTAGTCGAGCCGGAGTCGTCCCTTGGACGGGTCGGTTCCAAACGCAATGTCGTGGCTGAATTTCAAATTGTCAAAGAAAATGTCAATTTGATAGAGGTTTCCAGGATGACGGTAAAGTAGTCTTTCCTTTCCACGAAATAACAGGACGTTCTGGTCTACCGAATATCCCAGCGCGTCTTCCATTACCTCGCGCACATGGACTCTCTGCTTGCCGTATCCGATTAAGTCAATATCCGTGAAAGTTCGTCCGGCATCGCCAAGTCTCTTAAGGCTGCGTTGGAGATCAATGAAATCCTTTGAGTGCAGCGCTATAGCGAGCGCTCCAAGTAATCTGAGTACGACTCCTCGTTTCTCAGCAGTCTCAACTACTCGAAGTGCGTCGCTAACAATAGCCTGGTCGACAGAGGATTGTTCCAAGTCCAACACTTGGTTTTGCTCGGCGCCCCTTATCCTGTGGTAAATATGTAGTCCCTTATTCCCTTTTCATCAAGGTCGACTAGGAACCCTTTGAGGATCCCTTCGGTGTACTCGCTGCCTGGGTTGGCGCACAGGGTTCGCCCGATTTTTGCAACTCCCTTCGATTCGTGTATGTGACCGTGAAGCCCAAGCAGCGGTTGGTAGGTTTCTATTGCCTTACGAACTGAAATGCTTCCGACGGGTGTCATTTCCATGCCACCACCAGGTTCAAGGACAGGCTTCAATTCCGCCGTAAGCTTCGGGGCCATGTCTATGGTAGTTCCGTACGGCGGACAATGAAAATTGAGAACGCAGTTGGAGCTGTCATTGACCTTGGAGAGCATGTCCTCAATCTTCTTGCTGAGCTCTTCCTCCGTAATGTCTCTGGGGCAATTCCAGGGGGTCATGTTCGTGTTACCGCAGCTTGCCATTTCGTGTCTATCGTCTAAGTTGATGACCTTCCCTTCAGGGTAGATTACGTAGTCTGAGGAGTTCAGCATTGGGTCAATGTAGTATTCGTCGTCGTTTCCTGCGGATATGAAACATTTGACCCCGGACCCTTTCAGGCGTTCTTCTGCTTGGCGGATCCACCGCTGCACCGAATCAGTCATCATTTTCTGAAATATTTGCTGCAGTCCGGCTGGGTCATTTGTCATTTCTTTAAGCCCTGCTTCGTCCGTCACATGGGCATAATATCCAACGGTTCTGACCGTTCTCATGATCGCCTTTAGCTCCTCGTCGTTCCGTGGGCGTTCTTCTTTTCCTAGGAAGTTCACGCGGTAGCTGCCGTCGTTCATTTTGACGATGGGGACGATCATCTTCCCGGTTATGTCGCCGCCGAGGATGAGCACATTTGCCTTGTAGACTCTAGCGGCGCTTAGGAATTTACCGAAGCATCGGTCAGAGCCGTGGATGTCTGTAGCAAAGAAGATGCGGGTTCTGGGCAAGACATCTGGCCAGTTTGGCTATTCGGGCGGCAGCTCTTTGAATGATAGCTCTAATGGTATGCCTCTGCTCCGGTGGTAGGCCGAGGAGACGACGTATATGACAATGCCTATGACGAAGAGTCCAAGCGTGAATGTTACGATTGTGGGATTCAGTGAGCCGACGAAGGCGGGAGAGATACTTGCGTACCCCAGCCAGATCGAAATGAGAAGAGTCAGGAATCCAAGGATGGAGATTGCAGGTACAGGGCCGACCTTAGTCTTTGTGACCGACGGTGAAACCTCGAAGATGTCTCTTCTTCTCCACGGGAAGACCATTCCGGAAATCGCCACAATTGATTGCATGATCATGTAACCAAACACTGCATACGCGAAATAGCCTAACAGCGGCGTGAAGCTCCACAAAGCCTGCAAGATTATGGCGATGATTGTCACCGCGATGAGGGCCATGTACGGAGAGTTGTGTTTGCGATCGATCTTCGCGAGTGTTGTCGGGACCACGCGGTCGAAGGACCAAGCGAAGATGAAGCGGACTCCGATGAATATGTATGTCAGGGAGGATGACAGAGTCATCATTGAGAAGGCAAACAATGTGAGGAAGATAGCTGCAGGGTTGCTGGTTGCGTACTGGAAAAGCACATGCAGGAATGGAGGCAACGAGAGCTGGTATGACGGGTCGCCTGTTGCTGCAAGATAGGCCATGGCCCCAAGGAATTGACTACCCATTCCAATGTATGCTGCCTCGTACAGGAGCCATGTGATAAATCCGAAGACTAGTATACTGCCTATTATTGCAATGAACTGCGACTTCCTGACTTCCTTTATTTCGCCAGCGTAGTAGACTGAAGCGTTGAACCCGATGAAGTTCAGGTAAGTGAAGGCTACTGCCAGGAGCGTTGCTGAGCTTGCGAATCCGGCCGGCAGGCCGGATTTCAAGGCTGTCTGGATCGCGTTGCTATAGTTCATTCCAGAGAGCGTATCGAAACTTGCAGCATACTGTGTTGGGTTCGTGCTCAAGAACGTACCGACGTATGCTATGACTCCGACCAAGATTAGGGCGAAGAAAATCCAGAATGCATAATGTGTGGCCTTCACTCCACGCGAAACTATTGCTGCACAAATCAGCCAGTACAGGACAGCCCACGCGAAAGTGAACTCGTTGGAGGACACTAAGGCCGCGGTGTCTGCTTGTCCGAAGTAGTGTAGGATTGGAGCTATTCCCCACTGGGTGAACCAAGGCATGTAGGAGCCTGCGATCGAGAGCAGTATCAGGAACAGAACGACATTGTTCATGAAGCCTAGGACTGGGTGTAGCACTCTGCTTACCCAGATGTAATCGCCCCCTGATCTGGGCATAGCAGCAGAATAGAGCGCGTAGAACAGACCGACGGTTACGGCGAGAGGAATCGAAATGAGCGCTGTGGTCGGAAGGTCAGCGCCGGGAAAGAGGGCTAACGCAAAGAAGCCATACACGAAGATGGCAGTAGGGGCCATGAAGACAACATTATAGATCATGGCGTCCCATGCCGAGACAGCGCGAATGAGTCCTGACGCAGGTCTAGCGAATATTCTCTTCTCCTCCATAACATCACCAAGACTAGCCAGTCAAAGCCTGCGTAATACAATTAAGACTTGCCGTGCATCCTTGCTTGTCGGCAAAGTTGAGCCGAATTTCTCCACTTGGGTTCGATTACTGGCTCCGGGCGGATTTGAACCCACGAGGGGCAGAGGACGAACGGTTATGGCCAAGCTATGACGATGGACGATGACAGTTTGCGAATGTCACAAACGGTATTGGGATCGAATTCCTACCATGTTCTTATGAGACCTTCAACTTTGTCAAATGCTCTGTCTGTGGAAACGACCAACCCATCCAGTTGTAGGGCCTCGGCCGCAATGCCCGCGTCGAAGTACTCAAGATCAGCTTCTTCCTCTAGTCTTGACACCAGATAGAAAATGGAAGGGCTTAATCTCGCGACCTTCCGATCTAGAGGAGAATAGTCCCGTAGCAGTGAAGCATACTTCTCCATTCGCTGCTCGAATGTGAAGCCTCTACTCTTCAGAGTGATATCGAATTCGAAGAGTGCGAACGCGCCCAAGTAGACTTGTGGTTCACCTATTAGCTGCAGATGCCTCTTAGCACGTTGATGGTGTCTATCCTTCGAATCCGCTGTAGCGAAGAGCACAACAGTATCTAGAACGGGCAACTAGCTTTTCCTTCGGAATATGAAACGTGAAGCTTCATGTCGTTCTTCCTTGAACTCAAATCCTGTGAGGCTAGCAGCGAACTTGCGATCACGTGGTGCTACCAATATCACGCCGCCTTTGAAGGGAATAGCGACGAGTTTATCCCCCTTGTTGATGCCTGCGATCTCTCGTGTCTTTTTGTCGAGAACGACTCTATACTTGTCGTCGAGTGCGACTTCGCCCAAGCGTCATCTAGTCAGATGTTTGATGTCCCACATATTAAACGCATTTCCCACTATGGTAAAGAACAATCTCCATGATTGCGGACTCCTAGAAACTGTGGAGCGAGGCAAAGAGGCTTGGCGCCGGGGGTGGGACTTTCACCCCCTGGGTTCGCTCAAAACCCCCCAGGTTGGATTTGAACCCACGAGGCCCCAAGGGCCAACAGCTCTCTGGCCTGTTCCGCAGGTCGTTCCCGAGGTCCGCAGGCTCTCGGTCACATGTCATTTCGGACCTATTTCCTGACGATAGACTTAGCCTTCGCGTGTAGTTCCTCCGCGAACCTTAGATCTTCTTCCAACTCGGCGAGCTTAAACACCCTAGTCTGTTGGTATCCCGCCAGATGAAGCCCGGTTGCCAAGGCCAGGTATTTGTCATATTCTTGTCGTGAGATTCTTCCGCGTCTCAACAAGGTATCCCTAATCAGGAATTGAAGAGCAAGTCTCCCTGTGAACTTCTTTATCCTTCGGGGTATTCGATTTTCCTAACTCCGAAGTTGTACAGCAGGCCTTCGAGAGTCGTTTCGACGGCGCGAAAGATCTCCTCGGCTGCCGGAAAGAGCCTGTTTTCGTCAAGATTCTTTCGTGCGGATTCCATGAACTCTTCCGCTCTCCTCAGGCTCCATCTAACCAAATCTTCTCGGCTTTTCGCCATATAGGACCTCCCCCTTTGCGTGTATGTCACTTACAAACGAGTTCTCCTTGAGGGCAGCGACGTATTCCTCAGGGGAAAGTACGACCGGGTACACAGAGATTCCATACTTGTAACCAATCTCTGAGTTGACGTAAGAAATGAGAGCTTTCCTTATGGAGGCAACGCTCTTCGACGAGGCTACTATCGCAATATCTATGTCGCTCAGCTCCTTCACTATGTCGCTTCTTATTGCTCCTCTCGAAAGACTTCCGAACAGAATTGCGGCCTGTATCTTGAACCTCTTGGTTACATACTTAACAATCTCAAGCGCTGCTCGCCTGTAGACGGCCTCCAAGTTCCTGAACAAGCTCTTAAGCGGTCTAAAGAGGAAGTGTTTGCGGTTGATGCGGTACATCTTTCCTTTGCCTACTCTCTCCAACAAAACAAGGCCCGAGTTTATCAAATCCGTCATCTGCCTATTCACCTCGGAAACCGAAGTTCCAGCTTCTTTTGCTAGCTCCACTTCCAAGAAAGACTTCTCAAGATTGCACACAAGCACTGCTAAGGAATTAACCTTGGTCCGGCTTCCTAGCATTCTTTCCAAGTACATCGTATCACTTTCGGTTTTCCGAAACATGTTTTGGTTTTCCGAAATAAAAACTTGAGATGCATCTCGCTCGATGGTTTTGAAGTTCCTAAAATATGGGACATACAGCTTACAATTGTCTCCCAGAAAAGGAGTCGGGAGATGGGCTGTTTAGAATCGGTACGGTAACAGGCGCCGGGGGTGGGACTTGAACCCACGGGTGTGAGTTGAGTTCACTCCGCGAACTGGAGGGCGTCTTCTCGGGATTTGAAGAAGATTCTTCCACTTCTCACACACCGAAGACCTGTGGCTCAAGAATAAAGACTAAACTTGACAGTTTGCTTTCTATGGGTGTTCAGTCATGTCCGAGGACAATGCGCTTCAAATTCCAATACTTTCTCAGCTCCTGGGGCGCGACGTGCCGAGAAGCAGGTTCTTGGTGACACTCTTTGAAGCGTCGACGGATTGGCCAGCTTTGGCACTTACTATCGCGGCGGGAGTACTAAAGCAGGGGCATGTCGTCAACTTTGTGGCTGTTTCTGCACCTCCAGCCGAGGTCAGGCGCGAACTTCAACGTGCACTACCGAATCTAACAGAGCTGGAAGAAACCAAGAAATTCTGGTTATACGATTGGCACACATGGATGACCGGGAAGAAATCAGATGAACCATTCTCGGTAGATTCCCTTTCAGTTGCAAAGTTAAGCGCCGACGTGCCGATCTTCTGGAGAGACTACTCCCCAATTTTCGATTTCGCGATTGTCGACAACGTATCGACGATACTCAAGTACAACGATGAACGCCCCTTCATGCAATGGTTCGACAGACTCATCGCCAAGGTGAGACCCATGAAAGGGATCCGACTCTACGGTGTTGTCAAAGGATTCCACAGCGAACCGCTCTACTCAAACATCGAAATGTTAGCTGACGGTGTCTTCGAGTTGACGTTGCGCGAGAGAAACGACGAACTGCAGAATGCCATTCGGATTAAGAGCTTCAAGGGATTAGCTCACACAACAAAATGGCGAACCCTAAAGGTCAACTCAACCGGTCACGCAAGTCTCGTCGAATAATCGTGCCAATCGTCCTTTCATGTGTGTGGTATGAATGGTGCGAGCGTCCAAGTTTGAACCGTCGTCGTTCGTTTGAAAAGTGTGTGTGCGCACCATTGATACATCACACACTGAGAACCAACGAGGCGAAGAACTACTCCAACGTAACTTGGTTCTCAGTCATCTTCAGTAGATGCCATCGTGCGTCGAAACCAATATTGCGCATACTCCTGATCCTGATCAAGTTCTTCGGCTCCTCGCCCGATTCGTCAAGCTTCATGTCAATAATCGCGTCGTTAGCATCTTCTAGCTGCTTGTAGACCCAATCGCTGTGGATGCCCCTAATCATGCCCCCGATGAGCGATGATTTCGTTAACCTCGCCACGGGCAGACCTCGAGTAAGCAGGAATTCGACCCAACTCTTCTCCTCATTGAACCGGCTCATGGGAGATGCACTGTCCACGATTCTCAGTACCTCCGGTATTGGTGGACCTGTAAGCTGAGTCTTTACGAAATCGATGCTTACTTCAGCCGCCTTCAAGCTACTGTACCCAAACCTTTCCGTTGATTTCAGACCTAACGTTGCCGTATAGTAGTCATGGATGCGTAGCCTGTCAGCCTTTTCAAGTTCCTCGCAATCCAGTCCGAGCTTTTTGAGTTGCAGGCGAATCGTCTCCGGTGGCTGGGCGATTGCAGTAATGCTGACTCTTTCGCCGCCTGACTTCAGCCATCCGGCTGCAATTGTATGAGAAGCCGCGTACCAGTGAGACCCTGGGTCATATTCCACCAGGATGTTTGTCCCAGCGGGAATCGGTTCTTTGGTCAAATCCTCAATTATCGAAATGCGTGGCAAGAAGCTGCACACAACATGATGCGGCTCGGTCGCAGTTGTGTCTTTTGGTGATTCGCTGAATTTCTCGGTGTGTGTGCGCACCACTATGCCCACAAACATCCACCCAAACCACATCACAGTTTGGGGTTTGGGAGGGTTTTGTTACCCTAAAATACGAGGCGTCGTCCAACCGAGGCATGACATCGATGCCAAACGCTGAACACCCGAATGCGAAGGTCGTTCGACGGCTCTATGATGCGTTCGCCCGGGGTGATTTGGAGACAGCCAAGAGCTGCTTCGTCCGCGACGCGGTTTGGCACTTGCCGGGACGGAGTCGCATCGCTGGCGACCATCAGGGTGTGGATGCGATCATCCGCTTTTTTGGGAAGCTGAAGGAGCTTAGCGGAGGCACATTCAAGGCGGAGCTCACCGATGTGGTTGCAAATGATCGACACGCGGTAGCACTGCAGCATGCCACAGGGACACGCGGTACGAAACGTCTTGATCTCACGGCCTGTCAAGTGATGCGCATTAAAGATGGCAAGATTCTTGAGGTACGAGGTTACTACTCCGACCCGTACGCTCTGGACGACTTCTGGTCGTAGGCGCTGATGTCCAAATGCGTAGGGACATAACCTTTGCCAGCAAGGGATTGCGTTGTAGTGGCCTGCTGTACGTGCCGGATGACCTGAAATCGGGTCAGAAGGCACCAGCCATTGTAATGGCCAACGGTCTCACTGGCGTCAAGGAAGCTGTCTTGCCAGATTATGCTGAGCGCTTTGCTGCAGCTGGCTTTGTAACGTTGGCCTTTGATTTTCGTTTCTTCGGGGATAGTGAAGGCGAACCCCGCAGTCAAGTGTTTCCTCTCGAGATGACAGAGGACTGCCGCAATGCCATTACCTGGGTTTCCCAGCAGCCAGAGGTGGACCCTGGGCGGATTGGTGTATGGGGAACTTCGTATGGCGGAGTGTTGGTTATATGGGTAGGAACCTTCGACAAGCGAGTCAAAGCCGTGGTTGCCCAAGTTCCAGCAATCCTCCCCCCGTCCATGCGACGAGCTAGCAACCCTGAAGGATGGGACCGTTTGGGTGAGCTACTGTTGCGCGACCGCATTGAACGCTACAAGACCGGAGTGGTCAACTACATGAAACTCGTGGCACCAGAAGGGGAGCCATGTTGCCTGCCAGGAAAAGAAGCATACGATGGCGTTATGACTATAGTGAAAGCTCCGAACTGGCGTAACCAGATAACCCTTGAGTCCTTGGAGAAGATGCGTGAGTTTGATGCCGTCAGTTCGATCGAGTTGATGTCACCAACGGCGCTGCTGCTAATCCCTGCTGAAAAGGAAGGTTTGATTCGCTCTTACATGGATATAGTCAGGGCAACCTACGAGAAGGCCCGGCCGCCTAAAGACATGATCGTCCTGCCAATCCGCCACTTTGAGATCTACCGTGAGCCTTGGCTGTCGAAGTCTGCGGATGCAGCGATCAATTGGTTCAAGCAGTATCTCTGAGAATCATGTAGCGGACGAGCGCTTCTTTGCTACCGCTTTCAGGGTGCTGATGGCGCTTGGATTGTGCTGGCTCTGTAGCCTTGCTTGCGCATCCAGAAGCCGAAGGCTAGGATCTCCGATAGGTTCTGTGTTGGCGCCGGGGGGGATTTTCACCCACGTGGGTTTGTCGGAAACCCCCCACGGTTGGATTTGAACCCCCGTGGTTTTCCCCGCTTGACTCGATGAACCCCGGAAATTCGTTGGAGGAAGAGTGTTTCTCGTCGGACATATGAGGTTTCGTTCACGCATATTGCCTGTCTTGCACTAAACTCTTAGGTCGGCGGGTCGAGTTCAATTTGCTCCGCTCGCGTACTTCGAAGAATGCAAGGTGTGTCACAGCACGGAAGAACGGTCCAGTGAAAATAGAGGGTACAAGTCCAACCTCGCGCGAAAATTATAGGCGGACTTTCTTAGTATCCGTACTTCTTTGCTTCTTCACCGAGGGCAGCTACAACTTTGGGGAACTCATCTAGACCGAGGGCCGGTGATATTTTCACGTCTGTCTTGAACAGATAGAAGAACGGCGCCACCTTTCTGGTGAGTTCGTCGTTTGAGTTTGCTTCCACTACGAAGAAACCGTACCTGAAGGTGAACCAAGCAGCGAGAGGCTTCATTCGCTCTATGGCCTCTCCCATCTTCTTCTGCAAATCCGGACTTTTCTCGAAACTATTCTTCGCATCCACGGGGGGATTGAACTCAATCATGTATTTCGCCATAATTATTCCACCTCCTGACCTGCACCGACAAGGCGAGTTGAGACGCGCCTCTCCGGCATGCTAGTTAAGGTTATGTCTTGTCGCAAATTCGCTCTTCATCAATCAAATTTCGGTCTATTTGATGTCCAATAAAATGACCAGGGGGAGGGACAGATTCTGGCCGCGCAATCAGACACACCCTTCTCCAATGGAACAGAGCGTACAAGTTTTGTAAGGCGCCGGGGGTGGGATTTTCCTCCGCCCTCTAGGGTTCCGTAGTTTTCCCCTAGAGCGGGATTTGAACCCCCGTGGTTTTCCTCGCTTGACTGGATGAACCCCGGAAGTTTGTCTGGGTCCGAGGTTTTCTCGCTAGACAACTAAACTCACGCTGCACTCATCGCATACCTTACACTTAGTGTTTAGGTCAACCTTAGCCAATGTTGAGAAATTCTGGTGCGCGTCAGCTGGCCGACGGCTATTTATTTCGTCAAGCCACACTGCTTCCTGAGTCTCTCTCTTAGCTGAAGTTCAGGGCAGCTTCATCTTATTCAGAAGTTCGAGGAACCTGGGGTCTTCCCGTGCTGCGTTTGATGTGGGCCATTTGTTCGACATGGGCAAGAAAGGGTCTCGAGCTTCGTAGGCCTTCTGCATCCATTGGTAGCCGCTATCTTTCTCTCCGAGCATGTAATAGATTACGCCGATCTCTGCTGGCGAGGCGTATCCGTTGAACTTCTTCGATAGCAAGCCATTCAATATCTCCCTGGCATTCTCCTTCAATCCGACGAACGCATAGACCTTAGCTTGGAACTCGCGGAAGAGCGCCTCATCGGAGATGCTTATCATCTTATCAGTTTCCTTGATAGCATCTTCCACTTTGGACTCCGTTGCGTTGAGAAGTGCAAGAATCGAATGTGCCCTTGCGAAGTTCGGATTAATCTTCAGCATTTCCATGCAAAGTTCTCGAGCTCTGTCGTTCTTTCCCGCCATCCAGTTCACAAGGCCGCAAATGGTTCCCGTAAAGGGCGACACTGGATCCAGCTCGTACGCCCGGGTTGCTTCTGAAAGCGCCTCGCCGAAGCGCCCCATCATCGCTAGAAACCAGGCGTACCAGACGTGGGCTTCAGCTAGACTCGGATTGAGCGATACGGCTTCCATAAAACTCGTTTCGGTTGTCGCCCAATCCCAGTCATATTGGTTGGCTATTAACGCCCGCACCTTGTGAGCTTCCGCAAGTCTGTCGTCGAGCGAGAGTGCCCGTGCCAAGAACTTCTTCGCTTTGGGAAAGGCCTCGAGAGGAGACATGGACTCACCCGCCAAAGCTGCATAGCAGTAGGCCACCTTTGCGTACGCAAGCGCGAACCCTGAATCCTGCTCGCACGCTAGCTCAAAGTATTGAATTGCCCTTTCGATATCGCGGGGCGAGCCTCTGTTGAAGTGATAGACTCCCTTGAGGTACAGGTTGTGTGCCTCGACGCTTTCTGTGATAGCTTTTCCTATGCCTTTCCTTTCGCCAGCGAGGAGTTCCAGCTTGAGCGCATCTGCGACTCTGCTGGCTATGTCGCTCTGGATCGCGAATACGTCATGCAGCTCTCTGTCGTAGCTTTCGGCCCAGAGGTGCTTGTCGTGCTTTGCATCGATCATTTGCACTGTAATGCGAACTCTGTTTCCTGCCTTGCGGACGCTTCCCTCGAGTATCGTTCCAGCGTTCAATTCACGTCCGACCTCGACAAGGGGCTTGGACTTGGTTTTGTATTGCATAACGGAGGTGCTCGATATCACGCTTAACTCGTGAAGTTTCGATATTGTCGAGATAAACTCCTCAGTCAGACCATCGGCGAAGTACTCGTCCTTCGGGTCAGGACTGATGTTCTTCAAGGGCAACACAGCCACCCTGCGTTGATCGAGCGTCAACTGCTTTGAAGAAAACGCTGGCGGAACGAAACTCTTCGACCGAGCAAGGTCGGCTGGTTGCAAAGGCCCCACTGCTACCTGACAACGTATTCTGTCGAAATACCCGAACCGGTTGATATAGAGGCTTTCCTCAAGTCCGGCATAAGAGATTCGATGATTCGGTGGTCACTAGACTGAACTGCCGACTCGTGGCAAGCCTCGCTCATTGTCGCATGAGGAACATGAAGCTCAAGGGGTTGGCGCCCGGGGTGGGATTTGAACCCACGAGACCCAAAGCATCAGGAGCTACCGCAGCTTTCAAACGTGGACAAACAGGGAGCCTGGTACGTTTATATCGTAGACTCGTATCCCCTTCGTACGTATCCCAGCCGGGACGCGCTATGGGACGAATTGTGGTCATCGAGGGCGACAGAGTCACTTTGCCGCGAGAGTTCCGAAAGGAGGCGAAGATCCGAAGAGGGGACGTCCTAGAGTATAGGGTGGAGGGTGGCTCTTTGGTTCTTTCTAGGCGAGAGAAGGTACAAGATCCGACGAAACGAATCTTTGGAATCGCCAGCGACGTCTCTGGTGACTTGGTGGGCGACGAGCTCTTCCTCAGCGAGGCAATGAGAAAGTTGAGTAGGTCAAAGTGAATTTTCTCGATTCAACGATTTTCATCAACTGGTTCAAGGCCGCGAAACGCGATCTCTCCAAGCTAGAGGTTGCGGCGTCGGGGTTCATCCTTCGCAGAATTGAAGACGGTGAGTCAACGTTAACGTCGACAATCGTGAAGGATGAGGCGTCGCTTTGGCTTGCCAGATACAAGCGATCGGTGCTTCCAAATTTCCTGGACAGCATCCAGTCGTACACAAGCCTGAAGATCGAACCTCCCATCATGGAGGATCAGCTGGAAGCTGAGCATCACTTGGGCTTGTATCGGCTGGGTTACCTCGACTGCATCAATCTAGCCATGATGCAGAGAAACAGGATCAACACGATATACAGCTCAGATACAGGATTCGATGCTGTACCAGGAGTTCGTCGAGTACTACAAGAGCTTAGCAAAGACAGACAGTTCCCGAGCTTCCAGAAATGGGCACGCGAAAGCTTGTGAGAAGCAACCCTTGCGAAACCTTGCGGAAACCCGATCTGAACACTCGGCGCGGTAACTGGCGCCGGGGGTGGGATTTGAACCCACGAGGCCCCAAGGGCCAACAGCTATCCTGACCCAGTGCTAACCGCAGATCTCGAGGTTCAACGTCCCCTTTACGCTAAAGGGCTCTGTCGCCTTACCTAGCTAGGCTACCCCGGCTTCGAGAATAGCTCGTGGTTAAAGCACGTATTAAGCGTAGACCGGGAAGACGCTCATGTCTCGGAATTGGGTTTACCTCCACGCAATGACTCATACGCTAGGAAGCAGCATCTGCTGGTGAAACGTGTTGCTTGGGTTGACTTGCCATGGAGCCGAAGGTGTTTGTAACTAGGCTTTTACCGGAAGAGGCGATGAACCAGATCTATTCGTTCTGCGAAGCGGCCGTTTGGGACGGAGAGCTTCCGCCCCCAAGGGAGGTTCTACTAGAAAATCTGCGCGACATAGAGGGCTTACTTTGCCTGTTGACAGACACGATTGATGCAGCCGTATTCGACTCGGCTCCGAGGCTGAGGGTTGTGAGTAACTGCGCGGTAGGCTACGATAATGTCGATGTGCTCGAAGCTACAAGGCGCGGAATAATTGTCGGAAACACGCCGGGCGTGCTTACTGAGACGACCGCGGACTTCACGTTTGCTCTAATGATGGCCGCCGCGAGGCGTATCACGGAAGGAGAAAAGGCTGTTAGGGCTGGCAAGTGGAAGACATGGGGCCCCATGCTGTTCCTAGGCCAAGATGTCCACAATTCCACACTAGGAATTGTAGGCTTGGGTAGAATCGGCGAAGCTGTCGCCCGCCGGGCCAAGGGATTTGGCATGAAGCTCCTGTACTATAGTAGAACAAAACACGGAGAGCTGGAGAAAGAGCTGGGACTCCAATTTGTGGAGTTTAAGGAACTTCTGACCAGTTCGGACTTCATCACACTGCACACCAACCTTACATCCGAAACAAAGCACATGATCGGCCGCGAAGAATTCTCGAAAATGAAGAATACTTGCGTTCTCGTCAACACATCCAGAGGTCCAATTGTCGACCAAATCGCGTTGTATGAGGCGCTACGGGACAGGGGAATCGCGTTCGCAGCATTAGACGTGACCGAGCCCGAGCCTCTTCCGGCAGACCACCCGTTGTTGACTCTGGATAATTTGATTGTGACGCCGCATATCGCAAGCGCTTCGGTTGCCACCCGAACGAAGATGGCATTGATGGCGGCTGAGAACCTGATCGCGGGACTGAAAGGGGAAATCCTTCCTTACCCTGTTAATCCTGAGGTGCTCAGAAAAAGGTGAGCCAGGCTGAATCCGACTAGGTTCTCAGGCGAGGTCAAGCGCTTTCAGAGTTAAGTCAAATTTCGGGATCAGCTTGAACTTGGGAATCCGTCGCGGTAGTGTCCACCTGTAATCGGTGTGTTCCCAGTTCAGCCGGACGCGGCTGGTCCGGCAATCGAAGAGGAACGGTTGGACCTGTGCTTTGACGTCAGGCCCAATGCGAAGCCAGTATGATTTGCCTCGTTTGACCAAGGGAAGTTCTTGCCTTCTCACTCCGGTTTCCTCGCGGATCTCTCGGTAACAAGTCCTTTCGGGTGAGCGCTTTCCTCCGATGCGACCCGTAACTGCCGACCAACGGCAAGGGTTGATGCGGACTGTCGGTGCTCTTTTCAAGAGCAGGATTTTGCGTTGGCACCTGAGCACGCAGGTGACCGTCCTGAAGAGCCTCATTTCGTGTCGCGAGCTCACATTCTAGGAAACACGTTAGCCAGAAATCTCCGCCTGTAAGGCTGGACTTTCAGTCACATATGAAGTATGACATCTTTCTCTTTTAGGATGAGCTGGTTCCGATAGCTCTTATCAAAACGGAATTGCTGAACTCATATAGCATTCCGCGCTGAATCAAGCTGTGTTCAATGGGTTTCATCGGCCCACTCCAAAGTACATGCGTGCGAGTTCGGGTTGATTGAGCAGTTCATCAGCGCCTCCGGAGAATGATACTTGGCCGCTGACGAGCAACAGAGCCTTGTCACCAATCTCGAGGGCCCTCTTCGCATTCTGCTCCGCAAGCGCTATAGCCAAGCCGTACTCGTCTCTGATCCTAGCGATTCTGTCGAGAACCTGCTTTGCGATTTTGGGTGCAAGGTTTCCGGTTGGTTCGTCGAATAGCATTACCCTTGGCCTTCTAATCAGCGCCATGGCCATGGCCACCATTTGTTTTTCTCCGCCGCTCAATGTCCCCGCTTTTCGGTTCCAGTGCTCTTTCAGGACAGGAAACGTATCAGTCATCTCTGTTTCTCTTTTCTGGCTTTCGTCTTTCTGCAGAACGTATCCCGCCATCAGCAGGTTTTCTCTTACTGCCAATTCGTTGAAGACATTATTGACTTGAGGAAGATATGCGATGCCGAACCGTGAAACCTTGTCGGGAGGGCTTCGAGTTATGTCATTTCCGTTGAACAAGATCCTGCCTGAGTAAACGTCGGTTAGTCCGAAGATCGTTTTCAAAAGTGTGCTCTTACCACTTCCGTTCGGTCCAACGACTACTGTGATCTGTTTCTCGGGGAATTCAGCTGAAACATCAAACAGTACATGTAGCCTACGATAGCCAGCAGAGATCTTCTCCGCCGAAAGCAGGCTTCCCAAGGCTAGACCTCTTTTGGTCAGAAGCTACGTGCCAAGGTAGGCCTCAGCAACTCGTGGGTCCTTAAGGATCTCGTCTGGTTTTCCTTCAGCAATGATTTTGCCTCGAAACATCGCGTACACCTTGTCCACGTATGGAATTGCGAGTTCTAGCCTGTGCTCTATTAGCAGGAAGGTCAGGTCTGCTTTTCGGTTGAGTTCTGTGAGGTGTTGAAACACTTCGTGTGCAAGCGTAGGGTTGACCCCTGCCGCGGGTTCGTCCATTACGAGCATGCGTGCACCGCTCATCAGAGCGCGTCCAGCCTCCAAGAGTTTGAGCTGTCCCCCGCTAAGCTGGTATGCCTCCCTGTCCCAGAGTTCATTAAGCTTGATGAGTTCCAGTACCTTGAACGCAGTTTCTACATGTTCCTCCTCCGCCTTCAGCCACTTTCTGCCTAGGGAAGACACTGGCCCTTCTCCGGCATTGTCACGTTTCGCGACCAAAAGGTTCTCGAGAACGCTTAGTTTGAGGAAGGGTTGAGGGATCTGAAAGGTTCGAACCAAGCCCAGGCGGAATGTTTCATGCGGTGGCATGCCAGTAATATCATTACCATTGAATATGATGCGGCCGGTGTCGGGCTTGTAGACTCCGGTAAGAACGTTAACTAAAGTCGTCTTTCCGCTGCCGTTCGGTCCAATCAGCAAGGCGAGCTCGCGATGTCTCACACCTATGCTCGCTTTCTCAAGCGCGACCACACCACCGAAACTTTTGCTTACTTCGGTCGCGGTCAGGAGTATTCCGTCTTGCATGATTGCATTAAAAAAATGGGAGTGGGATTAGTGTTTTTGGGTAGAGCAGAAGTCTATGGTGTAAAACCAGGCGTCCATACAAAGCTGCCTGTTGAGAAGCTGTAGGTTCCGGCCTGAACCCACTCATACTTCCCGGCTGATGGAGCTATAATCCAGAGCCAGTAATCCGCAGAAGCCAAGTCGCCAGCGGCGTTCAGTTTGGTCCAACCAACAGCCCCATAATAGTTGTTCGCAACGTCTGCCAGCACTGATCTCACTGCATCGCCATCGTTCTTCTGAACCTGCATCAACGCCAGGGTTAGACCCCATACAATGTCGTATGCTGCGTAAGCATAGCTGTCGGGAACTCTTCCAAGTTGTTGCTTCACATAATCTGTGACTCTCTGGTACTTCTCATTCGTACTCGGTGCAAAGATCGGGTTGATCCACTTGATGTCAGCTGAAAAGGCAGCTGCGTTGGCATCTGCAACTAACTCAGCCAGCTGGGCTGTGCCGTCGCTGCCGAACCATTTCACTTCTTTCAGTTCTGCGTAGTCTTTGGCCGCCAGCACGAATGCGACAGCTTCGTTAAATGCTATGAGTTCGATGCCTATCTTGTCGGCAGTGACACCGCCTTCCATTAGCGACTTAACGTTGTCGTCCACAGCCTTGGCTTCAGATGAGAACTCTTTAGCTTCAGGCGCGTATCGTATCTCGTTGGCAACGGTCAGACCGAGCCTCTGAGCCTCTTCGCTACTTGCCCGAAATAGCCCGTCCCCCCATGCATCGCCTCTGTAAACGTAGATTATGTGAGTTATGCCAAGTGAGTTGAATAGCCGTGGGCCGATTGGTCCTTGGATTGTGTCATCTGGGCAGAACCGGAACACGAAGTCATTGGGGATGGCAAGGTCAGGGGCTGTTGAGGACTGGCTGACGAGTACAAGCTTGTTTGAGTCCGCGTAGCTCTTTATTTGGCGTATTTCACCACTCGTTTGAGGACCAACGTACAGCTTCACACCTTTCGCCGCTAACGACTGAAGTTTCTGTAACGCAACATCTGGTTTCGTTTCAGTGTCCTCGACGAGTATCTTAATGGTGAAGGATTGCCCGGCCTTCTGCAGGAAAGCGTTCACTTCGCTCTGTGCTAGCATTACTGCCTGGTTGCTGTTCTCACCGTACGACCCCAGAGCGCCGGTCAGTGGCAGGAGGCCCCCGATCTGAATCTCACCCTGAAGCGGGGGAACTTGAACCTCAACGATCCTCTCCGGCTGCATGCCAAGCATTGGCGCTAGAGCGACGCCCAAGGCAGCACCAACGATTAGAGCGATGACTGCGATTGCGACAGCGGTTGTGCTAAGTGCTTGTTTGCTCATTTTCAAAATCACCGTAGGCTATTAAAACAACCTGAGCGTAGTTAAGATTTGCCGTAAATGACTTATAGAGAGCTCTCGGTGTGTGTCCGTGGCAATCGAACCTATCTTCAGGGACGCTATCGTCTTCGCCAGTTTACTTTCTCTTCTGAGCGTAGGCCTAACCCTGACCTACCTGGTCACAAAGGTCCCCAACTTCGCCCACGGGACGATTGCTAGCATAGGGATCTACGTCACGCTCACGTCAACTGAACTTCTGCAATCTGACCCGTACGAATTTCTCCCGGCGGCTTTTCTCTTGGGCGGCTGCGCGAACTTGATTCTTTATTTTGTTGCCATCAGACCCCTTAACCGCAGAGGAGCAGGTTTAGTCAGCCTAATGGTTGCGACGATAGCCTACGATCTTGTCCTGGTGGCGTCCCTGAATATGTACGCGGATTATCTAACAAAGACATTCAAGATTGCGAGCCGCGACTTCATTCTCCGAAAGCACGACTTGGTATTGCTCGGTCAGCCGGGTGTATTTCTGACAGCACCAGTTATCGCTGTGGTCCTTGTTGTCGTACTCTACGTATTTCTCACGAAGACGAGATTCGGAGTTGCGATGAGAGCGGCGATAGAAGACATGGCTCTGGCAGGTGTCTTGGGAATCAACGTAAGGCGTGTCTACGTGGTTTCGTGGTTCTTGGCTGGCGGGCTTGGCGGATTGGCTGGTGCAATGTTGGGCCTATGGTTTCAATCGGATCCGGGCTATGGCCAAAGAGTTCTGATCAGCATATTCGCAGCTAGCGTCGTTGGGGGGCTCGCTAACATCTATGGTGGAATGATAGGAGGGCTCCTTGTTGGCTTGGCTGAAATTCTCGGCACCAATTGGTTAGGAGGCATACTTGGAACATGGGTTTTCCCATATCGGGCCATCATTCCGCTTTTGGCAATGGTCATAGCCCTTCTGCTGGCTCCGAAAGGAATCACTGGCGTGAAATGGTCGCAGGCCATCAGGAAGGTCGTGGGAAGGTAACTTTCGCATGGTCGAAACCAACCTCGTCCTTCTCTTTGTAGTTGACTTGGTTGCTGTCTTTGCAGCCTACCTGACCGTCACAAGCAGCTTGAACATGGAATTTGGTTATACTGGTATTCCAGATTTTGGCAAGGTACTTTCTTTCGCTGCGGGAGCGTTTGCTGCGGGCTTCCTTCCAGGAAGGCTGCTTGAACAGCTGTTTGGTTTGGACCGTGGCATTCAGGCCTACGCGAACAACAAGATTCTGGCAGACTGTGTGACAGAATTCAGCTTCCGTAAGCCGGAGGTCCTACAGGGCCTGAAGTACGTTGAGGACAATGTAGCAGTGACGACTTGTTTGACGCGGGTTCTTCAGAATGACCCGTTGCTCTCGCTTTCAGTAGTCGTCCTTACCGTGGCGTTTGCCGGTGGAATTGGTGCTGTGCTGGGCTTTGTGGCGTCTTATCCCGCGATCCGGCTGAGAGAGGACTACTTAGCCATGACGCTTCTCGCCATGGCTGAAGTCGTGAACGTTGTTGGATACAATTATCCAGAGATCGCAGGAGGCACGTTGGGCGTCGCGGTTCCCGACCCATACGCTTGGGTTGGAGGTGGGAGAAGATTTCTCGTTGCTACAATCGCTCTAGCGATAATGGCTGTGATGGCATACGTGTACATGCGGAGAGTCTCCTCATCGCCCTTCGGCCGTGTCATGAAGGCCGTGAGAGACGGAGAAGTAGCAGCGGAAGCTCTGGGAAAAGATGTCGTAAAGATCCGGCAGAAAGTTCTTGTTGTTTCTTCAGCCGTCGCAGCCACCGGTGGCGCCCTCTGGGCGTTCTACGCTGGGGGAGTCATCGCGACCGCATACGACAGGGTCACCTGGACTTTCTGGCCGTGGGTTATGGTCATAATGGGCGGCGCTGCGAACAACTTAGGCGTCGTGTTGGGGACGGGGATATTCGTGGCTTCGCGCAAGCTCATCGACTTCTACAAGTTCTCGCTCGAACCGGTACTTCCGTTCAGCGTGGTCTGGGTTGACAGGCTGGCCTTGGGTATCGTGCTCATAATCATGCTGATTGCTAGGCCTCAGGGAATCCTAGCAGAGAAGCCCTCGATGACTCTGAAAAAGGAAAAGATACTATCCATAATAAGCAGAGCGAAGGAGAAAGCGCGACCGCCGAACAACCAGTGATAGCGTCCGGCGCCCTAATGGAAGTTCAATCAGATGCCAGCCCAGTCGCACGAACTACTCTTCCTTTCCCGTTCAGACATTGAATCTACGGACCTGTCAATGAAAGAAATCATTGCGGCTGTGGAAGAAGCCTTCAAAGAAAAAGGCCAAGGCCATGCGGAGATGCCTCCGAAGCCGGGGATCCACCCGGCGCCCGACGCGTTCATTCACGCCATGCCAGCTTACCTTCCGAGGCTTCGCGCTGCGGGAATCAAATGGGTGAGCGGCTACCCGGAGAACTACAAACGAGGTTTGCCGTACATCTCCGGGCTCGTTGTCCTGAACGACCCTGATACTGGGTTGCCAATGGCAATCATGGACGGGGCTTGGGTAACCGCGAAACGTACGGGTGCAGCCACGGCAGTCGCAGCCAAGTACCTCGCCCGGAAAGACTCGAAAACCATTGGAATACTGGGGTTGGGGGTGCAGGGGCGAAGCAACCTAGAGGCACTCCGCGAGATTCTCGCGAACCTCGAAGACGTCAAGGCTTACGACATTTCTGCTACTAGTCAGCAGAGATACGTGGACGAGATGACTGCTAAAACAGGGCTTACCATTGAACCTGTCAGAAGTCCTAGGGAGGCGGTGGAGGGTTGCGATGTTGTCGTCACTGCTGGCCCCATCATCAAGAACCCCAGCCCGACCATAGGCAGCGGCTGGCTCAAGGATGGTCTATTCGCGTGCCCGCTGGATTTCGATTCTTACTGGAGACCTGAAGCCATGCACGCAATGAACAAATTCTGCACAGACGATACCGAACAGTTGCTCTACTACAAGTCAACTGGCTACTTCAAAGACCTGCCGCCCGTGTATGCGAGTTTGGATGAGATCGTGCTGGGACGGAAGCCGCCCAGAGAGAACGCTCAGGAACGAATTATGTCGATGAACCTTGGAATCGCAATCGAGGACATGGCTGTGGCAATCCGGCTCGTGGAACGCGCGGAGAAGTTGAGTGTAGGCCGGCGGCTTGCACTTTGACCATAGGGTGAGTTCTTTGCCAGTCACCGTCATCATACCAGCCGCCCTGTCCCAATACGCAGGGAACACTTCCAACGTTGTTGTCGAAGCCACTACAGTAAACGAGGCGCTTTTGAAGCTTGACGAGCAGATTCCTGGGTTGAGCAGCTTCATTCTGGATGAGAGCGGAAGCGTTCGGAGGTACGTCAATATCTTCGTGAACGACTCTGACATTCGCTCAGGCGCCGGCCCAATGACAAAGCTCAAAGACGGAGACCGCATTCATATTGTGCCGGCTGTGGCCGGAGGCTGAAAGGTCAAAAGATGGTTTCCAAGAAGGCTGACCTTTACGTGCTGGCGGGCACGTCGAAAGGCGCTTTCATATTCCAGTCCGACTCGCGAAGGCAAAAATGGAGGATCAAAGGCCCGTTCCTCAGGGGCTCGCCAGTCCTTCACATGGCGTTTGATCAGCGAGACGCAAAGACGATCTATGCTGCCGTGAACAGCGGGCACTTTGGCCCAACAGTCTGCTGGACGAAGGATCTCGGCCGCACATGGAAGAATGCCGAGAGCCCGCCACGTTTCGCTGAAGGTTCTGGGCTGACAGTTGCGAAGGTTTGGCATGTGGAACCAGGCCACGCGGATGAGGCGGGCGTGGTCTTTGCGGGCGTTGAGCCCGCAGCTCTCTTTCGGAGCGAAGACGGAGCCAACGCCTGGAAACCTGTGGACAGTCTGAACAATCATCCCACCCGCTCAAAATGGGAGCCAGGAGGAGGCGGCCTATGCCTGCATTCTATCGTAGTTGACCCGTCTAACTTGAAGCGGATGTATGTTGGCATATCTGCTGTGGGTGTCTTCAGGTCCGATGATTCGGGCCAGACATGGAACCCAAAAAACAACCGTGTCCGCGCAGATTTCTTGGCCGACAAGTATCCGGAGTTTGGACAGTGCGTTCACAAGCTTCTCGTCGACCCCAACAAACCAAGCCACCTGTACCAGCAAAACCACTGCGGCGTCTACAGGTCAGAAGACGCGGCCGAGAGTTGGATTGACGTGTCGAAGGGCCTTCCAACGAGCAAGGGCGAGTTCTCGCAAACCGGCTTTGGTTTTCCGCTGGCGGTTCACCCACACAAATCCGGCACGATCTACGTCCTTCCAGAGGAGGCCGACAACTTCCGCGCCGTGGCAAACCGAGAATTCGCAATCTACACAACCAGCAATGCTGGCAAGAGTTGGCGGAAACTCACAAACGGCCTGCCGAGGGGAGATGTCTACCTCGGTTGCTGGCGGGAGGGCCTTGCCACCGACAAGATGGACCCGGCGGGAGTCTACGTTGGAACGAGAATGGGCCACATATTCTACAGCGCAGACGAAGGCCGCCGTTGGCAAATGCTAGCGCAATGGCTACCCCCTGTCTACTCAGTGTCGACCGCCACGGTTATGCGCTAAGTAACCGACTTAACTCTCGTTGGCAGTCAGGTTCCCTCAGTCCAGAATCTCAACAACACTTTTGTCAGCATTAACTCTGAGCTTCATCCCGTCGCGCAGAATCGTGAACGGATCCTTCTCCAACTTGTCCAATGCCGGGATCTCTGAGATTATTGCTCCCACGGCAACGATAGGCTCAGATTCCAAGTTTATGATGGCTTTCGGGGCGACGCCATTCTTTTTCATCCGGTACAGAGTGTAGGAGCCAACCGTAGACCCCTTTCCATGCGGAAACACGAGCACGGAATCCTTGACTCCCTTTCCCTCCAGCGAGTGGCCTCTCTCGATCACCGTTCCAGTCTCCGGGTCTACGCCGCCAAAGAATGAGATCGGTTCATCAGATATGAGGGCACAGCCCTCTGCGATTCCTCCCGAAATTTTGCGCCCTCGAACTAACTCCATCGGCCCGTCACCGCGGCCTTCACGCATTCTTCCAGCGTACCGATTTTCGTGTTGAAGTTGTTTGTTCCGCGGGCATAGTAGCACGCCTTCGCAGAATCGGTCGCTAACACTTTGAAGCGTCCTTTCAATGGGGACACTGCCATGCACGTGTCGCAAGCAAACTTCGCCCCAGCTCGGCGAATTGTCTGCGCGTACCCGTCTCGTTCCGCTAACTGCATAGTCTGCCTCGCCGTGCAAATCCAGAACTCTCGGATCACTCTCTTGTCT
>CAZYOZ010000007.1:0-49540 GCA_964649235.1 uncultured Candidatus Bathyarchaeia archaeon
GAAAGGTTCAATCTTGCAACGTTCATCCCCGCGGTCGCGAGGCGCTTAAGCATCTGCTGTGATTGGGACGCGGGGCCAATCGTGCACACAATCTTAGTCATTGTCTTGCTAGAGGCCACCTCAAGAATCACCATCTTCCAAGCTCAACATTCACGTCTAATCAATATATTGCGAAGAGACATAGTCGACTGCGGGAGTGTTAACCAAGAAATCCGATGGTGGCGGCTGAGGTTGTCAATACTTTATGTCATTCTGGACGGCGTAGGAGACAGGCCAGATCCGAAATACGAAAACAAGACCCCGCTTGAGGCCGCGTCAACTCCTCATCTCGACAAGCTCGCATCACGCAGCAAAATGGGTATGGTCTACACTGTGAAGCGCGGCATTGCCCCTGAGAGCGATGCTGGGGTCTTCTCGCTGCTGAGCTATAACCCGTCAAGGATAGATCTGTCCCGAGGCGTCGTCGAGGCCATCGGAAGCGGAATAGAATTCAAAGACGGCGACTTGGCGCTAAGGTGCAACTTCGCCACAGTCCAAAACCGTCAAATCGTCGACAGAAGAGCTGGCCGAGATCTCTCAACAGCAGAAGCACAGGAACTTGCCGAAGCCATCAACACCAGCGACTCTCTGAAGCGGTTGACACGTTTCGATCTGAAAGCAACGATCGGCCACAGGTGTGCGTTGGTCCTTCGGGGTGACGGGAGAAAGTTCTCGGACGCAGTCTCAAACCTCGACCCAGCTTATGCAAGGTCTGGCAAGGTGACCATCGCCAAATCGGGCCTGAAGTTGCCTGCAACTGTTCCGAAATGCAAACCGCTGAACAGGACAAAAGTCGCTCTAAGGACAACACAGTTACTCAACAAGTTCTCACAACAGATCCATGGGGTTCTGCGAGATCATCCTGTTAATATCAGGAGAAAGCTTGAAGGCAAGCTTCCGGCCAATTTTCTCTTGATGCGTGATGCCGGGACGCGGGCACCTCGAGTCCGCACACTCGAGGAGAAGTTCGGATTCAAAGCGGTCGCTTTGGCTGACATGCCGGTGGAACTTGGCATAGCGAAAGTCGTCGGCATGGACGCCGAAGTTTTCCCCGCAGACAGGACGCAAGAGGCGTATGCGCAGCGTGCCCGCAGAGCCTTGGAACTAGAGGGAAGTTACAATCTGGTCTACGTGCACCTGAAGGGGCCTGACGAACCAGGCCATGACGGCGATTTTGAAGGCAAGAGAAAATCGATAGAGGACATCGACACAGGCTTCTTCTCCAATCTCACTGAACCGGAGACGAGGTTGATGTGCATCACGGCAGATCATTCAACTCCTTGCGTTGCCAAGGCACACACTGACGATCCCGTACCCCTGCTCGTCGCCGGTCCAAGAGTGGCCTCAGATGGCCTGCCACGATTCACGGAATCATACGCCATGAAAGGAAAACTTGGGACAATGCATGGTTACAAAATCCTTGAGAGATTGAGAAAAATCACTGCCTAACGGTTCGGTTATCATTTCTGGGCAAATACGAAACGCCAGGAGTCCTTGTTCTTGATTATGTCACGCAGTGTGCTCGTTGCAGTATCTGGGTCAGTCGTCAGCAGGAACTTTCCAAGATGTTTGCACATGACCTTCGAGTCAGCATTCTTGCGCCAATCCTCGCAATCATGTAGAATTGTGCGGCTTCTGATGTCTATTTCTATCACATAGTCCTTGACTTTTCCTTTAATCAACTCAGGTGTGGCTTTGGAAACCGCAACCAACGAATCATTCATCTCTGTAGCGCGTTGCATTCTTGCACGTCCCAAGAAGAGGCCGAGCAGTTCTCTCAGTGACAGCTCTTCTGCAGCTTTCCCTCGCGGCGGCCGCGGTGCTCGGCGAGCCGCGCGCTCTGTCTCGGGGGTTGCACCGAACTTCTTCAATGCCTCGTTGATGCGCCAGTCAATGTAGGCTTGTTCTTCCTCCGTGTACTTCCTCCTATTCGACCACTCGTCGAAGTATCGTCGCGCGGCCCTTGCATGCCATGGAGTGTGTATGGGGTATCTCCAATTTTCCGGGTCTGCGTACAACGCTTGGTCCTTGGGGTATCCCTTCAGCGGTCCCTCCCTCCCAAAGGGCTTCCTCTCCGGCTTCTTTCCAATCATGGCTTGTCCCTAGACGGCAGTTCCGAAAGTAGATTGTGGCCCTTTGCTTATACTGAACTTAGAATACATGCCAAGAATCTTTCTACGACATGCCTAAGCTAGAAGTACGAGGTTCCAAAGTCATTGGCGCACGAATTTGACACTGCCCCCGAGATGTACCTCAAGACTATCCATGGCCTTGAAAGGAGAAACGGTTCCGCACGAACGGGAGACATAGCCAAGATTCTGAGCATCACCCCGGGCAGCGTAACGAACACGCTCGAAGCCCTAGAAGAGAAAGGCCTTGTGGCGCGCGAGCCCTACAAGGGCGTGAAACTCACTGCGCAAGGTCGAAAAATAGCGATGGGTGTATTCAGGCGCCACAGGCTAGCGGAGCGGTTACTGACCGACCTCTTGCATCTCGACTGGGTTGAATCACACGAAGAGGCCTGCAAGCTTGAGCACTCAATAAGCGACCATCTCGCATCTTCGATCGAGGTAGCCCTTGGGTACCCGAATACTTGCCCACATGGCAACCCTATCCCGGACAGGAACGGCGTCATAACAGAAGCCGACGCTGGGCCGCTTTCTCAGCTCTCGACGGGGGAGAAGGCAACGATCGCGCAAATACCTGATGAAAGCACCGAGCTCCTCCGGTACTTGGCCAGTCTTGGCGTTCAGCCCGGTATCCAGATCGAAGTTGTTGAGAAGACTCCGTTCAACGGCCCAATGCTTGTGAGGATTGGCTCTGCCTCATACGCAATGGGCTTGGATACGGCCTCCAGCATCTACGTTACAAAAAGCAAGTAAAGACATCATCGAAGGTCGCCTAACACCAGCGACGTAACTCCATAGTATACTCTGAGCCCTAGCGACGCACCCAAGATGCTCGAAGCCAAAAGAATGACAACGGGAAACCCCGCGCTCCAAGGAAAAAGATACTCTGAGAATGGAAAGTATACCACGTAGAAAAGCAGACCCATCGAAGCTGATGAAATCAAACTGGCTGCCGTGGGCCTCAGGACGTCCCTCAGCCCGACACTCAAAGCATCGAACAATAACGGAGGAATGAGCCCCCAGGGAAAATACGGGATGTCTCCAAGATACGCTACAAGGAAATAAAATGCCACAGCATTGAACACTAGGCCAATCAGGGTCACAGAACCAAACTTCGGCAGAACTAACTTGGCAGGGACCAGCACAAGTGTTGCTGCTATCGACATTAACACAGCGACAATCCAAGTGACTGATGTTCCTCGAAAGACGCGAGCCACATAAATCAATGCGCCGGCCGAAGTCAACCAGACCGATGAGAAGATCAGAATCAAGCAGGCGAGCGTAGCCCAACGCTTCCATGAAGGAGCAATCAGTAAGCCGCGCCCGGTCATTCCATGTTCGATCGATAATCCGATAGCCATACCAAGGCAGATGGTTAACATGCCCAACGTCAGCAGCGCGTGGGCAGGCGCAATCCGCGGATCCTGTATGAACACATGATGGATAATCTCATTCCAGGCGCCAGCGGTTACTTGCATAACGCAACCGAGACGCGCAAGCTTCAACCCACCCGTATTCACGAACGGAATCGGACTCATGGCCCGGGAGTTTCGTCGTTCACGTAGGCCGCGCCATACAGCGAAAATGACTAACGCTACCCCAGCGTACAGTACGAGATGTGCTGGATTCCACCAAGGGTCCGCGCCTCCTAGGAGGAGATGTGAGTACACATCCCACCAGCCCGCAAGCACTTGAATTGTCGCTCCGATGGAGCCGATGAGATAACTCGACTGCCGGGACGCGTAGGACATTGCTGTTTTCCACATCTAGATGAGACGGAAGTCTTCTTTAACTGTAGTAAGCACAACGTGCGTATTCGTTCTGTCAACGAACGGCATGCTGAGGAGGCTTTTGGTGAACTTGCTGAGTTCCTCGCGACTGTGGAATTTGGCGATCACAACTGCATCTGTGAGGCCCGTAACATCATAAACTGCGCATGTGCTCTGCAATTTTCCTATGGCTTGCTCCATCTCGATAAGCTTCCCCTTCGAGACCGTGATCTCCGCGAGAACCGTGAGCTCATAGCCAAGCTTCTCATGGTCGAGGAGTGTGGTGTATCCCTTTATCAAACCAGACTTCTCCATTTTCCTAATCCGAGCCAACACGGTTCCGACAGATACGCCAGCTCGTTTCGCAATCTGCCTGTAGGAACGCCTACAATCACGCAAAAGCTCAGAAAGTATCCGCCTATCCGTCCCATCGATGCTCGAATGTTCAGGAATTGACATGTCGGAACTAGACCTGCTGGACAATCTTGCATTGAAATTGAGTATTAAAGGACATATGTTAAGAAAGGCAGCATAAATCATTATATTCATTCACCGGAACCGCTTTGGGTTCATACACGGCGGGTGCGGAGCAGGCGATTTGCTGGAACAAAGGGAGAAACTCGATACGGCATTACGAGAAGGCCGTAGCGGCTTTCAGCGATTCCATGTGGAAACCCATGCTGCTCCTGCTCGCCGCCAGCAGCCACGGCCATTCAACCCAAGAATCGGCAAAACTGGCCTGGCTAAATTCCTTATCCGAGAAACCTTCCACTACGGTCTGAAACTCGGGCGAAAAGAGTACCGAAGAGCCCTGCTCAGCAGGCCTTGTATTTACGGTGTCTTCAGTGGAAGGTTCGGCGGTTTCCATCCCATCAAAGATCGTTGCACCGGATGCTTAAGATGCGTACAAGAGTTTCCAAGTTTCTGCAGAGTCGACCGCAATCCTGAGTTCTACAAGTTTGCTGATTCATATTGGGTTCCTGACGATCCATCCACCGCGACATTCAGCCAATCACCAGTTGCGACCGTATGGTACGAGGCTTCGACAGGAAAGATTCCAGTCAAAGGAATGGGGTACAAAGGAAGCTTCGGTGGCAGAGGCTGGGACTCGATCTGGACGGACATGTCAGAGATTGTCCGTCCCACTAGGGACGGGGTATATGGTAGGGAATACATCTCGACACTTGTTGACGTCGGAAGAAAGCCAAAGTTTCTCAGCTTCGGTCAAACGGGGAAAGCCTCGAGGACGCTTGAAATCTCCATGCCCATAATCTTCGACTACTTGCCCCCGGGTCTGAACAACCCGTACATTCTCAACTCCATCGGCGCGACAGCGAAAAGAACAGGGAGTCTATTCATTGCCTCACCAGACCAGGCAGGTCAACTTGCCCAAGATTACTGGGACAGAATGGTTCCTCTCCTTTCCAGTTCGGATTACGCGAAGAATCGTGATCTAATTCTGGAGGCGCCAGCCGTCGAGCTGCGAACTCCTGACTTGGGTCTGCTACAAAAGGTTAGGGAGATCAACCCAAAGGTACCGGTTTCGGTTCGTCTACCCCTTGCGGAAAGAGTAGACGATACTGCGGCGGAGCTCACGCGGGAAGATGTCGACATCATCCATGTCTACGCAAACTATCATGGTCGCGGATGGGAACAGGACAATCCGCTTTTCGTGAAAGATCTTCTCCGCTCCGTTCATGGTAGGCTGGTGAAAGAGTCGCTCAGAGACGAAGTCACCGTCATTGCGAGCGGGGGCATTATACTGGCCGAACATGTGCCCAAAGCAATCATCTGCGGTGCGGACCTCGTAGCGCTCGACACTACCCCGCTCGTCGCTCTGCAAATGGAGTTTCTCGGCGACTGCAAATCACAGAATGACGGCCGGATTAGGCCTGAGAAATTAGATGTCAAGTGGGGTGAGCAAAGGCTGGTCAACCTGATTGCTTCATGGCATGATCAGCTTATCGAAATTCTTAGCGCGATGGGCATGCGAGATGTCAGGCGGTTGCGTGGAGACGTGGGGAGGGCAATGTTCCAAGAGGAAATCGAGAAGGAGGCTTTCGCAGACATTGTTCACCGAGCGTGAACTCATAGTCGGAAAACACTCAGAACTCATCTACCACGGAATCGAGACACTTCCCAACCTGACATACGGAGTCCCTGGTGCGTTAGGAAACAAAAGGTGGACCGCAGAACTCATCTTATCCACCTACGAGCAGGCCACGACGGGTGACATTCCGAAGAATCTGGAATACAAAGTTGGAAAGTCAGGAGGCGGTTTTGACCGCCTCGAGTTCAAGACCATCGATGACGGGCTCGAAAGGGACGAAGATGGTTACGACCTCTCAATCTCCCTGAACCGCCGATCATCTGGGCCTCAGATCGATATACCGATCCCCATTTACGGAGCGGGCATGTCCTTCGGGTCAGTTAGCCTCAACTTCATGCTTGCACGAGCGATCGCGGCCCAACGAATGAACACTTTCACATGCACGGGCGAGGGCGGCTACCCACCAGAACTCATGAAGTACAAAGACTATGTCATAACGCAAGTTGCCACAGGCATGTTCGGCGTGCGGGAAGAGACGATCCAGGCCGCGCGAATTGTAGAGTTCAAGTACGCCCAAGGAGCAAAGCCCGGCCTGGGAGGGCATCTCCTCGCAGACAAGGTCACGTCAGAAGTCGCCAACATGAGAGAGTCCACGCCATTCTCAAGCCTGTACTCTCCGTTTCCATTCCACAGCGTGTATTCTGTGGAGGACCACAAGAAGCACGTAGATTGGATACGAGCAGTCAATCGCAACTGCTTGGTCTCAGTCAAAGTTTCAACTCCAGTCGACGTCGACATGGTTGCCATCGGTAGCTACTACGCGAATGCAAACATCATTCACATCGACGGCGGCTACGGAGGAACAGGCGCTGCGCCAGAAATTGCCAAAAAGATCATCGCGATGCCCACTGAATACGCCATTCCGAAGGTGCACCGTTATCTCGTTTCTGAAGGCGTTCGTGACGAAGTCACACTGATGGCAAGTGGTGGAATAAGAACCGCCTACGATGTCGCCAAAGCAATCGCACTCGGCGCTGACGGTTGCGTAATCGGAACGGCTGAAGCCGTCGCTGTGGGATGCACCCACTGCGGAAACTGCGAACGAGGGAGAGGCTGCCAAGTTGGCATCACAACCACCGACCCCGAACTCTCATTACTGATCGAACCGGAGTGGGGGGCCCGCAGAATCATCAACCTCTACAAGTCTTGGTCAAAGCAGTGGAAGCAGATCCTTCACAGCTTGGGGTTGCGCTCCTTCAAGGAGCTCCGAGGAAGAAGAGACTTGCTCGTCTACAGGTGACCGCGAATGCAATCCTTGCAAGCAATCATAAACTCAAGAACAAGCCTCATCCATGGATTAAAGATCAGCCCAAAGACGGAAGCAGAGGGCGGATGTGGTGTCATAGGTGTCGCTTGCTGTGAATCTATCTCCGGAAAGCATCTTCTAACTGCGCTTACACAGATGAAGAACCGAGGAAACGGAAAGGGCGGAGGAGTAGCAGCCCTAGGTCTTTCTGCAGAAAGCCTAGGAGTTTCTCAGGAAATTCTCCAAGAGGATTACCTGATCCAAGTGGCCTATCTTGATTCCTCGGTCAAGAAGGATGTAGAAGAGGAATTCATTTTTCCGCATCTCGACGTTGATGCAGCCGACTGGGTTGACTGTGTTTCCGATTACAGGGGCATCGAGGGATTGGAGGTAAAGCCACCTGCGGTCAGAAGGTACTTCTGCAGAGTAAACGAGGAAGCTCTCGTGAACTTCATGCAAAGAACCGGAATCCTCCAGCGCCAGCTTGCGGAGGATGAATTCATCTACCAAAACAGCTACGCGCTCAACAGAAAATTCTACGCCTCGCTAGGCGAGAAGAAGGCTTTCGTCCTTTCACACGGCAAGGACATGATGGTTCTCAAGATAGTTGGTTATGGCGATCAGGTGATTCGGTATTACAAGCTCGAGAACTTCAAAGCACACATATGGATTGGCCACAATCGGTATCCCACGAAAGGCAGGGTATGGCACCCTGGAGGAGCTCACCCCTTTGTGGGCTTGCACGAAGCCCTCATCCATAACGGAGACTTCTCAAATTATCACTCAATTTCAGAGTATCTAGCTCAGAGAAACATGTACCCCCTCTTCCTAACGGACACAGAAGTTGCCGTCTATCTCTTCGACCTCTGGAGACGAGTCTACGGCTACCCAACAGAGTACCTAATCGAAGCAATGGCGCCTACGACCGAACGTGACTTCTACATGCTTCCCGAAGACAAGCGCAGCATTTACCGCGAAATTCAGGCGGCACACATACACGGGTCCCCAGACGGCCCATGGTTCTTCATCGTCGGCCGTAGCGAAGAGAACGGTCGCCTCCTTCACCTGATCGGAATAACAGACACCTCGATGCTTAGGCCACAAGTCTTCGCACTCCAAGGAGCGCATCCAAAAATCGGCCTAATCGCATCCGAGCGCCAAGCAATCGACGCATGCCTACGGAGCCTATCCACTGAAGACCCGAGGTTTGCCGCAAAAGCTGACATCTACTGGAATGCACGCGGAGGCAGCTACAACGACGGCGGCGCCTTCGTATTCACTGTGGATCGTCTAGCAGACCATGCGCAGTTAATCTGCCGCGATAAGTTCGGTCGTGAGGTATCAACACAACCATCGAGTCACGACTCTAATCTTTTCAAAGCTGTAGTTGCATCAGCCCCAGCAGACGATGCGCGACGATTATTGCTGAAAGCCACCAGCACAGCTGATTCGCTCGACCAACTGTGTGAAACTCTGGAGAGCGAAGGAGAACCATCGGACAAGATGGCAGCTGCAGAGTCCCTCACGTGGCTGCTTGATAACCTTCATCAGCTCCCTGACTCTAGGCAGGGCAGGGTACGCGCAACAATCGAATCATCACTCTTCACAACTCTTCGTAACTTCTCACTTATCTCGGAAGGCCCCACCTCACGTTGGGTGCGTCTCAACTTCGCGACCAGGAAGCGGTTACGCCCTCCGCGGCCAAATGAGTCCACATTGCTTGCGGATGTGGCTGAATTTCCAGCTGAAGGCGACGAGTCAGCAGCCGCGCTTATTGTTGCGGCCTACAAAATGGGCTGGAAGCATGTGCTGTCGTTTGATTGGCGCGGCCAGAGGTTCTGCGGTTGCGGCTTAGGTCCTCGGTCCAACGGTTTCAGGATTGACGTTTTCGGCAACCCAGGCGATTACTTGGCGTCTGGACTTGACGGCGCAGAGATCCACGTTCACACGTCCGCCCAAGATCAGGTTGCCCAAATAATGAAGTCTGGCAAGCTAGTGGTCTACGGGGATGTCGGCCAGACATTCATGTACGCGTCAAAGGGTGGCGAAGTCTACGTTCTCGGAAATGCAGCAGGCCGACCGCTCATCAATGCTGTCGGCAAGCCCAGGGTCATCATAAACGGGACATGCCTAGACTACCTAGCGGAGTCCTTCATGGCCGGAAATCCGCTGGACGGCGGGGGTTTCGTAATAGTAAACGGGATAACATTCGACGGCAACGGCTCTGTTCGCAGCCTTGAAACACCTTACCCGGGTGGAAACCTCTTCTCTCTAGCTTCCGGCGGGGCTATCTACATCAGGGATCCGTGGAAAAAGGTAGGTTCCGACCAGCTCAACGGAGGACGCCTAACAGATCTGCAGCAGGACGACTGGAACTTGATTCTGCCCTACCTAGAAGAGAACCAGAGACTGTTCGGAATCAAAATCGAAGAACTGCTCAAGGTTGAGGGACGTGTCCATGTGCCCTCGACCTTGTACAGGAAAGTTGAGGCGATTCCCCTGGAGGCTTTGGCAACCCTCAACGGATGAGGCAACAGACTACAGGGTCTTCCCACACTTGTCACAGAACGTCGAGTACCCCGGTATCTGAGCGTTGCAGTTGGGGCAGGACTTGAGCCGGAGGCCTTTGGTTCTGATGTAGTTATGCATCATCTTCGTCAATTCAGTGTAGCTGAGAAGCGACCCCTTTGGTTGGCCTGTAAGTAATGATAGCGTATCGTCCGCAACAATCGAGCGCTGCGTAAGCATACTCTCCCTAGCCATACAATCACCTCCATGCATTCAGCAAATGTCAGATTGTCGAGAGTCTCTCTATGTGGAGCTTGTAGTTCGTTGCCGCTGCGGTTTCATTTTTGAATTGGACATTGAGGAGTACATAGGCCTCTAAGGAGGGCCAAGCGGTTTCACATGTTCATGGACTGATTATTAGCCCGGAAACCCGTGTTTCTCTCGAAATTTCCCGGTCCGTGCGACAGTCTCTCTAGGGTTAATAACAGATTCAACGTTGGAACCAGTGGGAAGCCACGCTTTCTTGGGCGGGCGTCCTTATACCTAAAACCCCTTAGAATAGCCGTTTCCAAGCCAAGATTCCAACGTTTTTGAACGAGTCTCCACGTTCGGGGCACGATGTCTGATGCGCAGCGTAGTTGACGAGCAAGCTCTACATAGTTTGCATAGTCTCGTTACATTAGGGAGAGAAGTTTTATCACAATAGTTACCAGCAACCGTTTCCCGCCTGAGGATTGCTACATGGAAAAAACACCAGCTGAATCCAAGAACGAAAAGGCTGCCGATCCGTCCCCCTTGGTGACCGTTGTCACGTGGGGAGCTGTGTCACTCTTCTTGCTCATCGTCGCCCTATTCTCAGCACCCATAAGCTTGCTACTAGGGGGTAGCCAACTTGCTGCTATCAGCGCAGCCCACGGCCTGTTCGCAACATTGGGTGTTGTGGTCGGTACCACAACATCATACTTGGGTTACCGCCTCTTCACGGGCAAGATCAAAGCCTTCAGCGACCTCAAGGTTCTCTCAGCAATCTCGACTTTCATTGCGGCGGCAACAATCGTCTTCGGAAACTGGATCTACATCTCCTACAGGGCTGCCGGCGGGCCTAGGGCCTTCTTTCTCGAAAATAACCCAGAGATCCACGAGATCTTCTTCGAATTCAAAGAGTTCATCGCGCTCTTCCCATTGCCACTTGCTGTCGCAGCCACATACGTCATCTGGCGTTATGGCGACCAACTGATCGAGAACAGGGCCCTTCGTACCTGGGTTGGAATCGTCTTTGCAGTTGCTTGGGGTGGGCTAATGATCGCCTACTTACTAGGGGCAGGCATAACGAAGCTAAGGAGTGTGTAGAAAAGTGTCAGCAGGAAAACCGAACGGAGCCGCAGTCGCAGCCTTTCTCTCAGCCATGATCGGCCTACTGACAATGGGAATGGTCCACACTGGCACGGCTGCGTCGAGCAGTTTCTCGGCATGGGTCCTGTCGGTTGGGAAACTATGGATTCCTAATGCGCAAGGTATTGGCCCCTACAGCGGAAAGGAAACCTTTCTGCTTGTGGGGTGGATTCTGAGCTGGGCAGTTCTTCACATGCTACTGCGAAAACGAGAGGTGAAACTGGCCTTTCCGGTCGTCGTTTTCGTGGTGGGAATGGCCCTGGCCACACTTCTGGTATACACGCCATTCATCGACTTCATACTCGGGAAATAAGCGCCTTCTTCACTTCCATTTTATTTTCCAAAAAACACATTTTAGATGCGCCAGCTGCTCCCTGTAGCATGCGTTTCCGTTACGAGAGGGCCCCTGACATTACGGCAATGCTCTCCGAGATCATCGAGAAGTTGGGCTTGACGCACATACCGAAGAATCGGGTCTACTGCTATCGAAGCCATGGGTCCAAGGCCCGCAACGTTATCGCGCGAGTACACTCCTTGCCGCGAATTTGGCAGCAAGCCCTGAGCGAGCCGGTATACTATGCCGTGGAAGTTCTTGCCGACCAATTCGACTCATTGCCCTTAGACGAGAAGGAGAAGGCGCTGATTCATGAGCTACTTCACATACCCAAAAGCTTCGGAGGCGGTTTTCGCCATCACAAGAACTGGGTCACAAGGCGCCGAGTCGAGGCGCTGCATGCAAAGCTCAAGGAATCCTAACCACGTCCTCAAGCTTCACCCACCATTCAGTCGCACCTCGAAGCAATTATACCCTCTACCAAACACGCAAGATGGAATATACACAAGCCTTGAGAATTACAGCCACGCCTAGTAAATGCACAACCGCTAACTTGGCAACTGCGATTCATTTTCCGCAGCATTGGACAGAATTTTGCGTCGATTTCTCGCAGAGGTCGCTATTGCAACTGGCGTGACCGCATTCCTAGTGCTGACCCGGTGCTACTGCAATCTGTTTCTCCAGGTTCTACCCCTGCTCTACCTAGCGGTACTTTTCGAGATCACTATGCGATACGCATTCCTGCGTCATCCGGTAGGAAGTGAGGCGAGAAACACACCGGACGTAGCCAGATTGAGTTCCTCCCTCTGACTGACTGGAAGCCATTCGGACACCGAGACAGTCTGAGAAGCATCTAGCCTCGGGCTTCGTGAACCAGCCTTCTGTATTCGTAAAAACTGTAAGCCAACACAACCAGTGGTGCGAGGTGAATTGCCGGCGTGAGAGGCGCGCCCAAGATGTCCTCATGGATATGAAATGCTACGAGAACAAAGAAGATGGAGCCTATTACAATCATCGAGTAGGAGATTGTGGCTGATTTGTTGGCGGCAATCAGGCGACGGCGCGAATCAAAGCCTAGGTAAAGAATAGTAATCGTCGTGTAAAGCCAAACGAAGTCAATGCCTGCGTGAATCACGTCCAAACTGTGAAACCAGCGAGTGGTCTTGTGCGGGGAACGAGAAATTGTTCCTTCCGTATATTGGAGGTCATGTAATATATACTGGAACATAAATTCCATGCAGCAGATATATAGAGTATGCAAGACGACCCACATCCACAGTGCAAGAAAAATGGTGAGCATGACAGAAACTCGCACAATCCTTGCCTACACATTGCCACTACGCCTGTTCCTTGCATACGAATGGTTGAACGGAGGCCTCGAGAAGATCGAGGAAATGGTCGCCGACCCAGCTGCCGCCCAAGGTTTTGCTGCCGTATTCGGCAGATGGGCCAAAGGTAATCCCTATCCATTCATGGCTGATTTCCTGAACGGCTTCGCCATACCCAACGCAGCAGCTGTATTCACATTCGTTGCTGTCGCGGAATTCTTGGTGGGGATCGCGCTTCTGCTTGGGTTCTTGGTCCGCCCTGCTTCGGTTGGAGGAATCATCATGAACGTCTTCTTCTACTTGGCTGCCGGTTTCTCTTCAGCCTCAACCTCTGGCGTGAACCTCGTCATGATCGGCGCCCAACTCAGCATGATCCTGCTTGCCCCCGGGCGAGTGTTAGGCATCGACGCACTATTCCACAAGAGGTTCCCCCGAATCCCGCTCTGGTGAGGGGCAACCTCTACACTTTTTCTGGCCGGCCCACTAAGAGTTCAAAGTTCCAGACCGCAGAAACCAGCCATCGGTCGCTATCTGCGTAGTCTTCGTTTCGCCGATAGCTTCCAACCCAGCCAGGCTACGAGCAGAATCAGGAACGCGTACGCTGCGAGATTGATGTATCTGAATGCCTCAACGACAGCATTCCACGACGAGCCCAGCAACATCCCAAAGTAGACTAGGATGATATTCCAGGGCAAGCATCCTGCCAAAGTGTAAAGACCAAATTTCCACTTGCTCATCCCGTAGGCTCCAGCCGGGAAGGATATCAGAACCCTCGCGGCTGGAACCAAGCGAAACATTGCGACCGCGATTCCACCGTAACGGTCGAACCATCTCTGGGCACTACGCAAGTGGTCTGGGTTAATGTACGGAAGCCTCAGGTCGCCGCGAAGAAATGGCGCACCCAATTTCATCCCCAGGTAGTAGTCGACATACGAGCCTATGAGCGCAGCTATGGTTGTGTAGAAAATCACGGGCCAGAACTCGACGACGCCCTTCGTAACTAGGTAGCCAGCAAAAGGCAGGATTATCTCACTAGGAATAGGAAAGGCGGCCGCCTCAGCAAGCATCAGAGCGAAGATCCCTGTGTAACCGGCCTCCGACGCAACCGACACGATGCTCCTAGGAACTGCCGCGAGAAAGGAAACCAGCGGTCCCACTCCCGAATGGAGGCCCGTCTCAGCGATGTCCTCGAAATACGTCAACATAATGAGGATCGCCGGGAAGACCAGTAGAACCCCGACCAACAGTCTCCTGGTCGGCCCCTTGGTCAGACTATTGCGGATAGGAAACGTCAAAGGATTTCACAGAACAAAGTGTGTGCTCAATCTTGCTTCAGTTCAACTTCGCCTGAATCTGATGTGGACTCATTTTGCTCCTACGTAAACGTCTCGTAACTGAGAAGACTGCAAACGACATCATGAGCGAAGAAACAACCAAAGCTTGAGGTGAACTGACTTCCGGTATTGGAGTTACCGCATGCTGCCCAATCTGCAATACTGTGCCTTGGCTGCCACCACCTGGTTGCCCGCCAACAACGAGGCCAAAGTCAGCCGAAACCAGAAAGATGGAGTAAAGGTCAGGGTTGCCGGACAGCGCGGGGCTCAAAGGCACCGGGTACCAGCCTATTCCAGTCCAGCGGAGTATCGTGGCCGAGTTTCCGACGGCCCAAGCTTCCTGCGGATTGACTTGAAAAACAGAATTCAGGTCGTTTGAGACAAAGTCAGCAACGTTCGTCCATATGGTTCCATCGTAGTGAAGTATAGCCCCGCCAGAACCAACAGCCCAACCTTGGTTGACGTCAGTTAAGAATACGGAGTTGAGATTGGCGCCCGTTGGGCTAGCCAGCTTAACCCATTGACCGTTAATCGACTGGTATCTGAGTATGGTCCCAGCATCTCCTACTACCCACCCGCCTGAAGTGCCAAGCATGAATACACTCCGAAGTGTGTTGGTCGTAGGGCTGGACTGCAGAGACCACGAGCCCCCAGAATGGTGAAGGATCACTCCTCCGTCTCCTACAGCCCAACCACTGTTTGCGTCCGTCATGAACACTGATCGTAGCGCGTAGCCGCCTAGTGGAGTTGGAATCTGCGTCCATGATCCGCCGGAAAAATGCAGAATCTGTGGAACTCCGCTTACCCCACCTACGGCCCATCCATCAGCCGAGCTCACCATAAAGACCGAATAGAGATCCGAAGCCGCTGCAGACACTGTTCCCCGAGTGATTGATGTCCCAGACCAATGAGCCACCACCGGTTCGCCCACACCAGTCCCGCAGCCGCCGGTCGAGCAACCAACAATCCACCCTTCACTCTTGCTTGAGAGATAGACTGAACGGAAACTTGCCGCGGGGATTCCTTGGGACTGCGGGAGTCCCATCGTTACGATTGTTCCTAGATCTCCCACAGCCCAACCAACCCCGCCGTAGAAGAAGACTGAATTCAAGTTCTGGTTCGTTGAAAGCTGGTTGGGGGCAAGAGGGTTCCAAAGCCCGCTTGCATAGTGAAGCGTGGTGCCCGCCGCGCCAACGGCCCAGCCCTCCGTTCCACTCAACATGAAAACAGATTTCAAGTCTAGGTTAGTGGCTGGTGGCGAGATGGGCCCAACCCATGAGCCTGCCAAGTAATGGTAGATCGCTCCACCATTGCCGAGGGCCCAACCATCAGTTGGACTAGTCATGAAGACTGCGTTGAGTGTGGTTCCCACGGTCGTGTGCAGGGTCCATCCTCCGCCTGTGTAATGGTATATGACGCCGCCAGCGCCTACAGCCCAACCCTCTGTAGCGCTGGTCATGAAAATCGAATTCAGCCCCGAAATGGCTAGAGTGCTCAGCGTCCACCCGCCCCCGAGTCCAGCCGACCCAGACCAATGCCATATGCCCCCGGATACGGAATCCACCGCCCACGCATCATTAGCACTGAGGGCGAAAACAGACGCGAGTCTCTGCGCGTCAGGGGAGGAGAGGCCTTCAGAAGCGCCAGTCCATCCTACACCGCTCCAGAACATCGCGGTTGCGGTGCCGCCGCTTCCCCCGACGGCGAAGCCTCCACCAGTGCTCGGGCCTAATGGCGAACCAAAGGAAAGGCCAAGCAAATCCGTGGATGTGCCTGACGCGATCAGATTCCAACTCATGCCGTCAAAATGAAGAATCGTTCCGGAATCTCCTACTGCCCAACCATTGTTTGAACTCAGCAGGACTACGGCGTTCAGGTCACTCGTGGTGACGGACAGTGGCGCAACGCGCGCCGAAGCTACTGGAAAATAGGTCAGCAAGCCCACTGCAAACAGGATTACCACAATGGTCGATCTGAGCATCGTCCTTCCAATCTTCGTAGCAGCATATTGGTAACCCGTCTTTTATGTTAACGTCATGTTTCCGGCTCAGCTTCTGTCTGAGTTAGGCCATTGGCATTGGTGAACCCCGAGCTAATCCTTGATATGGCCAAGCGGTGCCTGTTAGCGCAGATGCGCAGCCTTGGCTGGATCCAAAATCACAAAGCTCTATGGTCGAGAGGTCCTCGACTCAAGGGGTAACCCTACCGTGGAAGCAGTCGCATATGCTGGCGACATTTTCGAAACGGCTGTTGTTCCATCGGGAGCTTCCACTGGCAAGCATGAGGCGCTCGAACTACGTGACGGGGATCCAAAGAGGTTCAGGGGCCTAGGGGTGCTCAAAGCCGTTGAAAATATTCAGATAGCAATCGCACCGAGACTGGTCGGACTTGACCCACGCGAACAGGCAAAGGTCGACCAGCTGATGCTCGAACTCGATGGTACACCGAACAAGTCACGGTTGGGGGCAAACGCGATACTCGCCGTGTCTTTGGCTGTGGCGAAGCTTGCTGCGCGAATCGAAGCGAAACCGTTGTATGCGTACCTGGGCGTGGGAGCTCGGACACTGCCTGTTCCATTGATGAATGTGATCAATGGCGGAAAGCATGCGGGAACAGGGCTCAGAATCCAAGAGTTCATGATAATCCCTGCAAGCACCCACACCTTCAAAGATTCGCTCAGAATGGGTGTGGAGACTTATCACGCACTAAAAACCGTGATTCAGGAGGAGCACGGCAAGCAGGCGGTGAACGTGGGCGACGAAGGCGGCTTTGCCCCACCCATCAACCAGACAAGCGAAGCACTCGAGGAGCTCATGAAGGCCGTATCCGAAGCAGGATACGTCCCCGGCAAGGATATCTTCCTAGGCCTTGACGCAGCATCGTCAGAGTTCTACGAGAACGGAGAATACAAGATCGATGGTCGTGAAAAGTCACCTGACCAGTTGCTCGACTACTACGTTCAACTGGTCCAATCCTTTCCGATACGCTACCTAGAAGATCCCTTTGAACAGGAAGATTTCGAGCACACAGCGAAGATCACTAAGAAAGTAGGTGAGAAAGTTCAGGTGGTCGGCGACGACATATTCGTCACCAACGTGAGCAGGTTGAAAAGAGGCATAAGGACAGGCGCAGCCAATGCGCTTCTGCTCAAAGTAAACCAAGTCGGCACATTAACCGAGGCCAAGGAAGCAGTGGACACGGCTGTGCACAGCAACTATGCGGTTGTGACAAGTCACAGATCGGGCGAGACAGAAGACGCATTCATAGCGGATCTAGCCGTGGGAATCAACTGCGGCGAAATAAAGACTGGAGCTCCCTGCCGCGGCGAACGAACAGCCAAATACAATCGGCTTCTGCGGATAGAAGAAGAGCTGGGCTCTCAAGCCCAATTCCCTGGACTTAGCGCATTCGAGAAGTCACGTTAGCTTGAGGTTGTCATAAGGGCTGACCCGGTGAATGAACAGGACCGTGAACATATGAAACGTTGCGTCGACCACTTCGAGGATTTCTGCATCTTGTGAGCGTCAGGCAAGGCGTCAATGGGGGGAGTACAGACCCAGGAAGGACACGACCTCTTCCATCATTTTTCAACTATTTTGCCAACGCGAAATCGGAGCCGCAGAACTTGACGCCGTTACTCATATCTTCAAGATTGCATTGAGTGGCCGATATGGTGTAATGTTTGATGGATGCCTACGAATGTGTCGCGACCAAACTTGACGTTCGTGATTTTAGTTCGCAGTCTGTTCCGGCTGAAGTTAAGCTGAAGGTTTTGGAGGCCGCTAGGCTTACCGGCAGTGGAATGAACAACCAGCACTGGCGGTTCATTCTAGTTCAGGATCGGCAGGGGCTCAAACGGTTGGCTGAAGACAGCACAACAGGGGCTTGGGTCGCCAAAGCTAACTTTGCAGTAATTGTGGTAACGAACGTGAAATATGGCTTTCACTTGATCGATGCCGGCCGCGCTGTTCAGGACATGCAGGTCGCTGCCTGGAACTTCGGAGTAGCGTCGTGCATCTACACAGGCTTCAAGCTCGGGCAGTTCCGTGGCGACTTCAATATACCCAGAGAAATGAACCCAAGCGCAGTAGTCGGATTCGGCTATCCCTGCCGGAAGCTTGTTGGCAGAAAGAGCCGCAAACCTCTGGGCCAAATCGCTTTCCTCGAAAAATATGACAACCGACTCGACCAAGCGAAACTCGGAACATAATTCAGATCAAGAATGTGATAGAGGGCATCAGCACATTTGCCACTTTCCAAGACCGAGCTCGAGAAGTTCTTGGCGGAATCGCGGCTAGCTCACTTGGCTACGACAACCAAGACAGGCAAACCTCGTGTTAGCCCCATCTGGTTCTTCTACGAGAAGGGGACTTTCTACTTCACAACACGGCTAGGCCGGTTGAAGGGACAGCATATGCAAAGAAACCCTTTGGTTGCCCTGAGCATAGCTACAGACAACCGTCCATACCGAGCCGTGTGCGCCTTCGGAAAAGTGACGATTGTTGAGCAGGATCGCGACGAATGGTTACAGAGAATCTCATTCAAGTATGGAAAGAAGGAGGCCGAACGCTGGATGGCTGGAGCAGTAAAACAGCGCGACAGGGTCGTAATGAATCTGAGACCTGAACGCGTACTGAGTTGGCACTATGGACGAGACGACAGCATACGCCAGGAAAAGGGCATCTCGATGGCGACGAAGATATCTTAAGGTGGCTCCTAGCCCTCTTTCTCTTTCTGCGAGAACCTTCTTCTTCTAATCGCGACCATCTCTTTCGTAAGACTTCGGAAGTAGGATTCATGTTTTCCTATTTGCTGCTCAAAGAAGTCCACGGCCTTTCTACAGGAGCCTAAATTTGCATTCGCGTTTCTAGCCAAGAACGGTATCAGCATTCTGTAGGCCTTTTCCCTCAATCCTGGTTCAGTTACTCCGCCCTCGATCACTTCAGAGACCAGCCTCGAGACGCTCCCTTTGATAATATCTAACTCTACGGTGGGATCGGAGACAACTTTCCTCGCAGTTTTCCCTTTGATGAAAGTTAGAATGAAATCGCCCACAAACGCTCCAACCTGCATTGCGTGAAAGGTCGTCGTATAGGCGCGTATTGGGTTCTGATACAGTAGCCCATCAGGGTGTAATGAGAAACCTGCTCTGGATGCCGCGATCACAAAGCTGGCCACGACTCTTGCATCCTTGCTGTTGAAAGTTGAGACTAGGCATCTGTCTGGTTTGAGGACGCGGTGGCATTCCTCCAGCACGAGTGTAAGTTGCCGCTCATAGTCAACCAGTCCCTTACGGCGAGATCTGTTGACGATGATCTCCTCTTCCTTCTGGATTGTTGTTCCTTCGCTTTCCCAAATGAACCAGTAGTCCGACAGTTCGGTGTAGTTCACATTGCCACCGTAGGGCGGATCTGTGATTACCGCGTCAACACTCTCGTCGGGCATAGGTAGCTTCGCAGAACTTCTATTCCAAATCAAGCAGGACGCATTCCCAACCGTTAAGTCTTCCCATGATTCTCCTAGCCTGCATGAGGCGCTGATGTGCTGGTTGCTGTACCGCTTGCCTCTCGCGACCGCGTGGGCACGTCTTTCGAAAGTGTTCCAGACATTGATCTCTAGGCTCTTGGGGTAGATCCAGTACGCATGGAGGGCCCACCCCTCCACAATCCTATTTCTAAGGTGTGACTGTCGACCCGCCCATTTCAAGGAGCTGCTGAACGTGAACCTCAGGAAATCCTTTGCCTCGCCCTGACTTAGTTCAGAGATTTTCTTGTGCAAGATCGAAAGTGCTAGCAAGTTCCTTTTCGTGAAGAGTTCGAAGAAGTAGTTCATCTCCTGGTTGAGTAGAGAGTCTGTCTTGTCACCGCGGGGAATACGCGTCTTGGGGAACCAAAGGTGGTTCTGTCCAACAATTTTTGAGAAATTTCGGTCGATTTTGCTCGTGACGGCAAAGTCATGCTTTGTGGGAAGCTTCTCGTTGGACGAGCCGCATATTGAACAATCGTATTTCAGCCTGATGATGTGATTTGTTTGTTCATCCCATTCGAACCAATCTGCCACTGCATCCGCTCCGCAGCTCGCGCACTTCGTTGAGTAGAGAGAATCAATTTTCTCTCTGGTTTTCGTCGCGAGCTGTTGGAATGAGCCCCAGAACAAATCCAGGTCCAGCGGCCTGCATTCCATCTCGGTAACATAGGTAGCCAGTGGATTCACATCTACGCCAATCGCTCGTCTCCGTAGCTTCAGTGACTCGACAATTGTGACCCCGCCCCCACAGAAGGGATCAAGCACAATCTCACCGGGCACGGTGTAATGCGAGATGAGCTCGTTGAAGACGTTCCAGGGTCTGCGGGCGAAATATTTGTGCATCGTATAGACAGGCGAGTGGGGCTTGGCTTCGAGAGTTCTGGCGAAGGCAGGTATCAGTTCGCGTCCACACCGTTGGCCTGGCACGCGGCCCGCTTGTCAAGAGGCCAGACTGTGCACTGGAAACTTAAGCGATGCGGGTGGTTGCATCTTATTGACACTTGTCCAAAGCAGCGCCCCATCCTGGATACCTCGCCAATCAGTTCTGTGGGCTCCGCCTTTCTCGGAGAATCAAATCTGGCCGTGACGAGTTTTCCTTCCGCCCAGTCGCTAAATTGCGCCTCGCACTGCCAGTATGCCGGGTGAGATTTCATGGCATTGGGAACTCTCTCGGTTGTCGACGTGTTTCGGGAGTACATGGTGCGAGGAGCTTGGCCGCCATCTCAGAGGAGGCCTATCCCTGGTTGGCCAAGCCCGCCACGAATGGAACCTTAGAGCAACATGTTCGGAGGTGATTGCGGAATGTGCTATGGATATGGAGGCCGACGCTTCCTAACACGCGAAGAGAAGATCGCGTGGCTAGAAGACTACAAAAGTAGCCTCGAGAAGGAGATAACTGCCGTCAACGAGAGGATACAAGAACTGAAGCGGTAGAAGACAGAAGCATCCTCCTGACGTGAACGCGCCTTCCTTTCTTTTCGGCCACTGCGATCATGATCTGGAAGTTGCGGGCAATAGTAGGAGAATGCTCCTTGGAGTGGGCGCTGGTTGTTTGCCAACGAGGTCTGGGCAGAATCAAAGCGTTTTGTAAACTGGTAAGCAGAGGCACGGTACTCCGCCGTCGCCCTTATAGAATTCCGACAAATCTGCCTCAATAGGCTTGAAGCCCGCTGCCTCAAGTTTCCCGCTCGTTCTTGGAAAGCCGGATGGCACTAAGACTCTTCCTTCGCCGAGATACAGTGCTTCCGCTGCGAACGCTTCCTCCTTTGGGATCAGAACAAATTCGAAGCCAGGAAATGACTCGGGGGTCACCAAGTCAGGAGCAATGAGCATCTTCCTGTTGGTCAGGTACGTGCACGCGCAGAGAAGATGGAAAACATCTATCTTGATCGACTTCACTCTCAACTCTGAAAGATAATCTCGGAGTTGTCGAATTCCATCCGAATTGGTCCGTGTCGATTCCCCAACGAAGATCCCATGGTCCGTGACCAGAATGTCTCCGCCTTCCAGGGTAGCGGGTTCTTTGACAGAATGTATCCGCCCTACCTCATTCCGGTACCGGCTCAAGTCGCTAAGCAAAGCCTGCTCTTCTCCTCTGCGGCTTTTCTCACCAAACCTACCAATCACGCAGGTGCGTAGCCCTACCAGCGCGGGGTCGTAAGTAAAGACGGAGTCCGGAAAAGACTCTAAGGAAGGTAACTCGATGACTTCCAGTCCTGCCTCCTTCAGAATTGAAACGTACTGCCTGTGCTGCTGCTTTGCGAGCGTCACATCGATCTCGTTCCGATCTGGGTTTGTTGATATGCAATTGACGTAACTATTGCCGGGCGGCCGCACAAACACCACATCGAAGAACCTATCCAACCCTTCGCCACGGCTTACTGTCTTCTCTTGAACAATCATCATCTCGAGCGTGAAATCTTTTTGGTTCGTCAGCAATAATCCCCACAAATAGTGCTCTCGCTTATGGTTGTTCCCATACGATTTCCGAAGGTGAATCCGCGCACTTTATTGAAACTAACGTGCCTCTGTAGCACCCAGCTCTGGTTGGTAACGTATGAGACCTGGCTTCTCAATGGTCTTGATACTATTCATCTTGAATGTTGGAGGCCTTGTCCCTCTCTCTCCTGCATACGTGACGGTTGATCCCACTTCTCTGACAGTCAGCCAAGGTTCCTTCGCTAGCTATACCATCAGCATAGCCCACGCCGTCCCCAATGCTGCGTACACGCTCAGTCTATCTGGCCTCCCTGTGGGCGCAGGCTTCTCATTCTCCCCCAATCCTGTGACGACATCGGCGACCGGTGAGGCAAGTAGCACGCTCACAATAGACGCTGCCAGCTCGCCCCTCTACTGCCCGGCCTCGTATTCCCTTACAGTGACCGCTTCCACGGCAGGGGATACAGGAGCGGCGTCCGCTTCATTGGCAGTAGCCACTGCAGGTCCATCGCTGCAGGTGAAAGTTTTCACAGACAAGCCCGCGTACCAGTTGGGTGAACAGGTTTCCATTCATATGCTTGTGAATAGGCCGGCTGAGGGTTTGTTGACGGTGTCGCCTCCGACTGGTTTCTCGTCGATGTTTTCGTTCCGTTTCTCCAGTCAGTCATATGAAATTGTCAAGACGCTGCCAGCCAGCCAACTCGGAAGCTGGTCAGCTACCTTCCAGGTGAACGATCTTTGTTCAGGCTTCCAAACGGCCGTGGCCTACTTCGATGTATCTGAACCGACCTACAGTGTCGCCATATCCCTTTCAGGATTGCCGCCGGATCTAGGCGTGGCACTGAAGGTAGACGGGCAAGATGCAGGAACCATGAAAGCTTCGGCTGTGAAAACTTTCACATTCAAGGTCAACACTGCTCACACAATCTTCGTGGACAAATACGTGCAAGCCCCCGACGGAACTCTTTACTACACAGAAAACAACATGTGGGCGATTTCAGCCGCGGGCAACTACACATTCATCTATCAGCCCCAGATACCAATAACAACGGCCTCAACCTCCAGCGAAAGCATCTCAACAAGCCATGAAACAACAACCACCCAACTCTCGACGACAACAAATACAAGTAATCCCACATCAAGCGCCACGACAACTAGCACAACCATCATGACGGACACAGAAACCTCAACGTCCCACCCAACCATCACTCCTCCAGCTTCACTGGACACGACACTCATGATCCTTGGATCTCTCTCCACATTCACCCTTGTGCTTCTTGGAGTGGTTGTCTTTCTATTGCGAAAGCCGCGCGGTCCCAAAGAGGTGACCCAGCCTGAGCCCCTGGTCGGTCCGCCCGTAGATCTCGATCTTCAGCCTTCAGACAGGGCTGTGATGAAGTATCTAGAAGACCATCAAGGTGAGATATCCATCAGCGCAGCGGCACATGACCTGGGCCTCACAGAAAGCGAACTGAAGGAATCACTCAGTAGGCTATCTGGGCGAGGCTTGATAGAGAAGAAATGAACGCAACTTGTCGTTGCCGACACCCAAGCGCATGTGACCGACGATCGATTATGCCTGTTGCACTGCAAGCTGTGCTGCGAAGTATGCTGTGAGGCTAAAGTAAAGAGCCAGTTCTAATGTGTCGGGAAGAAGATAGCTGAAGGATCTCGCGTTAGCAGCTAACCAGTCCATTATCCCATCAACTGTGGACCTTAGACCCGCCACGAACCATCACTTCCAGAAGGATACCGCGACGCAGCGCTCTTTAAGCCCTCAGGATGATTCGTCCATATGCTTCTTCAATTCCCTGAGGGTCAGGGTGGGGCGTTCGAATTTGAACCCAGGGTTTGTGCATCTGCGTAACATAAGGGGCTCGCAAATGAGAAACCCATACGATGTCAATAAGTAGTGAAGCGCGTAATTTCGGAATCAGTGAGCTGAATCTAAGTTGATATGGAAGCCGTTTGCATTCTTCACTTCAAGAACGATCGTCGTTCACGTCGCCACCTACGTGATCGCAGGCATGGCGGCATACTTCATCCAATGGGGCGGAGTGTATGGTGGACCGGCAATGCAGACGTACTTGAAACCTCCGAGCGAGTTCAGCGCATGGGTACTTCCGTCCCAGATTCTGCGAGGTCTCATTCTGGCGGTAGCCCTGTACCCTTTTCTCGGGAGAATTCTTGAAATGAAACGTTGGGGCTGGCTGTCCGTTTCCTCTCTCTATCTCTTGATCGGCACGATAGCCGGTAGTGGTGGCACGATCGAACATATCGTCTACACGACTACTCCCGTATTCTTCACTTTGGCCACGCTTCCAGAGATAACCTCGCAGGGACTGATGTTCGGATATCTACTGGTGCTCTGGGAGCGGCGATCACATCATAACCAGCTTTCGATTTGAGCCGGGTCAGGGTTTGGTGCGGGGAGTGGGATTCGAACCCACGAAGGCCTGCGCCACAGGATTACTCCTCCAGCCCAAGTACGCTTGTCGATCTTAAGTGTGGCACCACCGTAAGGCGGCCCTGCCCCTTTGACCTGATTCCCGCCTATCATCTTCTGCAGATGAGGCCTCGGGAATCCCCGCAAGGAATCAAGGTCATCTCGCTCAGTGTTTTAAGTTTCTTGGAACGGTTCTCTTCCGCAATCGCGGCCTCTTGGCTAGATGTTTTCGCTCTCGCAGCCTGGATATCTGTGAGTCCTGAGATTGTCTGGCCCTAACCATGCTTGGTTCACTCAGTCCGCCCCAGCCGTGTAGTTCGCTCTTCTCGCCTGGCACCACTGGTGGGGACCGATTTGTTATGTCCCCACCGGCGATGCTCGTAGGATAGCAAGACGCTCCATCTCCCACACCCGTTGTCTGTAAGAAACATTCAAGCCATAATTGCGCAGCGCAACGGATAGTCCGAGCAGACTTGAAGACGCTGAGTTTGCTGAGGCTCAATGCTTTTAGTTTGGCAAGCGAGGTTCGAGGTGGGCCCGTAGCTCAGGTTGGATAGAGCGGCAGAATTCACTGCCGAACCTCCTAAGGGCTCCGGACAAAGCTGTAGAACCAGCCTTACGACGCTGGCGCAGAGGTCCGGGGTTCAAATCCCCGCTGGCCCGCCAAGTTCTAGAACAGATGCAGTAGGCCGTGGCTTGCTGATGAAAGCCTACTTTGGCCCACTCGGGTGGCATGTCACGATCTCGAATAAGAAGAATCCACTGTGGCGCTGTATACCGTATGTTATGGCAAGAACTAAGTGTGTTGTTGCATTCTTAATCTCCCGCTGTGTGAAGAAAATGACAGCGCCTGCAACAGTCACTAGAAAACCGTTCCTCACGGCTAGACAGGTTGGCATGGTTGCGGCCCTAGGCGGACTTGGCTTCGCTTGGCGTGCACTGGGCCTCGTTATCCCGTTGTACCCCCCATTCGTGCTTGATGTGAGGGAGACACTAATAGCGATCTTAGCGTTCGCGGGCGGACCGTACGTTGCAATCGCCTCAGGTTTCCTCATGGGACTGCCGTCTGCCCTTCCTATGCTCGATCCTTGGTACTATCCGCTCGTCGGTCTCATACTGTGCGTGTTCACCAAGACGATTTGGAACAACAGAGGATGGAAAGGTTACCTGCTGCTGACAGTGGTCATGGTCGTCGCTGAGTTCGTCGGCTCAACTCTGTATATTGCTGCGATGGCGTATGGACTTCAGATAACCCCATTCTGGCCTGAGTATATAGCGAACTTTGCGAGCGGTACGTACTTCATCTACGTAGCTCAGGAAGTAATTCCGCTGATAATCTGCATAAGGTTGTTCCCCGACTTCATGAAACCCCGATGGCTCTGGCGTGGCGGCGAAACAATCGACTGAGAGTGGTATGTGGTTTCCATGTCGAACAAACATTACGCATATCTTGCGGTCATGATCGTTGTCGCCTTTGTCTTGGTGGTTCTCCGCTCGTACTCGGTGGGCGTCGAATGGAATCCCTTCGGGTTCATTCCGAAGACGAGAGTAGGCCAGCTCTTACCTGAACCGGTCCAGTACTTGCTTATGGCCATAGTGCTAGTCGTGGGAGTGGCCATCGCAATCTATGTCGAACGACGGACGAGGGTCAAAAGGTAGATCGATAACTGCCAACATCACATCCCCCTTTTTTCTTTGTCTCGTGTCAGTCTAGTGTTCACCCACATCTCTGTACAAGATGGAACGCCGATCCACGAAGAGAAGTCTTTCACGGTTGTTCGGCTTTATATCTAAGCTTCGGACATCGGCTGAACTGGTGTGCTGAATGCCTTCTAATTTCCTGATGTCTGATATGACTTGGCAGGATGTTCAGGATGCGCTGAAGCGAAGCGACATTGTCCTTTTCCCAGTCGGCTCAACTGAACAGCATTCGACGCATCTTCCTCTGAACAACGACATTTTCACATCCTTTGAGATCTCGAAGCGAGTGGCTGAGAAGCTCGCGCCGGAGACCGCGGTTCTTGTGGCGCCCCCGCTTCCCTTCGGGCTTTCCTCTCACCACATGGGCTTCCCTGGTACTATTTCATTCCGAGTAGACACTTTCATCGAAGCCGTGAAGGATGTGTGTCGAAGTCTTGCAGCTCATGGGTTCAGAAACATAGTCATAGTCAACGGGCACGGCGGAAACACAAGCGCTCTTCACCTAGCCACAGGTCAGATTGCCAGTGAAATAAATGCAAAAGTGTTCTTGGTAGAATGGTGGGACTTGGTACCGGACGTAATCGCGAAGCTTTTCACCCCGCCTTTCTTTCATGCCTGCGAGACCGAGACTTCCATGGTTCTGGCGCTTGATCAACGAGTCGACTCCGCAAAGGCCAAGCCTTCCGTCCCACAACAGGTTTCGAGCTTTGTGGCGCATGACTTCATGGCGGTTGGGCCGAAAGTCTACGAACCGCTGCTCGACATGAGAGTTATTACGCAGACGGGGGCTGTGGGAGACCCTACCAAGGCATCAAGAGATAAAGGTCAAGAACTGCTCGACGCAGTGATAGAGAGATTCGCCAGTTTCATCAAAGAGCTAAAGAGAAGCCGTGAAGGGCCGCCGGTTTAGAACTCTGATCTCAATGCCTTCTGCGAATCATGCGACCGTGCTAGTTGAAGCAGGAGGTTCGAACAGACCGTGAGCTACGCTGTAGTCCTAGAGAATTTGTCCTATGCTTACAGCGGTGGTACTAGGCCGGCGCTTAACGCAGTGAATCTGAAGGTCGAACAGGGCGAGACGCTTATGATAACTGGCCCATCTGGGGCTGGGAAAACAACTCTATGCAGGTGCCTAAACGGACTCATACCTCACTACTTCAGAGGAAAACTCGACGGAAATGTGATCATCAATGGCACGAACACTCGTGAATCTACGATCAGCGCGCTATCGCACGTCGTTGGGCTACTGTTTCAAGATCCATCTAGCCAGTTGGTGAACCCAACGGTCATAGACGAGGTGGCCTTTGGCCCCGAGAATTATGGTATTCCTCCTGAAGAGATTCGAACGAGAGCCGCGAAGGCCCTCGAACTAATGAGGCTGAGTGGTTACGAGGAAAGAGGTCCCCATTCCCTCTCCGGAGGCGAGCAGCAGGCCTGCGCACTGGCGGCAATCGTGGCAATGAACCCAGGTATCTACGTCCTTGACGAACCAACGTCAAACCTGGATCCGATTGGGAGCATGATGGTCCTGAATTTGATGGCCGATCTCGCCGAGCAGCAAAGAAGAACCATGATTATCGTCGAACATAAGATGGAAGAGCTGATCCACCTTGTCGACCGTCTGATCGTTCTTGATAGGGGCCAGATTGTCTTAGAAGGAAAGCCGAGGGATCTTCTTGACAACATTACCCTGATGGAAAAGATAGGGCTGAAACCGCCTCAAGTAGCACTGCTGGCGTCAAAGCTGAGGGTCAAGAAACCTAACCTGCCTGTTCCAATGACGCTGGATGAGGCTGTGGAGATTTTTGGAAAGGCAGTTCTTCCTTCGGTACGGGTCAAACAGATAGTCGGAATTCGTGCTCGACCCGCACCTGAGAAGCAGACTATAATCGAGGTAAACGATCTCTGGCACGTTTACCCTGCGGGAACCGTCGCGGTCAAGGGCGTCAACCTCGAGATACATCAGGGCGACTTTGTTGCCATGATTGGTCAAAATGGTTCAGGAAAAACCACTCTCGTTAAGCATTTCAACGGCCTGCTCAAGCCGACGAAAGGAACAGTTCTCGTATTCGGGATCGACACACGAACCGCAGCAGTGGCTGATCTTTCTCAGAGAGTCGGATACTGTTTCCAAAACCCTGATCATCAGATTTGCTGTGAGACCATAAGGAAGGAACTTGAGTTCGGACCGCGGAACCTCAAAGTTCCGGAGGATGAAATTGGAAAACGTGTTGGCGAAGTGGCTGCGGCTGTAGGTCTCCAAGAAATACTGGACGTTAGCCCGTTCTCCGTCAGCAAGGGGGAGAGGCAAAGAATCGCAGTAGCATCGCTTCTGACTATGCGCCCCGATGTCCTCGTAGTTGACGAGCCTACGACGGGGCAGGATTACCGCATGGGCAAGGAAATGATGGAATTCTACAAGCAACTGAACGAAAATGGGAAAACGATAATCGTCATAACCCACGACATGAACATAGCCGCCGAGTATGCAAGACGGGTCATAGTGTTGAAGGAGGGCCAAGTTCTCGCGGACGGGCCCACCCGCGAAGTCTTCTCTAAGACTCAGCTGTTGGAGACCACGTATCTTAAGCCTCCCCAAATTACTCGTTTGGGCCAAGCGCTCATGGAGTACGGGATGCCAGAGGACTTGCTGACGGTCGATGAGGCAGCCGAGCTAATTGAACAGAACACTGCGTCGTGAAGAAGATGGCTTTTGAGTATATTCCAGGAAAGACGCTCTTCCATAGGCTGGATCCGCGGACAAAGTTCCTCTATTGGCTGGTTGTTATTACGCTGGCTGTTTCTCTAGGGACAGACCCGGTCTACACTTTCGCACTCTTTCTTTCATTGTTACTGGTAATCCGTCTGTCAAAGATCCCGATGAAGAAGGTGGCTGAGTTCCTGAAGGGAATTACGCCTGTGGCTGCTATGTATGCCTTGTTCAATTTGCTGTTTCCTCCCACAGCAACAGAGTTTACAAAACCCTACGTATTCTTCTACGTAATCCCAAACCTGCTACCGATTACGTTAGAGGGAACAATCTGGACCTTGGGCGCCGTGCTTCGCTTTCTGGTAATTCTTCTCGTTGTAAGAACCATTCTGATGATCACCCCGATACGCGACCTCATCATAGCATTGGTAAAGTTGAGACTCCCTCCAGAATTCGGGATGGCTTTAAGCATAGGCTTCGCGTACGTTCCCGTCCTGATAGATGAGAACACGAAGATCAAAGAGGCCCAAGAGGCAAGGGGTTGGAGATATGCGTACCGCAATCCCGTGAAGAGGTTCAACGCATTGTTGCGTCAAATGTTCATCCCAGCGATCTTCAACTCGATCAGAAGGACAGGTGACATCGCGGTAGCTATCGAATCCAGAGGTTTCAGTCACAATGTGAGCGGACGAACGTACATGCGGGAACTCAGGTATACCAAAGAAGACTACGCGATGATGACAATACTGATCGCGGTACTCATTGGCGGAGTTGTCGTTGGCCCCTGGGGCTTCAAATGGGCTTACTATCTCAACTCTGTGGAGGGCATCAAGAAACTTCTACAAGGCTGAAAGTGCGACACTCAGAAACCTCTGCAACCCCCGGTCCCTATCAGGGCACGAACCTTGCAGGATCAAAGTAGTTCCACAGTTTTCCCGCAACTGCAGTTCCGGTGATCATTCCTCTGATTATGCGGCCACTGGCAGGTGCTAGAGTCAGGCCTAGTCGACAGTGGCCTGAAGCGATGTACAGGTTCCTGAAATTCGGAACCATTCCAATGACAGGCATCTGGTCAGGAGTGCACGGCCTATAGCCAACCCCTTCGTTAGCGTATCTCAACTTGTCATATCCTACCAGATGGTTTTTCGCGACGTCTAGGAGCCATCTCTTGCGTGAACTTCCAAAATGGCCCTTGAAATTAACCATCTCAAAGAATCCGGTAAGCCGAAGCGTAGTCTCACAATTCTGTGTCACTGCAATACCGTAGTCCTCGAGTATAGCGGGAACATCAACAATTCTTTCGCCACCGGTTTCGAACGAGATCGTTAGTCCTCTTCCTGGAAGTATTTGAGGATCGTAGCCGGTATGCTTGCAGATTTCTCTGCTCCAAGACCCGGCTGTAACCACATAGCAGTCGCCAGCAATCTTTTGCCGATCCGTTCGAATCGAGACTATTCGGTCTTGGTTTAGCTCTAGCTCAGCTTCCTTTCCAATGATGATCTCCGCGCCCAATTCTGTTAGTTTCCTTCTCAATTCACTGAACAATTTCGCAGGGTTCACGCAAAGCTCATCTGCAAAGAAAACTCCTCCACCAACATTCTTGAAACCCATTTGATGGGCTTCGGCTTTGTCAACGAAACGGCCGTTCGAAATCGCGGCAGCTTTCCTTGCGTCGTCTTCACTGAGATGGATGCCCATGACTCCGCGAACTAGCTCAGTTTCAACCGATTCGGATTTGAAGAAATCTTCGTAGAGGGCTAGACTCTCCCTGCCCAATGACATAACAACGTCTTCATATCCCCTAAGGCCTTTTTTCGAGGCGATCCTAAACCACCTTATGTTCCTAAGAACCTCCAGCGGAGAAATGTACACGGGCCCGCGTCGGCCTAAGCATGCCAACAGGATGGTTGACATTCCTATGGTTGGAGCTGCCGCGAAGGAAGGCGTAATGAAACCTGCGTTGAAGATTGATGTCTGTGCGAGAGCCGCCCTGTCGATCAATGTCACGGCATGCCCATCTTTGAGAAGGTAGTAGGTGGTGAACATTCCTGTCACTCCTGCCCCGACGATTACCACATGCAATAGGATCTCCTGCTCACAATTCGCAATCTGAACTTAGGCACACCGAATAAGGGTAAGGCATAATTAGATATCATGTGGCATAATCCTGAAATTCGGAAGTGGCTGACGTGATAATAATTGTGAAAATCGACTACGAGGGTGCCAACTTCAAGGAAGATCTCAAGAAACTGGACGCGATTCAAACAAAAATCCAGAAGCAAATCGGGGGCAAGCTGGACGGCCCGTACCTGCCACAAGACGCCTCAATGCTGTATATACTACATGTCGACAAGTACGAAGCACTCAACTTGGCTGGCAGAGTATGGTACGATGAGATTACCAAAGCCAAGCTGCCCTTTGCGCCGAAGACATACGAGGTCTGCGTGACCCCAGCTGAGTTCTTCGGTTAGGCAGAATCGACGACTCGGTCAGAAGAACAGTACGAAAACTAGCCTCTCCAGGTTACTTACGGGGCTCTCAAGTAGACCTCACGCTCACGGTCAAACTCAAACCCCGCGCGGCCACGGCAACAGAGGGACAGAAGCAATAGTGCAGGGGAAAAGATAGCTCGCTTCAAGGTCCCAACCTACATCAATTTCATCGACTACTTCCCATGACTGTGACAGTGGAGATTCGGAAATTCAAGACGCGGAGGATCTTGGTCAAAAAGCTGGGTTTGGAAGAAGCAGCTGCAATGGGAACAGCTTAACTACGCGTGCGTTGTCCTCGCACATTCAGCTCGTGCGCAGATGCGACTTACCAAGTCGGGATAAGATGCATTTGGAGGTTTGGAAAGACGCGCAGAACGGTACTCACTATCGGCCTACTGCTGGTTCTCGTAGGGCTCTTCATTCTTGACCAAGGCCCGACTGTTCTGGGTCCCTTTGCCGAGAGCGTTGGCTTGGCCACCCGCGTCCCAATCCAGAGAACCATAATAGCATCCACCTTGTTGCCTGTGCCGCCGGGCAACTACTCTTTTCTGAGAGTTGACCTCCAGAGCCATGTTCATGCTGCTGGTTCGCTCCAGGTAGCGGATGGGCGAGAGATCGCGTTCTACGTCATGGATGAGGGCAATTTCTCGAATTGGCGGGCTGGGCGCCTGACCACAATAATACTCGCCATGCCGCTAACCTCATCCTACAACTTCAATTTCACATCGACCTCCGAAGGCAGCTACTATTTCGTCTTCGACAACCATGATACCAGCCGGCGAGTGGTCATCTTCAGTCTCAGTTCCATCGAGCAGACAGTGGTGCTGGCTCCCGCAATCACATATGCAGGTCCTGAGGCTCTCTTGCTAGCCGCGCTGCTGATCATCCTAGGGATCAAGACTGGAAAGAAGAAACCCAAGCCTGAACCTGAAAAAAGAGAAGCAATGGGCTGGAAATGCGAATTCTGTGGAGCAGAAAACACAGCCGCCGAGGTTTTCTGCAAGAACTGCGGAAGGTCTAGGGACTAGAAACAGAATTGGCCTGCTGCTGGCGGTCTGTTCCTCGAAACATTGCGTAGAAGAGTGAAATGGACGCTACGTAGAGCGCTGTGCAGAGGTAGAATGGCAGGCTAAGGTTGCCGCTGTTCAGCAGGGCCCCTCCGACAACTGTGCTAGCGGCATTGGGGAGTCGCCAGATAACCACGTTGAACGAAGACGCCGTGGCCCGTTCATCCTCAGCTATGAGATTCATCAAGAAGGTGTCGCCTAACGGGCTCGACATGTTCATCAGCATTGCACGAATCACGTAGACCACCCCCGCTATGGGAGCGGTCGGGCTGAAGGGAACAGCTAGAAGAAATATCGTTGACAGAAGCTGGGTTATGACAATTCCCCCGACCAGCCCTCTGCGTCTTGCAATCGCGGGGGAAGCAACCGCTGCCAGGCCCATCGCAATGTTCGAGACAGCAATCAACGGACCGGAGAAAACATCGGTCTCGTTGAATCGGAGATAAAACCATGTGGGAATCAGCGGGATGATCAGGCCGGCTCCTAGGCCGATCATCAGGTTTGCCGCTGAGAATTTCGCAATAATCTTGATTGATTTGCGGGGCAAAATACCGCGTTTGGATTTTGCTGGTTTGCGGTCCCGTGCCCAACGTTGGACTGACAGGACAGTTGCGAACGAGATGATGCCCAGAACGACGAACATTATTCTGTGAGCACTAAGTAGGTCTACTGGTAGGAACGGGAACAGAACGGGGAGAAAACTGCCCGCACCCGATGCAATCGTGAACGTCATAAACGAAAGACTGAAAATCGCCGGTCTCTCACCCTCCGGCGTTGCATCAGCTAGATAGGCATTCCATGTCGATAGAAACATTGCCTCCCCCATTCCGCCAACAACGCCGACCGCCTCGAGGAGCAGGAAGCTTGAGGTCAAACCTGGAGCCATTGTCACAAACGACGCTAGGATTGAGCCGGCGAGCATCAGCTTCTTGCGGCCGTATCGGTCCGAGATTATTGCGAAGGGAATGCTGAAGGCTACGGTGGCAAGTCCAAAGGTGGTAAAGATGGCTCCTAGCTCTGTAACCGACATACCCTCGAGTGGAAGGTAGACCGCAATAGCCACTTGAAAGAATCCCAAGCCTACGGCAAGCGGACTGACACCCAGGACTACGCTCCTGGCTTCTCCAGGCTTCGAGCCCAAGGCCTGCATTTTCAGCTAGCACCAAACCGCTATTGTGGAAGAAGCACAACGGAACAATTGCTGCGGGGAAAAACGCTTCGCCTATACTCCACTTTCACGAATCACGTTCGCAACTTCCACGGGAATTGGGACTGCCTTCCAATCTGAGTTCACCGCAATGCATTTCAGATAACCTTCCGCTGCCACTTTCCCGTCCTGTTTACGGACCATACGAAAATCGTAGGTGATGGTCTTCTCGGCGACCTCACGAACAGTCAGCTCAACTTCAACCAGGTCGTCGTAGCGGCACGCCGTTCTGTATTTGCAGTGGGCCTCCACCCTGGGCAACAGGATTCCGTATTTCTTGCGCAACTGGTCTAAGGTCTTCCCATGGGAGTGGTAGAAGTCCTGTTCGCATGCCTCGAAGTATCGGAAATAATTGCTGTAGTGCATTACTCCCGCAACGTCCGTGTCGACCCAGCGGATCCGGAATGTGGATCTGTAGGCCATTCGTCATCGCTTGGTGCGCATCAGACAAATTCCCAGATTTAACACAGCGCTATCATTCCTGAATCAGCCAGGGCCGTTTCGATTCGGTTAAAGCTTATAGGCTACCCGAAGCTGCGTTTCATTCGGCCCCGCGGTAGCTCAGCCTGGTAGAGCTTCCGAGTTCATCTCATAACTCAGAGATGAACGGAGACGCTGTAGGTGTGCGCCCAGGGCGCGGCCACGTCAGCATACTAGGCTAACAACGGAAACCGGAGTGTCGCTGGAGAACCGAAATCATAGGTTCGGCGAATTCAAAATAGAGCCAAGAAGAACTCTATGAAACTCCGGCCCGCGGGACCACTCATCCCGACAGGGTCGCTACCGTAGCTTCGATAATGCTGAAAGGCACTTCTGAACGTCAAATGTCCAGCCTTTCTTCTCATCGAACAGTTCGTAAGATATTGTTTGCATGTGCCTGTCTGCAAAGTTCAGTCTGATGGAAGAGTATGACTCTAGGAGTCCGGCCTTGGCCATCTCTGAGAAGAATGCGAACATGTTCTGAAGCTGCGATTCCAGAATGTATGTTCTAACAAGCAATGCATTTCGACGAAGAACTTTCGATATGCCAAGCACGAAGAATAGTTCTTTCACTATCGAGACGAATTTATTCATGGCCTTCGCGTTCGGGAACTCTAACATGGCTTCATGGTAGGCTGAGACTTCCATGGGGTAGGGGACTATGTCGAACCCGTAATGTTGCACTATGCCGTTTCGAGATAGCTTTCGGTCGAAGTGGTATTTGACGCCCTGCAAAGATATGCCTAGAATGGGAGCCAAGTCTGCGAAGCTTCGTCGTGCATTCTTCTCAAGTTCTTTGATGATGAGAAGATCCTTCCTGTCCACGAGTACAGGATAACTCTCCGGGTCCTCGATTGTTTTCGACGGAGAGTTGCGTTTGAGCGTTGTCAACCATTTGTCCCATTCGAAGGTCCATTGTCTTGTGGAAGGCTTGTAGTAGTCGAAGTTCGGAAAGTTGGGGAAATAGCCTCCTGTCATTATTACCCGAAGCCGTGAAACAAGTTTCAGTTCCTGAATTCGTCTTAGGTATTTCCTGAGGTCTTTGAGGAACTTGACCGGGACGGCGTGGATCGAGTAATGGGTAAACAATCCTTCAGTTCGGGTATGCGACCACCAGAAGTTGGGAATCTCGAGTGCAGCCGTGACTTTTTCTTCGTAACCAGGGTTTGCGGCAGCAAGAACCACGACCTTCATCATGCCCAGTTTTGATATTGTCGGCATTAGGCTAGCTACTCGCCTAGATTTTGCTTCCAGCTTTGCAACTCTATGATAGACCGATGTGAATGGTATTCCAGTTCTTCTGGAGACCTCTAGGAGGTTTCTTGGGCCGTATTTCCACATTGCAGAAAGAATCTTCGCGTTTGTTATGTCGAGTTGCTTGGAGATTTCTCTGATGCCCTTGTACTGGTCTTCGATTCGGACCGTTTCAGTTCTTAGCATTGCGAACGGCGAAAATGGCACACGGGGCATATAATTAGATTTTGTAAAGAATGTGGGGGAGAAAGGAAGTCATTGCGGCGCGCCTACAAGAACGTGCTAATGATGTTGTGCAGGCCCCCACCGTTTCCGTCTCCCGCGCTAACGTTCGCTAGGGCCAACGCCACGGAGACGAGGAAAACCAGAGCTACCGCTACCCAAACCAACTTGCCTCTGAACAAGGAATCACCTCCACGGTAGGGAATGGTAAGAATGGGGTTATTTATTTACAAGTTTGGGTGCATCATCAAGTAATTTATTTACCGGGCATTTGCTTAGGCCCAGCCGTCGCGGGAAGATGTTGGTAGTGTGCGAGCACTGTGACGCCTTGACTCGCGTCCTGCACAGCTTAGTGGGGCCGAAGGTGTCTGAGGTCATTATGAGGCGAGTCAAGAAGGAGCTTCACGGTGAGATCGCAGTGGAGGTGGGCGAGGAGACGCGAACCCCCCACTAGCGACCGAGTTCCTAGAACTAAGGCCTACTGGGCGACGCCCTTGGAAGGTACCCTGTAAAGGTATAGCTTCCTATCGAGTCCGGCGGCTTTCGCGAGCAGTTCCCGCTCAGCAACCCACCCCGGAAGCGCGTAATCCAAGGATATGACCCTCGCGCCCGTTTTGAGTTCCCGTGCAAGTTTGGGTTCGAGCTTCGCGTTCACCGTTTCTGAAAGGTATATCGCAACCACGTCAGCTGACGACAAGTCGACGGCCATGAAGTCAGCATGAATAAGGGTTGCTTCTGTTCCGGTTGATTTCAATTTCCCTTTGATCTGCGCAATACGTTCGGGGTCGATTTCGATTCCAACCGCTTTGGCGCCGAATTTCCTGACAGCTTCGACAAGAATGCGGCCGTCGCCGGCACCAAGGTCGAACAGAACTTCCCCTCTCCGAAGGCCCGCCGCCGCGAGCATCTGGCGGACTATGGCTTTCGGTGTTGGAATGTATGCGACGTCTAGGTCAACCACGCTTAGCCCTCAAGCCAGCGGCTCAAGTGAGACTCATTGTAGGTCTTTGAGAATCTGCTCCAAGTGTCCGTCGACTTTCACCCGCCGATACGCCTTGGCGACTTTTCCATTCTCGTCGATCATGAAGGTTGAACGTATCACGCCGTAGTACGTCCTGCCGTACATGTTCTTCTTGCCCCAGACTCCAAACTTCTTGGCCAGCTGAGCCTTCTCGTCCACTAACAATGGGAAGGGCAGGTTGTACTTGCCGGCGAATTTTCTGTGCGACTCAACGGAATCTGGGCTCACACCAAGCAGCACAACGTCTTTCGCCTTCAAATCATCAATGCCGTCCCTGAAGCTGCAGGCTTCTCTAGTACACCCTGGCGTGTCGTCGCGGACATAGAAATACAGAACCACCTTCCTTCCTCTGAAGTCTGTGAGCTTCACGAGTTTGCCATCTTGGTCTCGGAGAGCAAAGGCGGGTGCTCGCGAACCCACGTCGATTGCGGATCGTTTCGGCATTGAAACCATGGCTAGCTTCCAGAATTCGGCCTAATGAACTGCTCTCAGCGCACAAGAGATGCCGTGGCTGAGAATTCGCTTCGAAGGCCAAGACGAGATGGTTCAGGCTCGGCTTCAACCTGGGTTCTTGTTGGACTGCGGCGGATCCTCCGAGCATAGAGGGAGTAGGATAGAATGAGAACGGCTAGACCGACAGCAACGTAAACCCAGACTGGGATCAGGACCTTAAGCTGGTGGAAACCAGTTGCCCCGACATAGTATTCGTTGCCGCCTAAGTCGACCCTGACAACATGTGCCCCTAGCGCATTGAAGCCGAAACTCACAGTAACGTCAAGACCACCCTTCGTGAGCGTGCCATTTCGAATCAGCACGCCATCAAGCCAAACAAGAACTGGTATGCTCTGAAGGTTCCCGTTGGAGTTGTCCACTGCCCTAATTGTGATGGTTCCGGACTCAAAGGCTTGGAGTGTTCCAGGTCCAAGTAATTCAAGTTTGAGAGGAAGCTTCTCTACGTTCATTGTTGCAACTTGGTCGTTGCCAACAAGAAAGTGGTCGCCGAGTTTTCCGCCTTCGAACAGATACCGAACGCTGTACTGGCCCGGCTTAATATCGACTGTCATGTTGAAGTTCGCATGTCCTTGAGCATCCGTTAGGACTGATGTCAGGTCGTTCCATTCACCATAGTCGTTGTACTGTAATTTCACAGGGAACCCAGGCAACCCATTGCCGGATTGGTCAGTCAGCGTTACTGAGAGGGTTATTGGGCGTGAATAAGTGACGTTGATTGTCTCGGCACCATTGATCTGGGTGGTGGTCAGTAGGAGCGATGTCGGGTCCCGGTTGGCGACTATAACCGAGAGCTTTTCAGTGCTGTTGGAGAGAACAAAGACGTAGATGTTTCTCTGTGGGTCTTTGAACAGTGCTTGTTCCCCGTACGCTGCGTCGTTAAGTGTGGGCGTGGAAGGGTTTGCGTCCACCACTTGGACTATTCCGTAGCCGCTGCTTCTGAGTTCGTCAACCTTTGTGACAAGCAGGCCCTCGCTTGGAAGGTACTTGTCGAAGCCAATTTTCTTTCGGAATTCCAGCAGATAATACTGCCCGCCAGTAGCCTGTATCCTGACTGCCCTCAACCCTTCTGGCCCCTCTAAGGGTTGGAGGGATGCCAGTTGAGCGGAGATGCCGCCCGAGCTGACTGCGATTGTGTCTGACGTGAGCCAACCTAGCCGGATTCTGCTCCAGGCTTCAAGTTCCGACGGGGACGACCCCTTGGGTTCACCAAGCCAAAGCCCCGTCCCCATCAGGGACCATCTCCCAATGAATGTGTCCGGCGTGTCGGGCTTGCTGTTCTCATTGTAGAGATCGGGTAACCCCAGCAAATGGCCAAATTCATGTGTGTACACGCCCAGCGGCGAGTGGCCGTCCGCCTCCATCTCCGGCACGATGGCGGCCGAATCCACGATTGCCCCCGTGCTTGTCGAAATCTGCAACCCACCCTGAACCGCGGAAGACCAAATCAGGTCTGGTTGGTTGTCGGAATCCTCTTGGCCGCCGCCGGCGTGAAGCACCATTACTAAGGGGTAGTCATGGAAATCCACGCTGCCCTGAGCCGCCCGGACGGCGTCCTGAACTAGTTGAAGCTTGTGAGCATCGCTTCCAGGATCCGATGCGACCCTGTCTTGACCATAATACTTCATGGTGCGTGGTAGAGTGAACCAGCCTGCGCTGTCTCCAGCAATCTGAATCTGGCTGTAGGAAACGTCTGAGTAGTACTCTGCCATCTGGCGGAAAATCATGGAATCGATCGATGGCTTGTCCACAGCGTGCTTAACGTCGGAGAACTCCACGAGGATGACTAACAGTTGTTTGGGGCCAGTTACTTCAGACGGATTTCGAACGCTAGGTTGCGGGGTGACGGCGAATTGTGTGTTGGGGAGTGCGATTACGGGCGGAGTGAAGGCCTGGAACGCGGCCGAGATAGCTATCGTTATCAGAATGAGAGTTGTTGCGCAGATTCTCAGCGCCTTCATCTGATTCCGCTCGAAGCTTTCGTCCCAACGCAAGCGCGAGCCTTCTTCTTTTCAGCAACGCTTTAAACTGTCACGGTTGTTCCTGACTAGGCCGGGCCCTGGTCGTTCAGCGGTCTAGGATGACGGCCTGTCACGTCGTCGACGCGGGTTCGAATCCCGCCCAAAGAGGCAAGTTTGCTTCTGGCGAGGGGCGCCAACCCGCGTTCCAAACCTCAATCATCAATGCCGACTAATGCCTTGATGTCTTTCCTGTCGAGTTTTGTGCTCTTGCACCGCGGGCAACTCGGGGCAGTGCCCTTTGCTAGAAATTCATATCCGCACTGCTGGCACCCGTACAGCCTTGCTTCCTCCAAATTCCCCACCGCATGCTAGCAACGCTGCTGCATGGTTACAAAGCTTCTCAGGGAAGCGAATTGGAAGGCTTGCTTATTTCTCAGTCAATAAATAGGACGCGGCCACTGCGAATTTGAGGTGTTGTTTGCGTTGATGCCTGTTGCGGAGAAAGATGTGGTAGCCTCAATTGAGAAAGTGAGCCCGGCCGTGGTTTCCGTGGCCACGCTGCGGGTGATTCAGGAGAGCCTGTTTGATGCCGTGCCGGTTCGTGGGATGGGTTCGGGAGTCATCTTCGATTCCAACGGCGGAATCCTAACGAACCATCACATTGTTGAAGACGCCGAGCGGGTTGAGGTCGTAACCCCTGATGGCAAGAAGTTTCGTGGTGAAGTGTTGGGCTCTGATGCAATGTCCGACATTGCCGTGATTCAGGTGGATGGTGAGGGTTTGCCGGCTGTGAAGCTTGGGGATTCGGATCGGTTGGTCGTGGGCCAGATTGCGATTGCCATAGGCAACCCGTATGGTTTCTTCTTGCCCGGCCCAACGGCGACGGTTGGCGTCATCAGCGCTTTGAAACGGCACATTCACATTGAGAACCACATGTACGAGGACCTGATTCAGACGGACGCGTCCATCAACCCCGGCAACAGTGGCGGCCCGCTGGTTGACAGTTCGGGTTTGGTGATTGGCGTGAACACTGCCAACATTCCCTTCGCGCAGGGCATTGGGTTTGCCATACCCATCAACACGGCCCGGAGGATTGCCAAGGAGATCATTGAACACGGCCACGTCCTCAGGCCTTACCTTGGGATCTCGGGCCTCACAATGAGCCGCAACATTGCGGAATCCTACGACCTTCCAACCGACAAGGGCGTGTTGGTGGTTAAGGTCGGGGCAGGAAGCCCAGCCCACAAGGGCGGCGTCTCAGCCGGGGACATCATTCTGGAGGCGGACAGTAATCCGTTGAAGAACTGGGAGGACCTGCAGCACACAGTTCAGAGCAAGAAGGTCGGCGAGACTCTCGAGCTCGTGATTGCCCGGGACAACGATAGAGGGAGGACAAGGATAGTGCTCGAGGAAGCTCCTCGCTGATAGAGATTCTCGCTGGCAAGGAATTTATGCGAGTTTATGTTACTGTATAAACTGAGTTCGTTTGGCGGCCACAAAACAAGTGAAGCGTTACGTGTACCCTGTCCAGCTTGATGACGATGAGCTGAAGGCGCTCGACGCGATAGTGGGAAAGCTGGGTACAAGCAAATCGGCGGCGATTAGGGAGGCGATCAGGAATTATGCGGAGCAGTTGCGGGGTGTCGAGGTTGTCAAATGGCGGGATGTTTCCCGGTTGCAGGCCCGGAGGGAAATCTTGGAGTACTTGAGCAGGCATGAGAGAGCTTGGTCGTCCGAGATAGCTGATGCCCTGAGAATCGACCTCAGCCTAGTGAACAGGGTCTTGGAGGAGCTTTGGGGCGAAAAGCGAGTTGAACCAGCAACCTAGTCGGCTGGTTGGGGAGAAGCTCCGCTGCGTTGGGCGAAGGATTTCGAAACCGCGCTTGATCCACCACACGCATAACCACCGGGCCGTGATGGTAGATGTTGAAGGCTACCCGGCTGTGTGTGAAGTTGTCCGGGAATGGAGAATTGTGAGAAAGAGAACCTAGCCTAAGCGCGCAAGATTCGTGAGGGTTGGTTGCGGAGGCTCTTGGGCACCTCGTAGAGGTATAGGAGGTGGCTGTTGCTCTGGGCCCAGACTTTCTCCACATGCGATGGCTTCCAGCCGTGGATGGGGAAGTCGTGGGACACGACCCGTGTGCCGGGTTTGAGTTCGCGTTCTAGTTTCGGCCTTATCATTGTGTTCACTGAGGTTAGGAGGTATAGGGTTATGACGTTGGCCTTGGATAGGTTGATGTCTAGGAAGTCGCCCCGGATGACCTCAGCTGAGGCTTGCAGATGTTCTGCTTGGATTCGTTTGGCGATGGCCTGGTAACGTGACTCGTGAAGTTCGACGCCTAGGGCTTTGGCGCCGAAGTCCCGGACGGCGGAGGAGAGGATTCTGCCGTCGCCCGCGCCCAGGTCGTAGACTGTTTCGCCGGGTTTCAGGTTCGCTATGGTTAGCATGCGTTCTACGACGGGTTGGGGTGTTGGGACGTATGGGACCCTGAGTTTGCTGGACATTGCTGGGTTCGGCTGAGGTTTTGGGTTAAAGGGTTTATTGGGTGGGGGGAGGGGGCAGGGGGGTAGTTTTGTATACCATTTTCCTGTGCAGCCGGGACAAGGCTTAATTGCCGGGTCTGCGTCGAGACGGGACCACGCTGCGCTTTGGGCGCGGCTTTGCTTCCGCCCTTCGGGGTTTGGATAATCTAGATTCCGCTCTGATGAATCGCTTTTCTCGATGAGCAGAGCCTAGGCTCAGCCCTGCCCGCCCGCTTGCATTCGCCAAACACTTCGGACAGGAGCTGCCTCATTTTGCCCGAGAATAAAGATGCTAGCCGAAACTGCAGGTTCTACATCCGGGTTGAATTGGGCCTTCGTTGCGGTGAGCCGGGCGGTGAGTGACGGGAGAGGCACCATTTTGGGTAAGATATGGCCGGCCGCTGGAGAGGCGGAGAAAGACCCGGCTGGGGATTTCAACCGCAACCTACCAGTACATATCGCTTCCCGTTGGAAAGTGTGAAAGATGATTGATCTCGATTTAGCAGGCTAGATGGGTTTTCTGGTTATTCCGTTCACTCGGTCGAAGTGGGTGTCAGCTGACACTACCGATGAGCACCCGCTCAAGATGGCCGCCGAGGCATGGATGGCGTCACGGGAATCTAAGGAATATCGACGCATGAGTGAAAGCGCGGAGAAAAGTGAATCTTGATCCACCGCAAGAATTCTGAGATTGGAAAGCGCCAAGAACGATTTCCCAGCTGCCATCGCATCTTCTCGTGTTCGATGCTTTTTGACAACCCAAACCAGTTCATCAAAGCTGAGGGAACAACTGGCTGCATCCTCGCGGCCCTCACTGACCTTCTGCAGCAGCGCTCTGGCCCTGTTGCCTACCGCTTCGCGGCTGAGAGCCGCGTAGATGAACACGCCCGAGTCCAAGTAAAGCATCTAAGGATTCCTCTCCTCGAGCCCTTCCACATATGCATGCGGATTAATCCTAGAGACGGATTTCCCCTTCCGGGCTATGTCTTCAAGTGTCCGTACGGGATCACCGGATTCCCTCTCAAGGATCACACGTTCTCCATCAAGACGGAAAACAATTTCAGATCCAGGTCCGACTTTCAGGATCCTTCTGAAACTCTTCGGGATGACCACCTGCCCCTTCGGCCCCACGCGCATTCTATCGGTTAACATGTCACACACCGATTTATACCAAAGTATAACTTTCATTTATACTTTGGCGCGCGGGCATATTCAGGCTCAGGTTGGAATTACGGAAATGCAAGAAACTTGCTCTGATGAATGGCCTTCTCTTCGCAGGCAGCGCCTACGCTCAGGGTGCCTGTTCGGTTTCTGGTTAGGCTAGTTTCGGGCTGATGTTGGCGGTGATAATTGTGCCGGATAGGAAAGTGGTAATGGTTCGCCTTCGCGATTATGAACTCCTGGAGCTGAACGCGTTCAGCCAAAGCCTTGGCATCCCGTCACGAAGCAGACTCGTCAACCTAGCGCTTCAACAATTCCTTCAGGCATCGCCAAAGCCGGAGCTTCATGCCAATCGCCTGGTGAAACTTCGCATCGACAGTCCCCTCCAGAAAAGGTTGGCCGAAATGTCGAAGCTCCTGGGCACCACGTGCACGGAGATAATCCGCATGGCTCTGAGAGACTTCATGGGACACAAAACGCTTGCTTCCGCGGGTTATGGGCAGGTCGAGTTTTTCCGTGATGACGAACGTGAAGAGTACTCCAGTATGAAGGCTCAGCTTGTCAAGGCCTTGAAGAGGATGGAAGGCCATAATCCCGCCTTCGACCTGCCGCTGGTAGAGGAGATATCCCGCAGCGCCATCTACGTGAAACGTGGCGAGCAGTACCTCGACGATCCCGCCTGCGCGCCCGAAACCTATGCTGCGGTCTCAGACGCCATGGCGAAACAAGCCGCCCGAATGCGCACCGCCATCAGAGACCTAGCCGCCAACAGGGCTGAACGCCTGAAGGCAAAATCTGCCTCAAACCTTGCCGCTGAGATACGGAAGGCTGTTGACAAAGTGGTCGGGGAAGGATGAGTATGAAGGACGCGAAAGTTTTCGAAGAGAAGCTTCGCAGGGCCAAACAGGACTCCGCTTATTTTGCTAAAGCTTTTCTTGGCAAGGAGGCATTCCCGTACCAAGTGGAGTTTCTGCGGGACGCTGGCCCACGTATTGCCGCGGCCTGCGGGAGGCAGGTAGGGAAGACGACTCTTGCAGCCATCAAGGGCCTGCATTTCGCCTTCTTCAACCCCGATGTCACAGTTCTGATCGTCAGCTCGTCGCTACGCCAGAGTACGCTCTTGTTCACCAAAATCAAGTCGATGGTCGAGACCAACGCCCTTCTGCGGCTCAAGGTCAGGAGGTCCACGGGAACCACAATCGAGTTTGACCACAACAGCAGGATCGTGGCCCTGCCCTGCGGCCCGACAGGTTACAGTTTGCGAGGCTACACGTCGGACATGGTCATCATAGACGAAGCGAATTTCGTTCCTGGGAATGTTGTGGAGAGCGTAATTCGACCGATGCTCATAACCCGACCATCTTCCCGGCTCATCATGCTTTCCACCCCAGTAACTAAGGACCACCCTTTCTACCGGGCTGTCTCCCAAAAAGAGCAAGGGTTCCACGTGTACAGTTGGGCCACCCGCCTCAACCCACTCGTCACGCCGGAGAAGCTGGAGGCGGAGCGCAACGCGGTGGACGAGTCAACCTTCCTAAAGGAGTACGAGGCCCAATTCACGGAAGAAGCAAACTGCTACTTCCCAGGTCACCTAATCCTGCAATGTGTAGACGGTGAACACGAACTCCTCAAGGACGAGGACGTACTGCAGAGAAAGTTTCAGGGCAACTTCAACCTAGGCGTCGATTTCGGCAAGAGAGTTGACTACACGGTGCTGGCTGTCGTCGAGAAATTGAGCAATGAAACGCTTCGCCTCATCTACCTGAAGCAGCTTCCACTCGGAACGGAGTATTCGTCGGCGGTTGGTTGGGTCAAGCGACTCAACGAAGCCTTCAGCCCCATCAGCTGCAAGCTCGACCGAACCGGAGTCGGCGAAGCCCCAGCTGAGGACGTGAAGAGAATAATCCCCAACATGGAAGGCATCACGCTGACGACGAAGGTGAAGGTCGACCTGCTCTCAAACCTTCTTGTTCTCATGGAACGGAAACGCCTCATACTGCCTCCTGACCGCGAACTCATAGCCCAAATCAGCAACCAGCAGTACGAGGTGGTGAAATCCGGCGAACTACTGTTCTCACACCCGCCAAGGGCCCACGATGATCAGCTGTGGGCCCTAGCACTTTCGGCTTGGAGAACACCTAACTCATGGGGAAGCATCATCCCAGTGAAGAAGTCCTTCTGATCAAGCGCGACGACAAAACGTTCTTGATGACCTTCATAGTCTTGACCCGTAGGACTCGTCACCAGCTTCTTCACCCTCACTTTCCCCAACTGGGTCACCTAACCAAATCTCCAGAGTGTCCGTCTCAGGGACGCAATACGCTCGTACTAACCTCTCCATGCGAGTTGACCTCTTCCAACCTTACGGATCGGATATGTGTGCAGTGATAACGAACCATCCCATTTAGCGGCTACACAAAGCGAGTTCTCTTCGTACTGACCTTGATTTCGCAAAGTCACAGGCCCTAGACGGTTTTGATAACTCTGCTGAGATAGCCCGCGATGTTGCGATTCTGTAATGGGACGGCGTGAGTCAAATATAGGACTGAGGCCAATGTAAAACAGAGGGCGCGCGGATTGCAGAAGGCTGAGATGAGTCACCCATACATCGGAAGAAACCCGAATATCTGCGGCGGCTCCCCCGTCATAAAAGGGACTAGGGTGAGAGTGGTCGATATAGCAATTGAATATGAGTACTTGGGCCGGACACCGGACGAGATAGTTGGCGCCCACCTGCATCTCAAACTGAAACAGGTACACGACGCCCTGTCATACTATTACGAAAACAGGAGCGGACTAGACGAAAAGATAAGGAAAGACAAGCAATTTGTCGCGGAACTCTCAAAGAAACTGGGAGCAGGGATAGAGATTAACAGGACGAATAACAATCTACGCCAACGAAAGCGTTAACGCCGCCGTCGTCGAGGGCCTAAAGCGACGGGGCGTTGATATTTTCTCCGCCAAAGACTTAGGCAAACTCGGCTTGACAGATGAACAGCAGATTAGGGTTGCCGCTGCAAACCGAGCGGTAATATTCACGCACGATGTGGATTTCCTTCGGATGGCGAGCCAAAGGACCACCTGGGGATAATCTAAGTTCACCAACAGAAGCTGACGGTCGGAGAATGCATAATGCGACTGAAAGCAATAGCTGAAATCTCCGGCTGAAATGCGCGATCAGATTATTTCCTATGACGGGAAAAGAGAAGCCCAAGAGCCTTTCGCATCGGCATCTTTTGTGGCGCCCATTTTCTCTGCCAAAGAGTTTCAGATCGTAACGTGCGCGACACTTTCACTCTCGAAGTTTGTAGGCAATTCTGTTCAGAGGAAACTCTTTGATGAAGCTATTCGCAATATCCATTCGTATGGCGAAAGAAAAGGAAGATTAGAGGCTGTGTCCCAACTACTCTTGCGCCTCGGTCAGGCGCTAAACCAGCAACCATAGTACGCTCCGGTTTTTGGTTGTCCGTCTGCATCTCAAAAAAGCTTTTGAAAGTGTACAGGGTGTGAGCACGTCAGGGCCCGTAGCTCAGTCAAGAACTTTCACTCACCTCCGAACATTATACCTTAGGGCCTTCAACTGCTAGGTCTGAAGGCTGCCTGAGTTGGATGATGCGAGAGTCTTCTTTGAGAAAGGAAGACAGAGGCAGCTACTTGAGTGTTCAAAAGCACGGTCAGGGCTTACTTGGGAGGACTATGCTGCAGAGATAGGGGCCTCCAGCTACGGCGTCATTAGAGCCACCTATCTCAACGAACGAAATAGTCTACCGCTTTCCATGTTGCGAAAAATAACGCGACATATGGAGGGGGACGATTGGAAGTCATGGATAGGTTCCGTGCGCCGTCGGTATTGGGGACAGGCCAAGGGCGGGAGCGTTTCGTTGCGACTGTGGCACCAACGCATGAGACTGGACTCCAGGCATTATCACGAATTACAGAGTTCACGCTTTCTTAGATCCGGGAACTACAAATATCTAACGTCTGCCGGATACGAGGTTCGTTCTTTGTACGAACTGGTCTTGGCAGAGAATCTTATTGTCAATAGGATCCAGCATCAATATGAACGCATGCTTCGTTGCGGCGAACGCATTCTATTTCCAGACTTTTTCGTAAATTGTCGCTCCAGCATTGCTATAATCGAAGTCTGCGGATTTCGATCTGCACAAAACTTGCTGCGACTTCGCAACAAGATGTGTACCTACGTCTCACACGGAGTCGCAGATGCCGTCATAATATTACATCTCACGGAAGATGAGCTTGTCGTGAGAACCATTGCCGACGAATTTGGGCGTACGGTTAGATTAGTCAGTATGAATGACATTCGAAGTCTTTTCGCAATTCTGAGGCGTATACTTGGGAGACCTACAACTTTTCAGATTATCACAGAATCAGAAGCATTGAAAAGATGCCGCCAAGTGAAGGGGAAGCGATTCTACTGGGAACACTTGCTGAAGAGAGTGCCCAAAGAATCATGGATCGAAGTGTTGGCAACAAGCGGTCTGCGCAAATCCGCAGTGAAGGGCGTACGTAAAGTCGTCGACCTCAGGTCGAGATTGATAGAAGCCACTCGCTTGGCGATAGAACAAGGCTACATGCCACGCGAAGCATTAGTCGAGATGATTGCAGGAACCTACAACGGGGCTGCGGGGCATATCTTCGGTTCGATGGCGAATTTGGTCGACATCGTGGAATCCGAAAGGACGTTGGAAAGGTTTACGTAGCTTTTCTCCGTGCTGCTGTAGCAGGGCCCGTAGCTCAGTCAGATCCATTGAACTGTGGATCCTGGATAGGTAGAGCATCGGTGACGTTTGAACGGCGTCGGTGTTGCTTTTACCTTTGGGATTGTGGATCTCAGGGAAGCCACCCGAAAGGCATGCGAGAATTTGCGTGCTTGGGGAAGGGTCCCGGGTTCAAATCCCGGCGGGCCCGCTATCATCACGGATCAATATTCGTTACCTTTGGTCCTGATATGACTCGGGTGCGAGACAATCCTGCCCATTCTGGTTCTCTCTAATTTTCGGCAACACTGTATTCAGATGACTGCCCTATTTCTCGTCAGATATTTTGCCATAGGTTACTTTCGGGTTATGCGTGAAGCGACGGTAGCCAATTTTTCCATTGAATCTATCAGAATACTCCGTATGTTTTCGGGCAGATTGGCAAGCTGCTCTCGGCTTGTCTTCGAGGCGCTGATAATCTCAACTCCGATGATCTCCCCGTGCATATCCAATTTTGCAATGACTCCGTCACCAACTTCTTCGCTCTCGCTTTCCCTGTCAGGTTCGTCTAGCCAAATGTCCAGAGTATCCACATCGGGGACGTAATACGCTCTCACTAATCTCTCCATACGAGTTGGCCCCTTCCAACCTTGCGAGTCAAGTATGCCGTGATAATGAACCCCTCCTCATTTAAGTGCCTAGTTACCACGCAGAGCAGCTTGTCCTCGTGCCGGCCGTAATACAGGTGAACGCTCGGATCCTTCAGACTTCTCTGAACTTCAAATGGAAGCTTGAGAGCCTTTGCAACTGCGTCCTTGAGACCAACCATTTCTCTGTGTTTGACGCGAGTGATATATTCCCAATAGGAATCCGTAATCCTGATCTTCTTTCCGAGCTTTGATGTGATCTCAATGTAGTCCACTGGTACGCCTCCATTGCGAACCTCTATGAACGCACCGCTACGGGGTCGGGTAAACCGGTCTAACTCAAGGTAGTTCCAAAGCGCCCTATAGTGCTTTTCAAGCGGCTGAGCAGCGTCCCCTCGCTCTCGTCATCGAGCGTTCGAATCTGTTGAGCCTCATGGTCACAATGCCAGCAGCATCGGACGTGCCAGGTCGGGTCTATGATGCTTTTACCTCTGGGCGCCTGAACCCATGGGAAGCCACCCGGAAAGAAACTAGGCTTTCGCTGTAGGTCTTGGGGAAGGGTCCCGGGTTCAATTCCCGGCGGGCCCGCCACTTGTCAACTTCTAAGGGTTCACAAGCATGAGAAGGCCCTCTTGATTCCGGGTATCGGGTCGAAGTCAGAGTCCCGTGAGTATATTTCGTTTGAATCTAACTTTTCCATCTGCGCCGATATAACCAAGTCGTCCCATGCTGTCCAGGATAGGCGCGAACTCTTCCGCAAGTCAATAGCTTCCACGAAATTAATGAATTCTGTCTGAACCTTCCGGAGCGAGGTCGAACCTCTGACCATTTCAAGGAACAGGGGGGTTATCTTCTCCTTTTTCTTCCATCTGAGGTAGCTGCATACCTGCGAGATTGGTAGAGTCGAGATGATGGTGTCTTCGCCGTTCTCGACGGATTCCAGTATTGTTGTTGCTCTCTTTCCATAGCGAGGGTCCGCTACGAGATGATAGACGGAAAACGTTAGAGTCGATGAACCTCAATCAGTCTTCCTTTGCTTCGGTGGCTTGGCGAAAGTCCGGACAGCTTCCTAGGGAAGGTTCGGAGAGACAAGGGCCGGGCCGGATCATTCGTGGCCTAGGACGGGATGAGGTACATACCTCTCTTCTAGCCGCGTCATCTCTTTGGCGTCCAACCTGATGTCAACCGCGTTGACAGCGTCTTCGATATGTTCTGTTTTCGTTGCGCCGATGATCGGCGCAGTTACTCCCTTGTGGAGTAGCCAAG
>CAZYOZ010000008.1:0-49480 GCA_964649235.1 uncultured Candidatus Bathyarchaeia archaeon
CTCTTGTTGGCAGCGGAGGAGGCATGGTAGCAGTCAGAAATGGGAAAATTCTGAGTCAGATGCCGCTCCCGGTAGCAGGACTCATGTCCGACAGGCCCGTGGAGGTTGTTTCAGGACAGATCGAACGATTGAAAGAAGCGTGGGCGGAGTTAGGCTGTGTCTTTCCTTCCCCGTATATGACGCTCTCGCTCACGACCCTCTCGGTGATACCGGAGCTCAGGATCACCGACTTGGGAGTACTAGACACAGTCAATTTCAGATTCGTGAGCCCAATAATCGAGTAGCCCACAAGATTAGGAAGCAGCGAAAGCGTCGATCATCGCGTGGACGTCATCGCCCAGAGGGTACAGAATGGGGCAAGTGCAGCCGGTTTCAGAATACTCTTCAACCTTCTTTAGACAATTGTCTGCTGTGCCACTCGCGGTTATGAGGCTCACTAGTTTATCGTCGACTAAGGCCTCTGCCCTTTCCAGACCACCAGGTTTCGCTGGCCATCCACCCAAGGCGTCTCTGACTTCCTCTATGAGACCTTCATCGACCCCGCTTGCCTTGGCAATATGTGGCTGCTGGCCTAGGTACTGGGCAACCAAAGGGCGTGCATTCTCAAGCGCCCTGTCCGCGTCGTCGTCCAGTGAGCAGACAACGAGTTGCGGCCTGTCAACCTTCTCCCAATTTCTGCCGGCTTTCTTTGCTCCTATCTCTAGGTGTTCCAAGGCTTTGCGGTTGTATCCAGGCGACACAAGATAGTTCAACAGGAGCCCATCTGCGATCTCACCTGTCAATTCAACCATCTCCCAGCCTGTTGCTCCGATGTAGATCGGGATCTTTCGCGGTGTGGAAGGATCTCCGTAGACAATGTCCAAGCGGATATCTCGGACCTTGACAAATTCCCCTTCGAACTTGACATTCTCCATTCTGAAGAGGCGCTGCAGGACTGTGACGTACTCACGCATGGCTTTCAGAGGTTTCTTGCGCTCAATTCCAACCTTCCAAGCAAGAGGATCCCACCAAGCTCCAATCCCTAGCAAACTGCGGCCTTGCGATAGTTCGTCCAAAGTGAGAAATGTTGCGGCGGTTAACCCGACGTTTCGTGTCCAGTTGTTGATTACGCCCGTGCCCAATTTGATTCTCTCTGTGACCGCCGCCATTGCCGCTAAGGGAATGATTGCGTCGCGTGCAAGCCGTGACTCTGCGTGCCAAATTGCTTCGAACCCTTTCTTCTCGGCATACTGTCCTAGCTTCAGTTCTTCGTGAAGTGGATGCTTGTCTTGGAGGTAGAGAGCAACTCTTTTCATGCGACCGGGGATCTCCAGGCGGCTAGCAGATTAGTCCCTTCAGCGATTTGAGGGCTGCGCAACTCTGTCCTCTAGGGATTCGGTGTGCTTGCTTGAGGTGATTTTGGATTTCAAAGCAATGTGAGCCGCTATTCAGATCGAACCCTGCGCTAATCATGGTGTCTGTTCCGAGGTTGTACCTATGAACGGTTAAGAGCCAGTTTCTCGAAATCCTTGAGGTGTCCACAGTCATCACGACTCCCTTACATTGGAGATAATCGCTAGTGCGAGTGGAGCACATCATCAATTTCAAGTTAAATGGCAATCCGGTTAGTGTGAAATGCCCACCAGCCTATACTCTCCTTGAGGTTCTTCGCGAGCAACTTCACGTGACTGGCCCGAAGGAAGACTGCGCTAAGGGTGAATGCGGAGCCTGCACAGTTCTCATGAACAGCCGACCTGTTTGCTCTTGCCTGGTGCTGGTTTCGCAAGCGGAGGGCGCCGAGATTGTCACTTCAGAAGGACTCATGAAGAATGGCAGATTGAACCCGGTGCAAGAGGCATTTCTCGAAGAAGGAGCCGTTCAGTGCGGACATTGCATTCCAGGCATGATTATTTCCGCATCCGCCCTGTTGATGCGCAATCCAAATCCAACATTTGATGAGATACGCATAGCACTTTCTGGCAACCTTTGTAGGTGCACAGGGTACACGAAGATCATAACCGCAGTCCAAAAGGCAGCGGAGAGGTGGAATCATCAGTCGCCATGATGCTGTCCGAGATTCAAGTCATTAGCCCACGAACACTGAATGAGGCGCTGGAACTACTTCACAGAGACCAAGCGGAACTCAAGATTGTCGCGGGCGGGTCGGATGTAATAGTTCAGCTCAGGGATGGCATAATTCAAGCAGGCAAACTTCTGAACGTTCTACCGCTGAAAGAACTCAGATTCATCCGAAAAGCTGGCAACCGTCTCCATATAGGGGCATTGGCCACCTACAGCGACATCATCGAATCCGAGTTGACATGTAGGCATGCATGGTTGCTCGTGAACGCCGCGAAGCAGATTGGCGCGGTCCAGCTGCAGAATACTGCAACAATTGGCGGGAACCTGGGAAATGCCTCACCCGCGGGCGACAGCTTACCTCCGCTCTACGTTTTGGATGCCATGGTTGTCACGCGAAGCAAGTCCGGTAGGCGCAAGATTCCTGTTGAGGATTTCTTCGTTGGCTATCGCAAGACTGCTGTCAGACCTGACGAATTGATTGAAGAAGTTCACTTTGATTGCTTGAACGAGAAGGACCGAGCGTCCTACGTGAAGTTTGGATTGCGTGACGCGAACGCGATTTCAGTTGTCGACGTAGCAGTCGCCTTGCGTGGCCGAATGGACGATGGCTCTTTCAGTTTTGCACGTGTTGCCCTAGGCGCTGTCGCACCCACGATAAGACGGGCTCGCAGATGCGAAGAAGCGCTGGTCCACAGAACTCTGACCGATGAAACCATTCGGCAAGCATCATCATTTGCGGTCGAAGAGGCATCACCAATCACAGACATCAGAGGCTCTGCAGAGTACCGTCGCAATCTTGTCACGTCGCTAGTCTACGAAGCACTGTCCGAAGCAGTATTCGGGAAGTGATAAACTGTGCACGGCGTTCAAGTCAAAGTGAAAATCTTCGGCGCGCCATCTCTGGCTCTGGAAAGTAAAGAACTGACAATCAATCTGCAAGAGAACGCTACAGCTGAAGATCTACTGAACTCGATCCCGGTCGAAGACAAGAATTACCTGTACATAGTTCGTGATGGAATCAGACTCAACCGTTCAAGCAAGCTCAACGACGGCGACGAAATCGTAATCGTACCCCCTATTGCCGGAGGATAGCGCCATTGACTGTGAAGATGATTGGCGATAGCAAAGTGTTGAGGTGGGTCGGGAAATCAGTAAGCAGAAGAGACGGTGAAGGCAAGGTTACTGGCGAAACCAAGTTCTTTTCTGATCTAGAACTGCCAAACATGCTGTGGGCGTCGGTTACTCGCAGCAAGTACCCACACGCCTTAATCAAGCGGATAGACACGTCAAAGGCCGAAGACTTGCCTGGGGTTGTTGCAGTCCTGACGCACAAAGACGTCCCAGGCCTGAACGGTTTCGGAATCATCGTCCCGGACCAACCTGTGCTATGCTATGACAAAGTCAGATACTTGGGTGACGCAATCGCCCTAGTTGCGGCGGAAACAAAGGAGAGTGCGCAAAGAGCTGCTCAACTTGTCGAAGTCGAATATGAGCCGCTTCCAGTCGTATCGGACACGCTTGAAGCCATGAAAACTGATGCCCCCAGGGTGCACGACAAGGGCAATGTCCAACGGCATACGGTTGTACGACTAGGCGATGTTGAGCGAGCATTCGAACGGGCTGAGGTTGTTGTCGAGAACACCTTTCGGACTGGCAGGCAAATGCATATGTTTCTCGAACCTGAGGCGGGCATCGGACTCCTTGATGATGAAGGAAAAATCGTACTCTATGTAGGAGGACAGTCTCCGTACCGCGACCAGATGCAAGTCTCGCGAGCATTGGCGATTCCGCCGGAAAAAGTGAGAGTAGTCTCAACACCTGTCGGCGGCGCATTCGGTGGCAAAGAAGAGAACACCGTCCAGATCCACTTGGCGCTGCTCGCGATGAAAACCAAACGGCCGGTCAAGATGGTTTGGACACGCGAAGAGTCAGGCGTCGCAGGCATGAAACGCCATCCAATGATAATCACTATGAAAACGGCTGCTAGCAAGGACGGCGAACTGTTGGGAAACAAAGTGGGCATAGTAGCCGATACCGGCGCATATGCATCATTGGGCCCGACCATACTCGATGTTGCTATCGAGAACTGCTGCGGCCCATACAGGGTTCCGAACATTGACATTGATGCCTACTTGGTGTACACAAATAACGGTGTGTCTGGAGCGTTTCGAGGATTCGGAGCACCGCAGGTCAATTTCGCCATCGAAACGAACATGGACATAATTGCCGAGAAACTTGGAATCGGCAAGATCGAAATCCGAAAGAGAAACTCTCTGCGCGAAGGAGACATGGGCCCCTTCAGCTACAAGATCCCCGGAAGTATTGGCATCTATGAAACGCTCGTGAGGGCTGAAGGGTCCGACATATGGCAGAACCGGGAGAAGTACAAATCATCACCGAGCCGTCCATTCTGCAAAAGAGGCGTCGGGGTTGCCACGGGGGTCAAGGGATTCGGTTTTGGAACCCTTCCGGACTTTGGTGCGGCCTCGATTCAACTTACGCCTACAGGTAAGTTTGTGGTTGGAGTTAGTTGCCCGGAGATTGGTCAAGGAGCAATCACTGCATACTGCCAAATCGCAGCAGAAGCTTTGCATTGCGACATCGGCGATGTCTACATCGCCTCGGCTGATTCACAGCTGGCACCCGACACGGGTACGTCGTCGGCCTCAATGGCTCTGGTCAGAGGCGGCAATGCAATACTTGCTGCTGTACCCAAGATGAAGGAGCTACTGCTTGACGCCGGATCCCAGATCCTCAGCGAAGAGAAGCGCGAGCTTACAGTCAGCGAATCCCGTGTCATTTCGACCAAGAATCCGAAGAGAGGCGTGACTTACGCAGAAATCGCCCGGCATTTGCATGGAACCGGTGCTGAAACGAGGGTGATCGCTGGCTTCAACGTTCCGCGAGTTGGGAAGCCAGTTGAAGGAAGCATCGAGATCCCGCATTGGTCTTACATGTACGCCACTGCGGTCGCGCTCGTAGAGGTAAATACTCTGACCGGATTCACCAAGGTCCTCAAGTTCTTCCTCTCACCAGAGTCGGGAAAAATGATCAACCCACAATCCTACGCGGGCCAATGTGAAGGTGCCATCGTTCAGGGCTTGGGCTTCGCGCTTAGCGAGGAGACGTTAATCGATAATGGGATTGTCAAGACGACTAATTTCACTACCTACATAATTCCTACAATTGCGGACATTCCAGAAATTCAGATTGACCCGGTCGAGACTTACGAGAAGATAGGCCCGTTTGGGGCCAAGGGCCTTGGAGAAATCGGGATAATTCCTGCTGGTTCCGCTGTGGCGAACGCTATCTATGATGCGACTGGAGCACGGCTATACACTTTGCCAGCAACCTCCGAACGAGTATACTGGGCCCTTCAAGAGCTCAAGGGGGGCGCAACAAAGCAGTGACGCCGAGAGTGAAGGTTAGATTGTTCCATGAATTGAGAGCCACCGTGGGACAAAGCGAAATCGAACTGCAAGCCATAACGCTGAATGACGTCGTTCAGTCTCTCATAAGCCGACATAACGCTGTGAAGGAGATTCTATTTGATTCGAGAGGGAAACTGCGCGGTTACACGCTTTTCTATGTGAACAATGAAGTCCAGAATCCACTAGACCTTTCTCGCAAACTAAATGATGGGGACCTAGTGCTATTGGTGCCGCCAGCGGCTGGTGGCTGCATCTAAATGCGCAGATTCGACATGTACATCCCAGAAGATATGCTCGACCTTCTGGAGTACCTAGACAGCCATCAGAAAGGCGTCTACCTCATGGCAAATGGAAGCGATCTGATCAACCGCATCCAACGTCGGCAAGTCGATGCGAAAACGCTCGTTGACCTTTCTGGCCTGTCGGAGCTGAATTACGTCAGGAAAGAAGATAGGATAATCAGGATAGGAGCCCTCACAACTGTAGCAGACATCGCAAGTTCACCTGTGATGGATGCTCACTACGATGTTTTTCGCGAGGTCCAAGCAAAGTTTGGAGGACCATCGATAACTAACATGGCCACCATAGGCGGAAACATATGCGCCGCCTCATCATCCGAAGACTTTCTCCCCACCCTGCTCGTCTTAGATGCGTTTGTTAGGCTGAGGAGTAAGCAGGGGGAACGAATTGTTAGACTTGAGGATTTTTTGAAAGGCAAGAGAATGCTTGACCTGAGGCCAAACGAAATCCTAGTTGAGACTTTCTTCAACGAGATCGATGACGATTCGGCCTGTGCATTTGAAAAGATGGGAATGCGGAATTCCATGATAATCGCTTTCGTTTCGTCAGCAGTCTACGTGAACGTAAGCAAGGATAGCGGTGTGGCCAGAGAGATTCGAATAGCGTTCAACCGTGTCTCCGGCAAAATCCCCGCTAGGGCAAAACATACCGAGGACAAACTCAGAGGCAAGAAGCCTTCCGTTCAGGTCATTCACGAATCCCTGCTGATGTTGAACAGCGAGTTGCAACTTAGCTCTGATTTTCGAGCCTCCAGAGATTACCGGACCCATGTGGCAGGCGTGCTGTTCAGGCGCGCACTGAGCAAGTGCCTCCACCGATTAACAGGAGTGAATGTGGTTGTCTAAACACCTATTGAAATTCAACGTAAACGGTAGAGATTATGCTATCATGGTTGAGTCACATGAGCGACTACTCGATGTCCTTCGCAACCGACTTGGGCTGAAAGGGACCAAGGAAGGCTGCAGTACCGGCGATTGCGGCATCTGCGCCGTGCTCATGAATGGGCGGCTTGTCAACTCATGCCTGATTCTTGCCATACAAGCACGCAACAAAAGAATAGAAACCATCGAGAGCGTGGGAACGGCAGACAATCTTCATCCGGTGCAACGCGCCTTAGTCGAATGGAACGCGTCCCAATGCGGTTACTGTATTCCTGCCATGATCTTGGCTGCCAAGAACCTTCTAGACCATAACTCTTCGCCAAGTGATGATGAGATAAAGAAGGCTATCAGTGGAATCCTCTGCCGTTGCACGGGTTACGTCAAGATAGTTCAAGCAGTGAAAACGGCAGCCTCGGAAATCAGGGGGACGTAAGCCTTGGATGACCAAGTAGTCGTAGAAAACCTCGCGAAGAACCGACAATTGCTTGTCGTGGGCAAGAGTGTTCAGCGGGTCGACGGGATTGAGAAGGTTCTGGGTAAGCCACTCTATGCTATGGACGTTGTTCCGGAGAACACACTCTACCTGAAAGTGGCCAGATCCAAGTATGCTCATGCACTGCTGAAGCGCGTAGACGTTTCCCGGGCACGCAGATACCCAGGCGTGATGGCCGTCGTGACTGCTCAGGACATACCTGGAATCAATGAGTCAACCGCCCTGCTTCCGGATAAGCCTCTCTTGGCAAGTGACAGAGTCAGGTTTGCGGGCGAACCGATAGCAGCAGTCGCGTCCCTAGACTCAACAATAGCCGAAGAAGCCGTCGATCTCGTCAACATAGAATATGAACCCTTGCCAACGGTTTTCTCCCCCATTGAAGCAATCAAACCGGACGCACCCAAAATCCACGCCAATGGCAATATTGCCAAGCAAATGAGAGTGCGAAAGGGCAACATTGAGGTTGGTTTCAAAGAAGCCGACATAATCATAGAGAACACGTACAAAACGCAATTCCAAGAGCCTGTTCCTCTGGAGCCCGAGGCAGGTTTCGTGATCCCAGAGCCAGATGGCTCTGTGACATGTGTCGGATCCGTTCAGAGCCCCTTTCACGTTCAGACAGGAATAGCGAAGATACTGTCACTTCGCCCAGATCAAGTCCGAGTCATCCAGGCAGCAACAGGCGGCGCCTTCGGCCCGAAGTCAGATGAAATCCCCTTAGACGTGCTTGGGTTGTCAGCCATAGTGGCGGTGAAGACTCGACGGCCAGTAGCCTTGGCTTACACTCGAGAAGAATCCATGGTTGGCCATACCAAACGTCACCCCTTCGTGATTACGCTAAAGACAGGCGTCAAAAAGAACGGAAAGCTGGCAGCTTCTGAAGCAACTTTGCTCGCGGACACAGGCGCCTATGCTTCGCTTGGACCTCTTGTCATGATGCGGGCGCTCTTCCATGTGACTGGCCCGTATGTTATTCCGCACGTGAAGTCTGATGCTTACTGCATCTACACCAACAACACGATGACCGGATCCTTCAGAGGCTTTGGAGGACCTCAAGCCCACTTTGCCGCTGAGTCTCAGATGGATGAAATTGCTAAGAAGCTTCGTATGGATCCGCTTGACTTCAGATTGTTGAACATCCTCCGGCCTGGAACACTGACCGCGACCAGCCAGATTGTAGACGAAGCCTGCGGCCTAGAAGAATGCATCAGGAGAACGACGCAGGAAGCAGACTGGCAGAAGAAGCGCGAAGAATTCTCCAAGACGGAAGGACCAAGACGCCGGGGCCTAGGAATCGCAATAATGTACCATGGCAACAGCTTGGGGCCTGAAGGCAATGACTATGCAACAGTCCACATGCAAATTGACAAGGACGGAATAGTAAGACTCCGCACAGGCTTAACCGAATATGGCACGGGTGCCCCATCAGGCCTAATCCAGATCGCTGCTGAAACCATGCGGCTGCCGCTTGGATATTTCAAGCTAGACCCACCCGACACGGACCATTGTAGTGACACAGGGCCGACGGTTGCATCAAGAACAATTACCATCGGCGGACGGGCAACACAGATGGTTGCAGGACAACTTCATCAGAAGCTCAAAGAAGTCGCCTCAGGACTTCTTGGCTGCAAGCCAGACAAGGTCGAATCGGCAAGTGGCTATTACCGCTCGAATTCGGATCCGCGGCGTTCAGTGTCGTACCATGAGGTGGTGGAAACCGCATACAGCCAAGGATTGCAGTTGAGGGAAGCTGGTACTTTCACTGCACCCAAGTGCGAATATGATCCTGAAACATGTCAAGGAACAACGTATCTGCAGTACACTTACGGCGCGGTGACAGCAGAGGTCGATGTCGACACAGAAACAGGGCAAGTTCAGGTCCTCAAAATGGTGACCGCGTATGATGTTGGGAAAGCGATCAACCCACTCTCCTTGGAGGGACAGATTGAGGGCGGGACAGTGCAGGGACTGGGGTATGGCTTAATGGAGGAACTGATTCACAAAGAGGGAATAGTTCTCAACCCGAATCTTGCAGATTACTACATACCGACATCCCTTGACACCCCGGAAATCAAGACTATCATTGTTGAATACCCCGGGCCACTGGGACCATACGGAGCAAAAGCGATGGGAGAACCACCGATAGTTCTTCCAGCGCCAGCGATTGCTAATGCGATTGACAATGCAGTAGGTGTCAGACTCTACGAGATACCTGCTACGCCTGAAAGAGTGCTGAAAGGACTGAATAGGAAAAGCAAGCCTGGCGCCAGCCCTTGAAACACATTCCAATAAGCTCGGTGACGGATCTGGTGGAGGAGGCACACAAGCTGATCCGGGGAGCGGAGCCTTTTGCTTGGGTCACTATCATCGATCAGGAAGGGTCAAGCGCGCGCCATGTCGGTTCGTCGATGTTGGTGACCCGAGATGGCCAGGTTATCGGAACCGTTGGAGGAGCTGCCGCCGAGCTTCAGCTAATAGAACAAGCCGTACAAGCCGTTAGAGAAGGAAAACCGCGGACTGTCAAGTTGCCGCTTCCCGTCTGCGCGGGCACAATAACGTGCTTCATCAATGTTTTCCAGCCACCTGAAACATTGATTCTGATTGGAGCAGGCCACGTCGCGCAGCCTATGGCAAAGCTCGCAAAGATATTGGGGTTCAGGGTCATAGTAGTGGACGACAGGCCTGAGTATGTGACACCTGAAAGATTCCCGGACGCTGACGAACATATAGTGGAAGACTGGGAAACAGCGATAGGAAAGCTGCGGATTGACGAGAATTCCTACATCATAATCTTGACCTATGCCGGTGAATACGATGAGCTGGCACTGAGGCAAGTCATCGATTCGAAGGCAGCATATATTGGAATGATAGCGAGCGAATCCAAGGCTAAAGCAGTCCTCGCCAAGTTGCGAAGGGACAACGTACCTGAAAAGTTGCTTCAGCGTGTGAAAACACCCATGGGGCTAGATATCGGCGCCGAGACGCCAGCGGAAATAGCTGTCAGCACAATGGCTGAAATAATCATGCGCCGGCGAAAGGCAACCGGTGCCTCACTCTCCATCGCCGAACAAGAAATCTCCAAGACCGGTTGACCGGATCGCGGATTTCGGCATTTGCTAATGATTCAGAAGGTCCGCCGGGCACTGTTGCTTTCAATCTGAAGAAAGCTGGAAGGGATGAATTCGCTCAGGAAAACCTCCCCTGCTTTGTAGAACTTAATTCCGTTCCTATGAGCTTCAAGTGCCAGTACGCGAATGATCATAGGGTGAGCATTCTTTCTTAGCCCGACATCTCGCGCGTCTTCACATGTTGTCGACAAATGAACGTAATGGCGTCTCATTGGTTTCAACCCTGACTCCATTATGGATTCAAGTTTCGCCTCTGAGGTGCCGTGGTAAAGAAACGCGGGCGGGACTACGTTCTCGTACCGCACTTCAAGCGGTACGGTATGGCCATATAGCGCACGAATCCGATTGTCAGCAATTTCGAAGCGCTTCTTGTTGCTAGTTTCGACAATTTCCTTCACATGTCCGCGCTTCACCCAGTTCCACTTCTTTTGCCTCTTCATCGCCGAGAGTAGTTGAGGCAGTGAAACAAAACCCTCTGGGTCCAAACTCAGGCCGAGCGTCGAAGGATCGTGCCTCAACACGTATGAGAGGTACCTGCTCAACACCTCTCCGCGAGATGCCAGGAACTCCACCCCTTTTCGCATGCTTTGATCGATGCGAACTTAAATACCAGGTGGAGCACTTAGTTACTACAGAGATAGTAGGTTAAGACCTCTCATATGTCGCTAGGTGACTTGCAAGCAGATGTCCTAGGGGCCTTGCAGAAGCTTAGAACGGCCACTGCAAGAGAAATAATGAACGAGATTGGGACACACCGGGAACTGGCGTACACAACTGTAAGCACAGTGCTCGACCGGCTGTATCGGAAAGGCTTGGTGAGGAGATCAAGGGTAATTGGTCGAGGAGGGGTCAAGTACGTTTACTCCTACGCTCCGCCTGAAGAAGTGCAAGCCAGTTTCGTGCAAAGAACACTGAACAGGCTCGTGAACGCCTTCGGGCCCTCTATTGTCCCTGCAATCTACGAAGGACTTGAGCAGCTCACCAAGGAAAAGGCCACTGAAACGAAACGAAAGGCAAGCAAACGCAGGTAAATACTGTGGGATTTGGAATCTACGGCGTGTACTGGAGCAGCCTTCCACCGCTGGCATCTGTTATGCTGCCCTTGTTTGTGAGCCTTCTGCTCTACGCGTTATTTCGAACTTCAACTAGTCCCAGGGTACGATCTTGGAGTCTCGGTGTCATGCTTCTTTCCTCAATTTTCGTTTGGATTTTCATCGCTGTGAGCCTCCTGCTCTGTTATGCGTGGGCAGAAGCTTACGAGTACAACCTATCCGCTGGCGTCAGAGAAGTTTTCGGGACCGCAGTTCTCTCTTCAGTTGGGGCCGGCATTCCGCTTGCGCTATTCTTGCGCCAAGTGTCACCTCGAATTATCCTGAGAAAAGTGAAGACGCTGTCTGTTCCTCAAGAAGAAGTCGCGGAATCATTTCATGCGCTTGCGATGACGATGGGCGTTCCATCAGCGGAGCTCCGTCTCTCAGAGACGAAGGTTCCCCTATCTGTCGCTCTTCAGGTTGAGAAGCCGACTGTTGTCATGTCTGAGAGTCTGGTTTCGCTCTTAAACAAAGACGAACTTGAAGCTGTAATGGCGCACGAAATTGCTCACATAAAGAACTCCGATACCACGCTGAAAGCAGTGGTTACCGCTTACCGGACTACCTTACCTCACGATCCCATCATTCGTTTGGTGGAAGCCGCTTTCCACAGGGAACGAGAGCTCGCGGCGGACGAGACCGCTGTGAAAGTCACCAAGAAGCCTTTGTCGCTGGCCTCGGCACTGCTCAAGATTTACGAAGCTTTTCCCAAGAACAAACTAGCTTCCCACGGCACGTTCTCAATTCTTGGTGCGACATCCACAATAATGAGTCGCCACCCGCCGATACTTCGGAGAGTCAATCGGCTCATAAATTTGGCTGACAGCTTGAGTAGTTAGATTCTCCGCGGAATCTAGGCTGCAAGGAGACGGAAAGTGTCTGTCAGCCTGGTTCGGTTATTGCTTCGACTGTTCTTTCTTTTCTTTTGCGAGATCTTGAACGCTGACCATTCCCAAGGGCGGAAATCCCATTGAGACGCCCGCGGTTGGGGTGTTAGTTGGAACTAGCATGAGTGTGCCTTTGCTCTGCAGACCTAGTTCATAGAGGATGTTCATCCATCGCAGTTCGAGAGCTCTGATGTTCTTCTGGTACAGGTCTGCGGCCTCGACCATTTTCTGTGCGGCCTCGAATTCCGCCATCGCCAACGTCACTCTTGCTCTGCGTTCTCGTTCCGCTTGGGCCTGCCGCGACATCGCCTCCTGAAGCATCGACGGAATTGCGATGTCCTTGATTTCGACTGAGCTGACCTTAATTCCCCAGTGCTCGGTTTTCTCGTCGATTATGTTCCGGGCTTCCACGCCGACCTTTTCGCGCTCCGCGAGTAGCTCGTCAAGGCTCACTTTGCCGATGACCTCTCGAAGCGTGGTCTGGGCGGCCCAGGTGGTCGCGTCGAGGTATCTCTCGACGTTCAGAATGACTTTCTCGACGTCCACGGCCTGGAAGAACATTATTGCGTCCACATTGACTGGCACGTTATCTTTCGTCAGCGTCTGCTCAGTCCTGAAGGGCGTGGTCTGGACACGCATCGATACTATGTTCGGAATTCTGTCGACGAAAGGTATTATGTAGAAAATGCCGGGCCCCTTCATGCCAGTGAACCTTCCTAGCCGAAGCACTGGCGCACGCTCCCATTCTTTGATGACCCTAATGCCTGATGCGACGATGAGTATTATGAAAAGTAGGAGTATTGTGCCGGCGATGAATTCCGGGGTAATGAAATCCTCTAAAACCATCGGTCTTCCTTCATGGGAGGGCTTGCTTCGGCTTGACTCTTAAGATTAGTCCTTCTCTGCCTACAACCTCGACCGTTTCTCCTTGTCTGATTGTTTCTGTTGCTGTCTCAGCCTTCCAGATCATGCCTGCGACCCTTACCTCGCCGCGAGGCGACAGCTCGGAAACCACGGTCCCAACCAACCCCACGAGCTGTTCGGGCCCAACCTTGATTTTCATACGTCTCGCTTGAGCCACTTTGAAGACAACTATGCCAAAGATACTCGACATCACAAGAGCAACCGAAATCAGCGTCTGCCTAGCCGACTCAATTGCCTTGACAGAGAGTAGTTCCCATCCGGGTAGCGGAAACGCCAGAAAACTGCCAAGGAGAATCATTCCAATGCCGGCTAGGGCAAAGACGCCGATATGAGTCTTGATCTCAATCAGTGTTAGGACTATTCCCAGAATGAATAGGAGCGCTGCTGCAATGTTGATTCCAATTATGCCAAAACCAAGGAGCGCCAGAAAAACCATCAAGCCACCGGCTATCTCAAGCCCATAGCCAGGTGTCTTGAAACCAATTATGACCGCGTACAGTCCCACAATGAACAGAACTGTGGCGATAAGAGGGTTTGAGAGAAACTCCAGAAGCCTGATGCTTATCCCGGGATCGTAACGGTACTGCTTGGCTTGCGATATGCCAGAAAAATCGAAGGTCTTTGTGTATTGGACGCTGCCTAGGGAATCACTTGAGACCAACTTCCAGACGGAGGTCCCAACTTCAGTTCTCGAAAGAACCAAGGCGTAAGGCTCGAGCTGAAGCAGCAGGCTCTCCAGAGTATCGGCCGCGAACTCGACGACTTCGAGCCTGAGAGCTTCTTCTGGCCCGAGATTGATGTTCTGGGTCACGAACTCTTGGGCAATGGTCTGATTTCTGTTGTGCAGGCGCGCATTGTCCCGCATAAGGCCGGAGAGGGCGTTAATGTACTTCGACTGGTTCAGAACTTCCCCTGTGGACAGCACAGGCTGTGCCGACCCGATCGTTGTTCCAGAGGCCATTACTGCGATATGAGAGGCCATCAGAATGTACGTGCCACCACTCCAAGCCGTCGCTCCGGAGGGAGCAACCCAAACAATAATTGGGATAGGAGCATTGTTGAAGTCCCCCATAATTTGAGTCACTGACCCTAGCTCTCCGCCGGGCGTGTTCAGTTCGTAGACTATTGCCCTCGCACCGCCAACCCTAGCCTCTTCGATGGATCGTTCTACCAATTCCACAGTCGGTCGAGCGATTTCTGAGCTTATGCGAACAACCAGTACGCTGCCCTGCGCTGATACTGTTGCGGGCCATAGTAGTGTGGCAAGAAAGATCGTGGCAACGAAGGTAGTGGCAATAGCTCTCATATCTGCTTGGCGTCTCGAGTTTCCTACAAGAAGAGGTTCCTTTAAACTGTGCGTCATTCTTGCGGAAGTCCCACACGTTATGAGATGTGATGGCACGTGACTGAAGCCGACGACAAAACTGTCGCACCGACGCTCTCCCAAGCACTCACGAAACCTTCGGCAAGAAGAACTGAGCTGAAGATGCTTGAAACCATCTGGCGACGTTTCCCTGTCCGGTTATGGAAACCACGCTCTCCGTTTGAAACGCTCATTCACACGATTCTTTCTCAGAACACGAACGACCGCAACAGCGACGCAGCTATGAGGAAACTGAAGAAAGGATACCGCATAACTCCTAGCACGCTTTCGAAGGCAAGAGTCAGCGAATTGATTCCTCTGATCCGTTCTGCAGGGTTGTACACTTTGAAGGCTCCACGTATCGTTGAAGTATCAAGGATAATTCAAGGACAGTATCATGGCAGCCTGTCTCCCATTCTGAAGCTTCCCTATGCTCAAGCGAAAGAGAAGCTGATGCAGCTGCCTGGCGTCGGTCCAAAGACCGCTGACATTCTGCTGGCTTTCGTTGCGGACCACCCCGTAATTCCCGTTGACACTCACATTGCACGAGTCACGAAAAGACTTGGAATCGCGGCCAGGAACGCAGGCTATGAGAAAATTCGACTCAGCTTGGAGGCCTTGATTCGGCCTCGAATTCGAGTGCCACTTCATCTGTCCCTGATCGCTTTTGGGAGAATGATTTGCAGGGCACCCAACCCGCGCTGTTCCATCTGCCCCGTGAATGATCTGTGTCCGAGCAGCACAGTGTAGCTGATGGTAGGCGGAAATTCGTCGTCAACAACTCTTTTTAGTGAAATGCATGGGCACGATTATCGGAGTTGGTTTCTTGCCAGCGGAAGTAACGGACGCAGACATACCTTTCTTTGCAGAGGTAACAGCAGGCGGCCGAATAACCATACCAGAGGAAATTCGGAAGATTTTCGAGATCAAGGACGGCGATGCGGTCTTCTGCAGGCTGCAGATCATCCGCAAGAAGAAGAATGATGTCCCGAAGGAAACTAAGCAGACTGCTTGACCGAAGCCGTTGACAAAAGGGTACGTCCCAGGGCCGTCAGCCTCACTTTCAGCCTGCCTCTTTTTCCGCGCTCAACTTCAACGAGCCCTAGATCATGAAGACCTTTGCCTTCATCTGAGCCTCGTATGTGGTAGCTCAGCAGCGGTTTTCCGTAATCTGACAGCTCCCTGAGTTTCTCCAAGCTTTCAACTTCTCCTCCAGCCCTCTCTATCGCGCGCAAAATATCCATCTTCGGTTCAGTTACGGCTTCCGTGTAAGAGAACTTCATCACGGGTAACACAACTGGTTGGTCATGCATCACATCGAAACCTTTGATACCGTGGACGAAAGCCGCGGTGACTCCAGCACAAGTCAAATGCTTGCTAGCGGACCCGACATTGATAAGGAAGTCTTGAAAATTCCCTGATTCTTTTCGTAGGATTTGGGCTACGGTTTCAAGCATGGTTGGTATCGCGCTATCCTTCAATTGAAGAATTCCCACTTCCAGCCTAAGCGTTTCTCTTAGCTTCGAGGACAATTGTTCTGCCTGTTGGGCTGATTCGCTGGGGACGATTAGTTCGAGTTTGTGCGCGGGGAAATTCCGGAGCCCCACAAGGACTGCTTCCTCGCTGCCACCCAAGATGGCTATTTGAAGGGTTTTGAGAGGCATGGCGTGCCAATTCTGTTCACAAAGAATTAAACCCTTAGAATTCGACTAATACGAACAATTCGCTTATGCCCGAAGCAGTGTGGAGGCTGTAGCTCCTGAGATGGCGGAGATGCCAACTTCCTATTCGAAGCATCTATCCTTGACGAGTTCCCTTCTACTCTCGTCTCCGCTGTACGTTTCCGTATTCCTAATGAGATTCAGCTTTGGGCTTGTGCTTTTCACTCTCCCCATTTACCTACCGAAAGAAGAATTCTCAAACCTTGTGGTAGGCTTGATCGCCGCCGCCTACCCTCTGGCTGAAACAATTCTTGGACCAGTGGTCGGAATACTTGTGGACAGGTTTGGAAGAAGAAAATGGATCTTCACTGGACTTAGTCTCTCGACGGCCGTTCTCCTCGCGTTCACATTGAGCACACAAGTGGCGTTCCTGATAGTCATTCACGCAGTACAAGGTGTAGCCGCGGCAATGATAATCGTCAGCTCATTAGCCATGGTAACAGACATCAGCAACGTTTCAACTAGGGGGCGAGAAATGGGAATCTACGATTTCGCTAACCTAGGGGGATACATGATCGGCATCCTGATGGCGGGGATCCTAACTCGAACACATTCCCTAGTGGCTCCCTTCTACTTCGGAGCGGGGCTGGCAGCGGTCGGGGCTGTGTACGCATATTTGAGAGTAAGGGAACCGCAAACAGAAGGCAGAGAGACCGCTCTCTCTCCGCTCGTGACAATGCGACTTCTCTTCACGGATAGACGCGCGGCCGGGATGTTCCCGATATGGCTCTCAGTTACGACTTTTGTGGGTATGGCTCTGACTTTTGGCCCGCGCCAAGGCGGTTCGCCGCTTTACGCTAGCGTAGTGTTGGCGGGGATCATTTTCGTACTGGCGTTCACACAGCCGTTCTTTGGTCATCTCTCGGACCGTTACGGTCGCGACCGGCTAATGATGCTGGGAATGCTGTGTCTCATAGGCCTGTTCGTTACTGCCATCGCGATTCTGAGAGGCAATCTCAAACTTCTGGATGTAGCACCGCTTGTCGCGATTTTCGCAGTGGGTAGCTTCGCCTTCGCGCCTGCGGCACTCGCTTCGCTGGGCGACCTCGCTCCAGAGAGGGGACGTGGGACAACGATGGGAGTTTACAGCGTAGTCATAAGCCTCGGCACAATAATAGGTCCACTTCTGGGCGGCTACTTGCTCGACCGCTACGGACTTGTTAGCCTATTCTATGCTGGGTTAATGATTCTAATCGCGGCGCTTGGCGTGGCAATAATTATCGGTGTGCCCAACTTGAGGAAATTCGAACCGATCAGGAATCGCTAGCAAATTGCTCCTACTCTTTCTTCGAAAGGTGTGTGATGATGTCCATTTTGGTCAGCACGCCAACGGCCTTTCCGTGTTGGATGACGACTACGGCGTTATGATGGCCGGACAGCTGTCTATACAGCTCCGATATCTCGGCCCCTGCGTCAATCGTCGGGAGCGGCGCGTCCATTGCCTCTTGAACCGGCTGCCTCAAGGAGGCCTCCTTAGTGAGAAGCTTCCTCATGACGGTATCATCGTGGACTGTTCCCAAAACGTGGCCCTCTTCCACAACAGGCAGCTGCGAGACATCGTATTTGCGCATCAGATCAATTGCATTCGCCAGCGGATCATTCAGGGCCACAGCAACCATGGCGGGCACATTTTCAGGCTTAGCGCTCAGAATCGACTTGACAGTGATTTTCTCTTCTCCCTCCGCTTCGACGTAGCCTAGTTCAAGCATCCACTCATCTGAGTAGATTTTGCTAAAATAGTTGCGGCCAGTATCAGGAAGAATTACGACCACCACCCTGTCCTCTGGAAGACCCTTGGCTACTTTGAGTGCTCCTACCATTGCGGCTCCACTCGAGCCTCCCACAAGTAACCCTTCCTCTCTTGCGAGGCGTCGTGCCATGAGGAATGAATCCTTGTCGCTTACGCGAACAATTTCGTCCACGTAATCCATCACGAGTGTCTTGGGCATGAAGTCCTCTCCAATTCCTTCAACTTTGTATGGATGAACTGGTTTTCTAAACCCGTAAAACCGCGGATAGAAAATCGAACCTTCGGGATCCACGCCTACGACTTTGACTTCCGGTTTCTTCTCCTTGAGATACTTGCCAACACCCGTGATGGTCCCGCCGGTCCCAATTCCAATGACAACGACATCAACCCTGCCTTCGGTCTGCTTCCAGATCTCTGGCCCAGTGGTCTCGTAGTGTATCAGCGGATTGTTCGGGTTCGAATACTGGTCGGGCATGTAAGCATTGGGTGTTTCGCGTGCAATTCGCCGGGCCACATTATAGTAGTTCTCAGGCGAGTCAGGTGGAACATTTGTTGGCGTGATTACCACGCGGCCGCCCAGCGCCCTGAGCATCCGGCGTTTTTCTTCACTCATCTTGTCAGGCATCGTGAAGATTGCCCTGTACCCTTTGAGAGCGGCTACCAGAGCAAGCCCCATTCCTGTGTTGCCAGAAGTTGGTTCGACGATGGTACCGCCTGGTCTCAAGAGGCCCTTTCTTTCGGCGTCTTCGATCATGGCGAAGCCAATACGGTCCTTGACGCTCCCACCTGGGTTGAGAAATTCAAGCTTGGCTAGGATGAGGCACTGGGCGCCATCTGTGACCCTGTTAATTCTTACGAGGGGTATGTTGCCGACAAGGCCGAGTATGTTCTGATGGTATTCCATATCCTACCTGCGAATGGAATTCATGCTCCAAGGCTATAGCTTGTATCCAGAATCGTGACCGATATTGAGACAAGCTAAATTGCACAATCGATAAATTCGTGACGGCCATCCTTCGCTTGTATGGAAGCAGTATTCCTAGTTCAACCATGGGTTCAGGGCCGTACAGCGATGGATTGTTGCAAGCTCTGCTACCAAGAGCGGGATAACAAGAACCACTTGGAATGCAAACGAGCACACCTCGCGGCTTACAACTCGATCCTCGCAGTTCTCAAACTCGAGAAAGGCCCACCCTTCGAAGAAGCGTTGAAGCGACTCGAGGAAGCGAAGGATAGATGCATAACATCATCTAAGCCTAACGATACTTGTCACGGAAAATCCCAGGAAGCCTTGAAATTCGCCATAGAAGCTTACGACAAGATTCTTGAGGAATACAAGAAAAGACTTCCAAGCAAAACCTCTCCTACGCCGAGAGCGTAGAACCATCGGGCCTTCTACTCGTTTTCGTTGCCTAAATTGCGGTCTCAGCGATGATTGGGAACCCGAGATTTCGCTAGTCATCTGCATGATTTTCCAAACTCTTACGTGAGAAAGACCTTCTAGACATCTTTATGACGTATGGAACCATCTGGCCAAGAGCGAGACAGCCATGCACCAGCAACCAAACGCCAAGATAAACTGGCTAGATTGGACTGACGAAGCGTTTCGACGCGCCAAGGCCGAGAACAAACCGATTCTACTCGATATCAGCGCTGTCTGGTGTCACTGGTGCCACAGATTAGACCATGATACCTACTCTGTTCCGGACATCGCTGAGTATATTGAAACACATTTCATTCCCATCCGAGTCGATACAGACAAGAGGCCAGACATCAACCGGCGCTACAACATGGGCGGTTGGCCTACAACGGCCTTTCTAACGCCTGACGGCAGAGTGATCTCAGGCGGCACATACCTTCCGCCCGAACAGATGCGACAAGTGCTTCGGGACGTCTATTCATTCTGGCAAAGGAATCAAGGAAAGCCTGCGCCCGAACTTCAGATGCTGGAACCAGAGAGCATACCGATCGGAGAACTGTCCGGCGCAATCGTCGATGAGGTGTTGGGAGAAATTGCCAACAATTTCGACCCAATTTATGGTGGCTTTGGATCTCAGCCCAAATTCCCCAACACAGAAGCGCACGAGCTGGCGCTCCTGAGGTATCGGTATACTGGAAACCGGGAGTTTCTCCGAATCGTCACGACGACTCTCCACAACGTTGGGAAAAGTGGAACTTACGACAAGGAGATGGGGGGATTCTTCCGCTATTCGACTTCAAGGGATTGGAGCATTCCGCATTTTGAGAAGATGTGTGAAGACAATGCGAAATGGTTACAACTTTACTTGCATGCTTACCAGGCTACTGGCGACCCATTCTATGCGGAAAATGCCAAGGGAATCATAGGTTACGTGAACACATGGCTCAGCGACCAACAGAATGGCTGCTTCTATGGAAGCCAAGACGCTGACGAAGAATATTACAAGCTCACCAAGGTTGAACGGCTAGAACTGAATGCGCCCTACATTGATAGGAACATCTTCACAAACTGGAACGCGCTCATGATTTCCGCCTACCTCGAAGCGTCCTTCGCTCTAGGTTACATATCCCTTCGCGAATTCGCCCTCAAAAGCTTGGACAGGTTACTACAACTGAACTTCAAACATGGGGAAGGAATGTACCACTTCAACGATGAGCGCCCGCACCTTCAGAACCAGCTGGCCGACCAAGCCCAAACAGCGAAGACACTCTGCGATGCGTATTCAGCCATTGGAAACAAGAAGTACCTAAACTTGGCTGGCGAGATTATGGAGAAATCCATAGAAACCTTGTTTGATTTTCAGAACGGTGGCTTTTTCGACACAGTCGTGGACCCGAATGCTCCCGGCTTTCTCAGCAAACCGGCGAAACCGCTTGACGAGAACAGCGTCGCGGCGCTCGTTCTGTTGAGGCTGTATCACCTCACAAGCAAAGAAGACTACCGAAAACGGGCGGAGGACACGTTGAAGCGTTTTGTTGAAGTCTATCCCCAGTTCGGACTTATGGCAGCACAATACGCCCTTGCTGTTGACTTCGTCCTCAACGAGCCAACCGTTATTCGAATAGTCGGTCACCCCGAGCTACCTCGCACAAAGGGCTTGCTGGCCGAGGTCCACAGGATCTACGAACCACGCAAAGTGACTCAGGTGCTAGACCCAGAAAAGGAGTCTACCAGAATTGCATCCTATGGATATACTGTCTCTGATTCTCCGACTGCGTATGTCTGTGTGGGCAAGGTATGCACGGCACCAATAATTGAACCAAACCAAATCGTGGCTGAAGTAAACCGTTTAGCGGTTGCTCAAGTCACAGGGCAGCATTAGCTCATAGACAAACGGTGTCGGCCGATCTGCCAAACAGCATTGGCATACCGACAAGAAAGAACCCTAGAATTGCCCGAACAAGTGTGCTATAGATATTCAGCTCGGTCGACCATTACGGACATCTCCCGTTAGCCGTAGATGCCAAGATCTAGCGAACTCGACGCAAGTTTCTGCCTGATGCTCTCCATTTCCTCCGGGCGAAGCAATTTTCTCGCGGCGAACCCAGCGTTGTCGTTTTGGTTACGTGGTATTATGTGGACGTGGACATGAGGGATCAGCTGGTTGGCCGCCGCACCATCGTTGATGGAGATATGCGAAGCGCTAGCTCCGATCCTTGATGTGATTATTCGGTCAAGAGCATAGACCCGCGCAAAAAGCGCGCAGAACTCCTCCTGCGAGAGATCACCCACGCGCTCCTGATGCTTCTTAGGTAGAACCAGCGCGTGACCAATTGAGATCGGGTATTTGTCAAGAATCCCGATGAATCTCTCGTCCTCGTAGATGACGTACGATATTGTGTTTCGCTCTATGACTTTGCAGAAGACGCATTCCAATCTGGTACATTTCCTTGCTTGCCGGTCCGGTCAAGAGGACATACGCTTTCGTCAGTTAACAGTTTTTGGACAGAGAGCTGCCTCCCTCAGCCAACGCGAGATATGCGTACTTAGAGCTGCGTATTCAGCCAGACGCTGACTTGAATGAAGGGATTGAACATCGCTAGGCTTAGCCGGCAAAAGCAATAGCTCACACGGTGTCTCATCCTGGGTGATTGGGTGAATACGTCGAATTCTTAAGTGGAAAGCGCATCATATTACATCAGCTACCCTCAGTCGCAGGCTCATTAAAGCAAACGAGGTAAATGTGTGAGCTAATGACAGATTCGAGCCAGTCGACAAGCCTAGATAGCCTCTCAGACGGCGAGTTGCTGGACCTAGCGGTGCCCACAGAGGCCTCGAACCGAAGAATCCTCGTGATGTGGTTGTATCTGAGGGATAGGCCGCAGATGACGCTGCAGGAATTCGACCATATGCTGACGACGCTTGCGGAGAAAGAGCTTGAAAGAAGGGCCAGCGTAAAGAGCACGTAAGAATGGTAGAATTCTAGCGAAATCGTTCTGAAGGCGGAGTGGGATAATTCCACATTCGCCACATTCTCCTCTTTGCTTAAAGAGTCACCCCCACACCCGCTTGACCAGTGACAGCACGGATATGAGGCCAGATTTGCTGGAATATGTGCTCCAGCTAGGCTTCCGTCCCAATTTCATATATGGTTCCCTTCCGAGAAAATATCGTCATGATTCCGAGGAATCAGAGGGCACTCCATTGCCTGACTCCTCCGTAGACCTGTCGGGGCTTTCCGATGGCGAGTTGCTAGACTTGGCTGTGCCCTCCAATTCTCTGAACAGACGGGTACTTGTTATGTGGCTCTACCTAAAGGAACGGCCTGACAAAGGTCTTGAGGAATTCGATCTTCTTGTGGCAACGATGGCCGAGAGGGAATTGCAGCGCCGCGCAATTCCGAAGAGCCCAAACGTTGAGTAGAGCCAAGTATCCTTACTTTGCAAGTCTTTGGCGAATAGCGGCCAGACCACCTTTCTTAGCAAGTAGTTGCTGCTTGTCGACCAGCAATTCATTTTCGTTGTATCGCAGATCTGCCATCTTGCGCACGACAGCCAACTTGCGAGCCCGACCTGCATAATCCTTCTCAAAGATCTCCACATATCCGTTGAAAAGCTCGACCAAGCCCTGAACTTCCTCTGTTGATTGCAGGCCTGGATTGAAGACCCCGAGTACCGTGAATTCCCAGTTAACCAAACGGGGCAACAGGTCCGTCACCCACTTCCGCGTTGTGAGCAGTTTGTGGGACAGCATTACATCCGAGAGTATGTCTAGGCAGACTCTGCCGCCTGAGCCGGCATGATCCTTGACCAACCTTACAAGCTCAATGTTCAAACCAGTCAAATTCTGAATGCCGGTTGTTAGTGGGATGATGCTCTTTTCTGCAGTTGCCCGCGGGTTTGCCAAGATAACGGTTAGGGATCCTTCGAACTTTGACGCAGCACTCCTTGCGAAGCCTGTGTCCGATGTCAGCAAGAAGGAAGGCAGCTTCTTTGCCAAGCCCGCTTGAATGAACTGTTCGACGACGAGGTTTCGCTCGTCGCAAGCTGGTGAACCTAACAGAAGAGCGTATTTGCGTGGTATTCCGGTAGGTGCTAGATCGTCGAGGCTTGTGAAGAGACTAAGTACGGGCGCAGTAATTCTGGGTTGGATGTAACTGAAAGCCAGCGTTACTACTGCACCACCGACAAGCGCCCCTCCTAGCTCTAGCGGTGGGCTCTGCGCAAACACAGCGCCTACAACCAACACTGGTACTAATCCGATAATCGCGGCACCGACAGATGCGGGTCCCTTCCACTTCGATGAGACCAGAGCAATAACGTACGCCGACACCGCCCAGGCAGCAACAAGAATGTAAATCCGATAGTCTCCGATGCTTGTGGCCAGTGGCGCAAAGTAATTGCCCAACTTGACCGCGTCAGCCATCTCCGTTGTGGGGAAGAAATCTGAAAATCGCCAAGGGTCAGGAATGGGTTTCGTAATACCGCTCGAAGCAGGGAACGGCACGAGCATCAACCCGGCTTGCATTAAGCCCCTCGCCCAACTGAGCAGAAAAACCGAGATACCTGCGAGGCCTCCGATCTTCACCGCATTCTGCCTGGAGAGGTGAAGGCCTGCCAAGACCACCGGCACTATTGCAAGGTATGGTAGAGGTGACATGAACGTGAGTATCCAAGTTGCGGACAGAAGGGCGATCTCAATCCAGCTGCCAGCAAAAGCGAAAACCAGTATGAAAATCACACCGTAGGCCAACCCAATGAACTGATTCTGGTACATGGCGCCAAAGACGTCCAACAATACAGCAACTAGCAAACTGAGAGTTGGAAACTCAAGGGCCACAGCCCCCAGCACCAATCCCAGCACAAGTGTCAACCAAAGAGGGTAGAACGGGAAAAGAGACAGAAGAAGCCACGAAAGTACAGTGACGGCTCCGAAAGTTCCCGCACGTGCCCAGAGAATTTTCATCCGGAAAAACCTTTGTCAGTCGCAATTGAGAACCCGTATCGCATTTATCACTTTCTATGTAGACGCGCCCGCCTGTGTCATCGGCCGAATCTTTCACCCGTTGCAGCGATTGCCACAACTCTGTGACAGTTTCTGGAAACTCGAGGCCCAGAAAATGAATTTTGAAGAACTGTCTCAAGCTCGACTCGTGGCTTCTCAGATCATAGGAACCACTGTGGTTCAGGTTGGTTCTGTGTGGAGGCCGCTGAGCGCGGAAGCCGATCGAAAGTCGTCTGGCACCGTCCATGGTGACGAAAATCAAATGTCCCCACAGATGATGCCATGAACAACTTGTTCCGTTTGCAGTACTGGATGAATATGTTCACTTAACTCTCTTGCTTATCTTTACACTCGGTTTCTTATTTTTCGTGGGTAACGTTGCCGCTGAGACCTGTACTCTTGAAGACGCTGGGCAGCGAGGCCCGGCTGAGAATTCTGTTAGTGCTCGCTAGGAACCGCGGTGAGGACTTAACCATCTACAAGATTGCTAAATTCAGCGGGCTGGACAGGAAGGTTATACGGAAACATTTAGGTAAGTTACTTGCAGCAAACCTCATCCGTACGAAAAATTACGGACCTATATCTGTCTATAGCATAAACAGCGACAGCGGACCAGTCCAACGGGTCATAGACCTATTCAACGAAGCACGGCTACTCGCCCAGGTTCCCATACAGATGCATTGGTATGACATCCGTGCCTGAACTGTAGTTACGTCTTTTTATCAGACACAGATCCGTTCAGGCTTAATATATTCTCAAGGGAACATCGGCCCTATGAAATTCAAGTTCGGTTACACAGGTATTCGAGTCCGTGACCTTGACAAAGCCATTGAGTTCTTCACAGAGATTCTTGGAATGAAGCTGGAGGGTCGAATCAAAGTCCCTTCGAATAAAGGCGAGTTCGCCAATCTCGTGACAGCAGATGATAAGCACTGGCTAGAAATCAACTGGTATGCAGACGACAGCCCTGTAGCAGGGCCTTTCAGAGAAGGTGACGAATTGGATCACTTGGGGTTCGAGGTTGACCATTTCGAGGAAGCGGTGGAGCATTTGGCAAAGGCTGGCTATCCTCCCGCGATTGGCCCAGTTGAAGCGGGCGAATGGAAGGTTGCATTCTTCAAGGTTGTCGAAGGAATTTGGCTCGACGTCTACCACATCAGCAAGAAGAAGACTCGCACCAAGCGCAAGCAGGGCTAGACACTATAGTTACATTGTAGACGTCACTCGTGGGGTCGCCTTCTGCCACCGGGAAGCCTCCGCCGGAGTAGTATGTCGATACCGCATTTCTCACAGGGCTACTCCAGCACCGAAAGCAGTTCAACAGATCACTTCAGTCCGATTCTCCTAGCGTACTTTGCTATGAAGAATATGACTATCGAGACTATCAAGAAATCCACGGTTACGCCAACGAAGTCTCCCATCGCGAAGTTCATTCCGTTACCGATGGGTAAAGTCAGAACTGCTTTTCGCCAGTCTCCGCTTGTAATGAAGGCGCCGGGTATCGGCATGATGATGTCGCTGACCAAGGCTGAAACGACTTTGCCGATATATGTACCCATTATGAACCCTACGGCTAAACCCAGGACGCCGGCCTTTCCAATGAAGTCCACAAATTCTGCCCAGATGCCCTTCGGTGGAGGTAATGGCGAAGGGGGTTTCGGCGTCAGTAATTCTGTTATCTTCTTCAGTTCGTCCAATATTTCCTTCTCAAGCACCAATCGTAACTGCCCCGCGTGCACTAATTGTTGTCCGCTAATAGAATTCGTGTATTTACTACTCATATGCGCACATCCTATGCATGAAACCGACATCGAGAGGCACTGAGTTAGTTGGGCACTGTACGTCCCGAGCAAATCCTTCGAATTCTGGAGTTAACGGATTCATTCAACCTGAACCGTGAGGCTGTGGTGATACCGCTGGTCACGGAGAAGAACGGGAGCGTTTCAATTCTTACAGACGGACGACTGCGAATAGTATGTCCGAGTGGCACTCCATTTGACGATTGGTTGAGACAGCTGCGTAGAGAGATGGAGAAAATTGATCTATCGAAGATCACTACTCGTTAGGAACAGCCCTAGCCCAGCTGAGTATGCTTTCCTGCTCAACATCCGCCTTCATCAGATTGGCTACCCGAACTCCTACCAGGCGAATCTTCTTCCGCGACAATTCGAAATCCCTGAACAGCGCCTTGACATACCCCTCCATGACTTTCTTCTCATTCGTGTAGCAGCCGTGTGTGCGTGCCCGCGTGAAGGTCGAAAAGTCCTCGAAACGTACCTTGATACCCACTGTTCTGAATAGCATGTTCTGTGAGACGGTGCGGGCGTGAGCATCGGCAATTAGAGAGTCAAAGGCTTCCATAACCCTTCGCTTGTCGGCAGTATCCTCTTCGAATGTTGTCTCTGAGCTGATCGATCTAATCGCAGAGGTTGTAATGACCTCTTCATCATCCATGCCGTGAGCTACTTGCCACAGTCGAGTTCCGTATTTGCCAAAGATTTGGGCAAGCTTGCCAGGATGAGTCGCTGACAGGTCGCCAACGGTGTTGATCTTCATCCTGCGGAGTACTTCTGCGCTCTTCTTCCCGATGCCCGCGATTCTGATAACCGGTAAGGGTGCCAGAAACTGCCTGATCTTCTCCGCTGGGACGATTGTCAGGCTGTCGGGCTTCCTGAAGTCGGACGCGATCTTGGCTATTGATTTGCTAGGCGCGACGCCTACTGAGCAGGTGAGCTGCGTCTTCTCCTTGATCTCCTGCTTTACTCTGTTGGCAAGCGCCGCCGCCTGCTCAAAGTTGGCCACCTTTCCAGTTACGTCCAGGTAGGCTTCGTCAATGCTGACCTGTTCAAGCTTTTCCGTGAACTGGTTTAGAATTCTCATTACTTGCTCCGAGGCTTCTTCGTACAGTTCGTAGTTGGGGCGCAAGTAGATTCCTTGTGGGCAGAGCCTATAGGCCTGCGAGATCGGCATTGCGGAGTACACGCCGAACTCTCTGGCCTCATACGAGCATCCAGCGACTACCCCTCGGCCTTTCCCAGCTTTCGGGTCTGCGCCCACTATGACCGGTTTGCCTCTTAGGGACGCATTCTCGCGTTGTTCCACCGCCGAATAGAACGCATCCATGTCGATATGCAGAATTACTCGCAGCAAAGGTCTCACATCTGGCTAGGCAGTTTGCAATTTATTCCCGCCTGAGAAGTTTGACCCGAGAGAGACTCGTCGACTTGCTCCCATGGGTAAGCATGCCATATCCTTGCCTTACTTCGGATGATGATGTATTACTTGCAGAATGAGTAACAATTCCAAGGAACCTGAGGGACAAAGCAAGCGGACCAACCGAATGTAACTCCCACGTTCAGCCGTTATTATCGGAGCAGGATGTCTGCGAGATTACATGCCGGGACGCATGTCTTTCCTCCTAAGCCGCAGTGAACGTATACGTTTCGGGCGGTTAGCGAAACGACTTATGGCGTTAGGCATATGTCTTTACGAGAGCGTCCAACTTCGATGTTGCCGCTGTCGTCACGATCTTTTTTAGGTCATTGCCTTGGTGGTCCTGTGTTACTAAGAGCGGGCCGAAGTCCTTCACTTCCCATATCCATACGAGCTCTGTTGGCCCCAACTCTTCGAGCAGCCTCTTCTTGACACGAACAACCTTCGAGACTGCTAGGGCCGAGGCGCCTCCGGTGAATTCTGAGTAAACGGCACCGAAACCGGCGAGACCCTTCTTCCCCACCTCGCCTAGACCACCTTTTCCTATGATGATCTTTGTCTTGTACTTCTCTAAAATGGGCGGAGTGAGCGAGTCCATTCTTGTGCTGGTTGTCGGGCCGCCGGCGAGAATGGTCCATTCTTCCCCCGTCTTCTTGGCTATCGGGCCACAGTGAAAGATCGGGAGCCCAAGTAGCTCTTCGATGAAAACGTCCGGTTCGAGGAGTTTCTTGTGGGCCTGGTCTCGTGCAATCATAATGTCGCCTGTGACATAGAGAATATCTCCCGTTCTGACTTCGCCAATCCTTGTGTTGTCCCTCGGCACGGTTAGTCGAAATTCAGTCATCTGCATCTCACCTGACTATCTTCAACTTGTTACCTTTCAGTTCGGCCACGGCGACCCTATTTGCCCAGCAGCCGAAGGAAACTGCAACCGGCAGGCATGCGGTGTGCGTTCCCGCAGTCTCGATGTGAACATCCAAGACTGTTGTGTCGCCGCCCAAACCCATCGTGCCGATCCCCAACTCATTGGTTGCTTTCAGGAGTGATGATTCGAGCTGGGCGATTTCTGGATTCGGGTTCCTTGAACCAACGGGTCTAAGCAGAGCCAGTTTCGAATTGAATAACGCTTGGACTGCTGACCCGCCTATTCCAATTCCCAAGAGGTCAGGAGGACAGGTCTTACCACCCGCGTCTATGACGACTTGAAGGATGTGTTTGAAGATGTCCTGCCGGCTGGCCGTTGGCGTCATCATTTTCAAGTTTGTGAAGTTCTCTGAGCCTGCGCCCTTCAGGATCATCTTCATTGTCGTCTTCTCGGTTGACCTGTCGATTAAGACCTCAGGTTGGCTGAGGCCTGTGTTGGTTTCTGTGTTCTTTCGCGTGAGTGGGTGAACCACGTTCGCTCGCATACCACTTTTGGTTGTTAAAGCGCGGACGGCGCGATTGAGCGCCTTCTCCACATCTTCCATGTGGTTTACAAGTTCTCCTGAAATGAAGAGAGTGACCAGTCCCGTGTCTTGGCAGACTGGGATTTTTCTTTCGTTACTTAGCCCAACGCTGGTAAGGATGGCTTCTAGTTGCTTCTTCGCAAGATCCTTAGTCTCATGAACATGGGCTTCCTTGATCGCTGCAAGTATGTCTTGAGGAAGCTGGGTGGTTGCGTGAACAAGCATTTCGTTCAAGACAGGCTGCAGTTCTCTCACTGTAAACTCCATACCACAAACGTCCAGCCCATCCCATCATTCGGTCACCCCTTATGCGAAGTGTTCTTACTGCAAGTAGAGTAAATAACGCGGGGAAACAAGCCGACGAAACCCCGTCGCAGTTAACGTATGATTCCTAAAGCTTGACCGAAACCAAGGCGGCCTTGCGTTTCAAGTATTGTATGAAACGGGGTGGGTCTATTCGCTTGGGGCAAGCATCGGCGCAGTTGAATACTGTGTGGCACCGCCACAACCCATCCTCGCATCCCACCAATCTGAGCCTGCCAACCTTGTCAGCATCCCTCGTGTCTGCGACAAAGCGGTAGGCCTTCACAAAGGCCGCCGGCCCGGGATATGCCGGGTCAGTCCAAGTTATGGGGCACGCTGAGAAACAAGCGGCGCAATCGATGCAATCAACCGCGATATCAAGCGCGTCCCTATCCTTCGGCAGCTGAATGAATTCCCTCCCTGGGACCTGGTCGGGTTCCTGAAAGTAGGGTTTCACCATGTCGATCTTCTTGAAGAAAGGATGAAGGTCAACGACCAAATCGCGAACGACTGGAAGGTGTGGTAATGGCCCGATAGTCACCGTTGAGCCCAAAGTGCTGATTTGGGTGTTGCAGGCCAGCCTCTGGCGGCCATTGATGAACGTAGCGCAACTTCCACACACGGCACTTCTGCAGGAATACCGAAAGGCCAGCATCCGATCCTGATGTTCGAGAACGTAGAAGAGTGCGTCTAAAACTGTCATGCGGGGCTTTGTTGGAACCTCAAAGCGATCGTAGTGTGGCTCGGAGTCCATCTTCGGATCAAATCGAAGAATTCTCAGGCTAACGGCCGTGTTGGGGGCCTTCAATACTTTCTTTCCTCCGGCTGCCACCGAGTAATTTTCACATCAGAGTATTCGATCCGAGGCCCATCCGGTCCACAATACGCAAGAGTGTGCTTGAGAAAACGGACATCATCTCGCTTCGGGAAGTCGAGCCTGACATGTGAACCTCTAGATTCCTCCCGGCTAAGCGCCGATTCAACAATGACCTCGGACAGTTCCAGCATCTCCCCAATTTCGACCGCACGAATTAGATCCAAGTTGTAGACGCGGTGACCAACAATCGGCCTTAGGCGCCCAAGTCGGGCTCTGAGACCTCTGAGTTCCGTTTTGGCTTCTTCAAGGCCTTTCCTGTCCCTAAACATGAAAGTCTTCTGCACCATCAGGTTTCGCAATTCTTCTCGGATTACCGACGGATCCTCATCGCCGCTTCCTTCAAAGAGTCGTCGGACACGCTGTTTCTCAATTTCGAGGGCTTCTTGGAAGAAGCCGTCATCTTCTCGCTTGGAAAGGCTTTTCTTCACATGTGTCCCGGCCTGTTCGCCAGCAATCTTTCCGAACACTACAGTGTCGAGCAGCGAATTGCCTCCGAGCCTGTTGGCGCCATGAACACTAATGCAGGCACATTCGCCAGCCGCATACAGGCCATTGATCTTGGTCTCGCATTTCGCATTGCAGTCAATGCCGCCCATGCTGTAGTGCTGGGCTGGTTGCACGGGGATGGGGTGGTCTATGGGGTCGATGGCTGCGAACTCTATCGCGATATCGCGAATGCCAGGCAGCCTCTTTAGGATCTTCTCTCGTCCCAAATGTCTAACGTCCAAGTGCACGTATGCATTGTTGACTCCCCGCCCCTCATCGATTTCTTTCTGAATGGAACGGCTGACGATGTCTCGTGGCGCCAGCTCCATAGCCTTTGGGGCATACCGTTCCATGAAACGTTCTCCTTGGGAGTTCACTAAGTAGCCTCCCTCACCGCGTGCGCCCTCAGTGATCAGGATGCATGTCGGATAGAGCGCGGTGGGATGGAATTGAACGAACTCCATGTCCTTGAGCGCGACGCCGGCGCGGTAGGCAATGGCCATGCCGCTACCGGTGCAGACCATCGAATTGGTGGATTTCCCATATATCCAGCCCGCTCCACCAGTGGCCAGCACTATTGCCGTTGCTTTGAATACTTCCAGTTCCCCGGTCAGAATGTCTAACGCGACGAGGCCTTTGACTGCACCTCTATCCACGATGAGCGATGTGACGAACCACTCCTCGTAGACCTTGACATTCCGTCTTACAGCCTGCTCATATGCTGTAACAAGCAGATAATGCCCTGTCTTGTCTGCGGCAAAGCATGTGCGCGGGTATCCCGCACCGCCAAAGGGCCTCTGCGCAATCTTTCCATCTTCGGTTCGACTGAAAGGGCAACCCCAGTGTTCCAATTCAAGGATCCGCGCAGGGCCCTCTCTCGTCATCACTTCGACCGCATCTTGGTCGGCGAGAAAGTCACTGCCCTTGACCGTGTCGTAGGCATGCTTCTCCCAGCTGTCATCGCGGTTCGCCTCAATGTTTCCCAGTGCAGCGTTGATACCCCCTTGAGCCGCGCCGGTATGGGACCTGAGCGGGTGCACCCTACTGATTATGGCAGTGTCCGCATATTTCGAGGACTCAATGGCGGCACGCAGGCCCGCAAGCCCGCCGCCGACGATTATGACTTCGTGAGATATCACAGAACCTACCCCCTCATGCTCCGAACAGTAGCGGCCAGAAACCGTACACGCCGAAGAGGAAAGACACCACTCCCAGCAAAGTCAGACTCGCCGACAGGAACTTGCGGCCCTGAATCCCGATGCCGAAATCCAATACGACGGTTCTCACCCCATTCAAACCATGAAAAATGGCGAGGGCTAGTAATGACAGGTCAATCGTGGCGCGCATGAGAGCCGCCCAATCAGTTGCGAAGTTCGAGGCCCAAAGATGCAAACCCAAGAGAACGACTAGCAGGACCGCAGTGATTCTTTGCAGAAGCCACAACCAAATGCTTCTCCACAACTCTGCCCAGCCCTTCCTCCACTTCATCATCCTGGAAGCAGCGGCAGCCCGAGAATGATAGTGTAAGCACTCACGGCGATCGCCACAAGCATTGCAACCCAGAAGCTGACCCTGTGTCTTCGGACACCGACACCCAAATCCAAGAAGACAATTCGAACACCGTTGAGCCCATGAAATGCAATTATGCCAAGAACTATGAGATCGAAAACGACGCCTGGCGTTCCTGTTGCCCAGAACGGATTTCTTAGTACATCAAAGATCTGAGCTTGAAAGCCTGTGGTGAATCCGAAATTCGCCTGAGTGATTGCAGTTATATGAGTGAACAAAAAGAATACCAGAAAAAGCCCTGAAAAACGCTGAAACACCCAAGCAAACATTCCCAATCTCATGTTGCGAGGATTGAGATCGCTACTGCGGTCGACAACTTTGCGAGATATCTTCCCCAAGGTCAACTACTCCCATTAATCCCAACCGTAGAAGACCACTACTGCCAAGTACAGTATGGCAGCGAAGCATAGGATTGCAAGACCCGCGAAAATTCCGAATATCTTCTCGTAGCCTGCAACATCGGCCAACATGGCTTCATAAAGAAACGCGAGCTCAAGAATCGCAAGCATTCCTGTCATAACGAGCCAACTTCGCGGTATGGCCTGGACTCTCAAACTTCCACCTACTCCAACCAGTGCACCCTATTGCGCACTCGTCCCGCCCTCATCTCAAGCCTATAGACCGCCCGAACCAAGAACAATAGCGAAACCCCGGCTGCGAACAGATACTCTGCGAGTAGCAAGTCGTGTTCAAAGCTGAATCCGTTCACCGTGGCATGAAGGAGCAGGGGCATAAGATTTGATACTGTATAGACGCTCACAAGAAATGCGATGACCAGCAACAGAAGGTAGACTGCCCGTCCTAGGTGACTCGCATTCATCTTTTTGCGCTCCTGAATTTTCGTCTGTGAAGGGCGAAAACAAGGGCAACCAGTCCGAGTGCTACCAAGTTGGTGGTGAGAAAACCTGCAACAAAATTGGTTTCCGAAAAGGATCCAACTTGGCCAGGTGAGAGGTACCCATAGATCATTAACCCCAAGAATTCACTTGCAGCGAACAAAGCTATGGCTGTGAAGATAGGCCTCCTGAGAGGCTCTCGTTCGGGACTCTTATCCAAGAATGGAATCAGAACCAGGAAGACCCCAAGGCCCGCGCCAAGCAGCATGCCATGAATGGGCTGAATGCTTTCGGTCTTCAAGAATTGATACATTGCCATAAAGTACCATTCCGGCTCGAGAATGCTGGGAGGATTGAACGGATCAAACCTTTCTCCAAGCTTCAATGGGAACAGTGAAACGAAGATCGCCAAGATGCCAATGACAGCGACGGCCAAGCTAACTTCAGCGAGTAGAACATTGGGGAAGAATGGTACCTCGGAGCTCGACTCGTCCTTCTGTGGTTCAGAGCGGTCTTGCAATTCCATGCCTCCTGACCATGTAGAAGTGAAAGAACATCAGCAATACAAGCAGTCCCGGAAGAAGCAGTACATGGCTCGAGAAGAACCGAATGAGCGTGTCGGAGTAATTTCGCCCCCAGAAGAGGTATGTTATCATGCTACCGACCTGCGGTATGGATGCAGCCAGTCCGAGGCCGATACCAGCGGCACCTACCCCTTCTTGGTCCCACCGAAGCACATACCCTGTGAATCCAGCCATGAGCGTGAAAGCGCCGAGTGCTACTCCCACGATCCAATTGAGCTCCCGCGGTTTCTTGTAGGCGGCAGTGAAGTAGACCCTGAACATGTGGAGAATTGATGTGATAATCATGCCATTCGCGGCATAGAAGTGGACGCCGCGTATTAGCCAACCATACCGTACATTCACCGCAATTTCCTGAACGCTGTCGTAGGCTGCTTCCGGAGTGGGACGATAGTACATCCCTAGCATCACTCCGGTAATCGCGAGGAGGACAAAGAAAAGAAACGTCAACCCGCCAAGGCAGTACATAGGTGTGAGAGCGCGGTTAGTGATGCTCTTGCCGAGCATGAAGTCTATTCTGGTTCGTTCGAGAAACCAATCCCATGCCCTCTTCACAATCGTACGATGTGACACCGCAGTCAACCTTCACCGTAAAGCGGGAGGCCACTTTCGTAGCCGTCGGCATACGCATCGCCTTTCTCGTCAATTTCCAGCTTAATCTTAGGAAGAGGTCGAGGAGGGGGCCCCGCTAACACTTTTCCAGTCTTCGGATCGAAGACGCCGCCGTGGCATGGACAAAAACTCTGTTGCGAATTGCTCTCCCAACCCTTTATCGCTTCCTTGTTGTAGTGAACTTGACATCCTAAATGAGTGCAGAGCGCATCGAAGGCCACGAAGGATCCATCAGCCAGATGAATCAGGATCGCTGGTCTGTCCTTGTGAGGATACTCGAACAGAAGACTGTCGTTGGCAGGAATGTCATTTGAGTTTGCAATCAGGACCCGTGGGTAAGTAACCGGCCCCGTATTCTTGGGTGCAAGCAGAAATTGGATCAGCCGCTCAGCAGGAATCAGTAGAATTGCCGCGGCGAAGAGCACCATGCCTTTCAGTGCTGCCCGCCTGTTGACCTTTGACATCCTTGACCTCTCTCGCTGGCGCCTCGACGACAAGAGCTCCTTAATTGATGGTACGTAGAAGGCTTGCTGTTTATTTATAATGGAAGAATAGAAAATACTACTATGTATGATACCTTTTGCAATTCAACGTAAGAAGCGGGTGAGCCGCGTCCAGATCTGGTGGGCGTTAGTACCGCTTGTATGGTTGGCCCGCAAACGCGAATGTCTTGAACAGCTCGTAGACTTTCTCAGGCACACCCTCCACGACATTAAGTCCTAGAGCACGTGCAACATCGAGAGTGATTGGCGTGGCGTGGGACATATAGCCTCGGGCCAGAAAGTCCGCTACTCTCTCAGCTTGTTCCTTGTCCATTTTTCCTTCGAGAAGCCAAAGGACAAAGGCCTTCGCGTTTTCTGTTTCTAAATTGGCTACGTCCGACATCACAACCATCCTATCTGAAACGTTCTGCATCGGCTTTATTTTGACCAAGGTCGCGAGGGAACTCGCGGGCCACATTCCATCTGGAGTTGGAATTTGTGGATCCACAGGCCCCAGCACGCTGTACCTTTCCATCCTGATTTCGTCTGCTCCGAGACTCATCAGGGATCCGCCAGACATCGCGTAGAACGGAACCATGACGGTCACCTTCGCAGGGTGGAATTTGATGGCCATGGCCATCACCTGGGCCGCCAGGGCATAACCACCAGGTGTGTGAAGAATCAGGTCAACCGGCTTGTTGGGCGGTGTTCGCCGTAACTCCTGAAGGATTGTTTCGGTGTCCTCAATCCCTATCTCAGGCTCCTGATCTGGCGCGGTCCAAAGTTCTTTCTTGTGAATCATTGTGATGACTTTGGTTCCTCTTTCCTGTTCGATCTCGTCGATTATTTTTCGACGCCAGCCGAGAATCTCAGCCTTCGTGGTCGGTCTCCTATTTCCTATTGGCCGTGGGCTCTCAGTTGTGCTCTCGTCTTCCGGCTCCGGTTCTGGGCCAGTCTCCTCTGACTCGGGCTTCAAGCTTTTCTTCTCTTGAAGCTGGCCCTTCAGGTTGCGCGCGACATAGACAACCGTGAGAACGTTGATGGCGAATACTACGACCAGACCAAGTCCTAGGAGAAGTTCAGCAGAGTCCAAGCCCCTCGCCTCATACATCACTCATATGACTTGCCCGGCCTCTGGCCGCCTCCGAAACCTATCGTTTCGAAGAGTTGATGGACCTTCTCGGGAACGCCTTCAATTACGTTCAGACCTATGGCTCTAGCAACATCTAGAGTGATTGGAGTAGTGCTGGCCATGAATCCTCCGACAAGGAAATTCGCCACTTGTGTGGCTTGGTCTTCATTCATCTTGTCTGCTAGAAGCCACTTGACGAATTCCCTGGCATTTTCGGTTTCCATTCGCGCAGATTCTGCCAACAGAATCGTTCGATCGGCTACGAGTTCAATGGGTTTGCGTTTTAGAATTGATATTATCGCATTTGCAGGCATCTCTTCGATCTGGGGCTCCACAGGTGCTAGGACGCTGTACTTCTCCATCATGATTTCGTCTGCGGCCAGCGCTATGTAGGTGCCGCTGGACAGAGCATAGAACGGTACCATGACAGTGACCTTCGCTTTATGGTACTTCAGTGCCATGGCCATCATGTCAGCGGAGAATGTCAGGCCTCCTGGAGTGTGAAGAATGAAATCTATGGGCGTATCCGGAGGAGTTTCCCTGACAGCTTGGAGTATGACTTCGGATTCTTCAAGGACGATTTCGGGTTCGTCATCACCTTTCGTCCACGGCTCCTTGCGATGAATTAGGTGAATGACGCGGGTTCCACGTTCCTGTTCAAGCTCATGAATTAGCTGCGCTCTTCTGGCTAGGATCTCCCCTTTCGACGGCCCCTCTTCTGCCTCGGCTTCATCGCTTTCTTCTTCCTCATCTTCTCCATCTTCCTCATCCTCTTCATCTGCCCTACCCGGAACCTGGGTCGGTCTGGTCTGAAGCCGCTTCACCAAGTAGAGATTGGTCAAGGCGCCGAGGGACACAGCCGCCACTATCCCGACTGAAAGTAGAGCCTCCAGTTCCGACAATAGGGATCACCAACAATGAGTGGAGTGAGTACAGATTGTCAGGGATGTAGGCTTTCCGCAGCTAAATGTTTTCCAACCAGGAGGCGAAGGCTGTCGGGCAGGCCTTCCGGAAGGCATTCGCGAGGTCCCGTCTAGTTAGCTTACAATGTGTGGTATCTCTATCTTGGTGGGTTCGTAGTCCTGGAGCTTACCGTTCAGGAAAGCCTCGTAGGCTTGCAGATCCAAGAGGCCGTGTCCACAGTTGTTGAAAGCTATCACCTTCTTCTCTCCCGTCTTCTTGCATCGGATTGCTTCGTCGATGGCGTACTTGACGTTGTGGGCTGTTTCCGGGGCCGTTATCATACCTTCAGTTTGAGCGAGTATTCTGGCGGCTTCGAAGACCTCTTTCTGCGAGTAAGCGACCGACTTTATGTAACCCTTGTTGACAAGCAAGCACAGAGACGGCGCTTTTCCGTGGTATCGGAGCCCTCCTGCGTGGATAGGTGGAGGTTGATACTTGTGGCCGATTGTGTACATCTTGAGAAGTGGCGTCATCTCTGCTGCATCCCCGTAATCGTATGTGTACACGCCACGCGTCGTTGACGGAACAGCCTTCGGTTCACACGCGACAAATTCAAGGGCAGATTTTCCCTTCAGCTTGTCTGCGATGAACGGATAGGCGAAACCCGCGAAGTTCGAGCCACCTCCGATACAGCCACAAATTACGTCAGGCTGGACGTCGATCATTTCAAACTGCTTCTTCGCTTCTTGGCCGACGATCGTCTGATGCAAGAGAACATGGTTGAGCACGGAGCCAAGGCAATATCGTGTATCATCGTGGTTGAGGGCATCCTCAAGAGCCTCGCTAATGGCAATCCCTAGAGAGCCATGATTGTCCGGATCGGTTTCTAGCAAGCTACTTCCGAACTTTGTGTTCTTGCTTGGGGAAGCCACAACGTCGGCCCCATAGGTTTCCATCATGATCCTGCGGCCTGGTTTCTGATCGTAGCTAACGCGAACCATGTACACGCTACATTTCAGACCAAAAAGCGCGGCAGCCATGGCCAAGGCTGATCCCCACTGTCCTGCACCAGTCTCCGTCACAACACGCTCCATTCCTTGCGCCATATTGTAGTAGGCTTGAGCAATCGCCGTGTTCGGTTTGTGACTTCCTGTGGGGTTAACGTATTCGCACTTGTAGTAGATTTCTGCAGGCGTGTTCAGGTACCGCTCGAGCCTCCTCGCCCGAACGAGAGGAGTCGGGCGAGGGAGATGCTGGTACGCGTCGTAGACCTCGTCAGGAATCTTAATGAAACGTTCCGTGGAAACCTCTTGCAGAATGAGATCCTTCGCGAAGATCCTGAGCAAAGGCTCAGGCGACATCGGTTTCAGAGTCCTCGGATCCAAGGGAGGTGGTAGCGGTTCGGGAAGGTCTGCGAGTATGTTGTACCAATGGGTTGGGATCTCGTCTCGGGGTAGGAATACTGCATGTTCTCTGTCGCCGGTCTGTTCCTTGAGCATTGAGACACGTTCCTGTGCGCGATAGCGGCTTCGCAACGTTATAGTAGCATTTAAGACTTTGTTGTACAGTTCTGTACACCTCGAGCTGATTTCGACATGTGGAGGCAGATTTCCGAGCGTCTGGAAGACTACCCAGGCAGACAGAAAGTTGCGAGGGCTCTGGTTGAGCTTGGCTTAAGCATTAAGCCAGGACCGACAATTCAATGCGGAGGCATAGAACTCTCGGACGTTAAAATTGCTAGGTATCTCAGCGTAGATAGAAGAACAGTGAAGGACACGGCGCGATTGATATTTTCTGACCCAGTTCTGCAACCAGTCTTTGAGAGACTTCGCCCGGCAGGCCCATTCTTGGGGGATGTGGCCAAATTTCTTGGCTACAGTGTGATTGAAATCTACGCCGACCCGCACACTGTAGGAATCGTCGCCCAGGCTGCCACATTGATCGCGCAGGAAAACATTCCGATTAGGCAGGCTGTCGCAGACGACCCCGATCTTACACCGGAACCCAAGCTGACTTTGGTTGTCGAGAAACAACCCTCTGGCGCAGTGTTGCAGAGGATGCTGAAGATTCCTGGTGTGACCAAGATCTCGACGTACTGAGCGCTATTCTTCTAGGCTGGCTTGTGCTGGCCGAATCTTTCGTAGTGCACAATCTCGTCCAACAACTTTCTGATCTTCTTTCGTCTAGTTCTTGGTTCGACTGGATAGCCGAAAGGAACAACACTGACTAGTTTCATTCTTGGCGGCACCCCCAAGAGCTCTTTCACGGCGTCATCGTAGAAGTTCGTGACCCAACAGGCGCCAATGCCGATGTCCCAAGCGGCTAGAATCATGCTCTGAATTGCTCGCGCACCGTCAACTTCCGGGAGCTTAGCGCCGTCCATCAGGACCGCGATTGCGAGTGGGGCACTTAATATGTGCGCCCCGGTAGGGGTCAACTCAGAAATTTGCTTCAAGCTCTCTTTGTTCTTGATAACGATGAAGTGCCAAGGCTGCGAATTCTTTGAGCTCGGCGCTAAACGTCCCGCTTCCAAGATCCTGAGGAGGCTTTTGTCCGGAATCGCCTTGTCTTGATAGTCTCTAATCTCTCGCCTGGTCCTGATGCAAGTGAAAGTGTCCAATGTTTGACAGCTCTCATGGGCAAGCGATAAAAGATGTCTAGAATATCATTGTTGTCCTGCTTGGTGTCAGTTGTTGGATGCGATCCAAAAAGTGACAGATGTGATGGTTAGAAGAGTTGTTACCGCATCGCCTCAGACCGGTCTAAGAGATGTTGCGAAACTCATGAGAAAGAACCGGATTGGAAGCGTAATCATCACAAAGGATGGAAGAGTCGCAGGTATCCTCACTGAAAGCGACTTCATCAGGTTTGTCGCCCGCGGAGCTGATGTGAAGACCGCCGTGGCAGGAGATTTCATGTCAAGGAACGTGGTGACATGCGACCCTTCGATTACCGTAATCGATGCCCTGATGATTATGCGTAGCAAGAGGGTGCGTCATCTGCCGGTGGTTAAGAACAAGAGATTAGTGGGCACGATAAGCATCAGGGATCTTATTGCGGCGACGCAGATTTCGTCCCTGTACCTGATTTAGGTTTTTACTGAGCTGTATTTTTCACGCGAACAACGGACACCAGATTGTTCTATGCCTTGTTGGAGGCTTTCTCGATTAACGCCCAGAGTTCCTCTTCGAGCGTGCCGCCGTGCTGGGGCTTCTCGATGAAGCGCCCGATTTCACGCCATGTCCGGTCGTGGACGATCACGGTCGGGATCCTCAGTACGTTCATCTCATCAGCTATGTCCCGGTTCTCGTCGAAATCTATTACCTTCACATTCAGCGCGGGATTACTTGCTGCAATGAACAGCTTCGCAAGGTTTGGCAGTTGTGCTCTGCATTCAGCGTTCCATTCAGTGGCAAAGACAACTAGGTAGTGCCGATCGGTTAGGCTTGAGAACTTGTCGATGATTTCCGATTTTGGTTGATATTCTTGGATCCTCTTCTTGATGGTCTGCTTGACGTTTGGGTTCTTGATGTTGTTTATGTAATCCCATAAACTTGGGTGAGGTCCAATAACGTTCCGGAGAAGTGACAAAACAACTACCCGCGAGGCATGATAGTTCGGATCAGCGGAAGAAGACCTGCAGCGTCATGATGCTGCCCAAACTCCCTGACTGTTTCAGTATGTCTTTGAACCTAATCCGATCAAAACGCATATTAGATTTTTGGAACGCCTGAATCGCTTGCAATCGACAGGCAATGCCAATATCCATTATCTCAGACACTATCGTTTCTCGAGTTCTACTATTCTCTCGGCTTTGAAGTAGAACTTGCCTGGTTCCTCAGCTTGTTGAGCGGTTCCGTAGATTTCAAATTCCTTGCCGATCAGCTCGGAGAGCTGTTCCTTCGGCAAGTCAAGCTGAGTGTTCGCTTGCTTCAGCATCTCGTCGCGAAGTTGGTTGACTTTGCTGGAAGAAGGCTGAATTGGGTTAGCTATTGAAACGACAACTGTTACAACGCCTGTGCCATCGTCGATTCGGAATCGCCCCAACAAACCTAACTTTCCTGATTTGGGAGACTTACAGTTATCGCACATGAACTGATTCTCAGAAACCTTGAGTATTGAAATGCAAGTTTCACACAAAGCTACTGCTGTCTGTTCGTCAACGGTTTCAAGAATAATGCCCTTTATCCAAGTTGTCATTCCATGTTCAAGCGCTATTACATGCCGTATATCCTGCCAGGCAGGCCTGTCGGCGACAGGTTGCTCAATCTTCTCTATCTTTGTGAGCGGGATTGAGCTCAGTTCCAGTTGACCCCCCAAACCTGGCCGGGCTCTGACCCCAGTCAACCTTACCTTAATTCCACTCCGCAGGTTCAATGCCGTCTGAACTTGGTCTCTCCACAGGTTCACTTTGGCTGAGCCAACCTCATCTCGAAGTGTGAAAGATGCTACCTGCACCGTTTCCCCTCTCTCGGTGGTAACCTGCCGCGCGACCGGCTCATCCGCAACAGTCCCCTCTACGATTAGGAGGCTTTTCGCGTTTTCCAGAGCATTCAGTCTAGTCAACGGTTGCGGCACGAGCTGTGTCGTTGGAAGCTTATGTAGCTCTCCAGCCTTTCCGAGGCTTAGCATTAATTCGCCCGATCGTTCGCGGATAGAGACGCCGCGTAACTCGATACTATCTCCCTCTGCGATCTGTTTGACGAGCTCAGCCTTGTCGTCCCACAGAGACAGTGAGGCCACTCCAGTCTCATCAGCAATTACAAGCCTTGAAACCTTCACGCTTTCTCCTGTGGAACGCTTGATCTCCTGAACCTCGGCCTTCGCCAACACTGACACAACCAAATCCGCCATCCTGGTTTGCAGAGTTAACCTGCCAATTCTGTGAGCCCCTTGGATTGGCATTCTGAGGAATTCAGGGGCGGATGGGAGAATCGTCACTTGGCTTCTCTTTTCTGCGTGCAGTTCTGGCCTTGCGTTGTTATCGAGTCTTGTTCTTGCGTTCAGGACTTGGATGATGTGCCCCTTCTGCATCATGCGGAGTTCTTCCGCTCTCTCATTCCATGCGACGAATGGGATTGTTCCAGATTCATCGGCTAGAAGGGTCCGTAGGACGCTGCCAGTCCTGTCCTCTTTGGCGAAGGAGTAGTATCTTGGCTCGGATTGAACTACTCCCACAGCGTTCACTTGATTCATGCCATCAGCGACTTTGCCGAGTGGGGTGATGAGTTCCTTGAAGTCCGGGAAGTCTGTTGTAGGCAGGTCTTGCGGGTCGATTTCTACGGTACTACGTTCCCCAGCATGAACTTCTGGTTCCCCCGCCATGCCCTGCCGGGTGTAGGCATGACCGATCCGAATCACTCTTCCCTGTATATTGCCGGCTCCTGAGGCAATGTCAACATGCCTATCCCAGAGCGCGCATGCAACCCGGCCGGTCCTGTCGAAGAGTATGAACCTCATTAGTCGGCCATGGGTTCCGTCGCGCCTCTGGAACTCTTGTGGAGGCCAAGACAACAACACTCGCCCTGATATGGTCACGTCGTTGAGGCCGCTTACCAGGTTCTTCACCTGCATTCTTCCCAGGTTCATTCCATGCGTTTGAACCAGAAGCTCTTCAGCAACGAGCCTAGCCGCGCCCTCATCCGAAAGCAGACCCCGGCCTTCTTTCTTCTTCTCTTCAATGAGCGCGACGATCTGCTCCTGTGAAAGATCGGTTCGCTTCGAGAGAATATCTTGGACTATTGATTGCACTGCCGACAACTGTGCGATCACGTGTGCCCGTGAAATGCTCTATGTTCACTGAAGGGGAACCTAAGTCTTCTCTTTGCAAGAAAAGTCGGAAATTCTCCAGTATGCATCGCGGTACATCAAAGTTTCAGATACGGAACATTAATATAACTCACGCCATGCCGCTCATTGCCGGCGTACGGCGAGCTGACAACGCGAGGTGTGCAAAGCTAAGCGCAGAACATACGCGTGTCCTCGCCTCACCGCCTACCTGATTCACGCAATGGAAGGCTCAAGGATGTCCCGCTCTCGTCCAAATGGTAGGGGATAGGAAAGCTATTCAACTCCGGCGAGCATCTTCTACAGGAAGTATAGATGGAAGCCCCGTATGAGAAAGTGGGGAAGATAACGCATTATTACACGAAAGCAAGTGTTGCAGTCGTCGAACTTACGGCACCGCTGAACAGAGGAGACAAGATTGTCATAAGAGGCAGCACGACCAGCATAGAACAGACCGTTGACTCAATGGAGATAGAACACAATTCTGTGAGCACTGCACAACCTGGGCAGTCAATAGGCCTCAAGGTCAACGGCCGAGTGCGTGAGAACGATATCGTATACAGAGCGAAAGCCGCAGCGTAGCAATGGAATACGCTCCCAAAGCTTAGAATACATGCTGGCATGAACGAGCGTTCAGAAGTGCTGCGAAATGGCAGAGGTCACGCTAGAAGGAACAGCCTTGGTTGTGACACCTATCCAGTCTTCTCAGGGGAGGCCGATGGTGCAGCTAACTCTAGGAGACCCATTCAAGGCTCCTGTCACATTTCCACTTGAGATGGATCGCGAAATCGCAGGTGTCACGATCGCGGTGCAGAAGGCACTGAGCCAACTTCCCGGAATCGGACAACAGCTGGGCACCCCGCGTCTCATCGTCACTTTGACTGAGGAGGAATATCAAGAACTGGGACGGCCGAGATATCCCGACCACGTGACGATTACTCTGAAAGTCCAGGCGTAGCGCGATCAGATTCGTTTCTGCCTACTAGTCCCAGAAGAGTCGTGTCCTAGCATACTCGCGTTCGGCCTTCAGTATATCCACATACAAGTCTTGCTCTCTGCGGTGTACTCTCCTCAGGATTCGAGTGGCAGTGGCCGGACCGACGCCTCTTCCACTCATGACGATGACTGCTTCCTTCCCCTTTGTCTGAACTAAGCTAGCGCTCAGCCAGCCTTGGCGCCACGCGTGCTCTTCTTCTGGTGAGAGCTTACCGCCTTTTTTCTTCTTTTTGACTGCAGTCGCCAGCAGATCGTCTGACATGTAGGTCGCTGCGACCAGCGTGGAACCGCACTTGGGGCACCGAATCTTTTCCCCAAGCTCTCCTACGACCCTGACTGCGTCCCAGTCGCCATTGAAAACGCACACTAACCTTGCTGTTTCACTGAGCAGTCGTTCGCGGACAATATCGGTAATGGATTTTGATGGAACCGCCGGTCGCAACAAGTCGTGCGGAATGATCTTGTCAATTATGGGTGTGGCATAGGGTGAGCATGTTTCTGCGCGTTCCTGTATGACATCAATGGCGATCTGCCTCGCATGAATCATTCCACTGATGGCCTTGGCTGTAGGTAGGTCAAATTTCTCTAGGAGAACTTCTCTGTGTGTTTCTGCATTGACTGGCGTGCCCTTCATGGCGCGGACAAGCATTCGTGCTCGGTTGGTTTTGTAGTCTGCCTTTCTTTCAACGATACCGAAACGCCTAGCTACATGCCAATGGCGCCATGCAAAGAGGTCGGAGGTCTCCAGCGCCTCTGTGAGAATGTTTTCGATATCCTCCGGGGTGAACTTAGATAGCTCCAGGGCAACTGTCTCAGGTTCAATTCTGAAGGGGGAAATCAGAGCGATCCGGTATGGATCCGTCTGGGTTGCCAAGTTAACGCCGTACTTCGCACTCAGGAGCGAAGCAAGGACGACTGCCAGTGTATCATTGACTGTACTACCGAAACAGGCGTGGACGACTATGCAATTCTCGAATTTTTCTATGAGAATGTGGCGGTCTGACGGCATTGGGTAGTGCTTCAGTTGAGACTTAACCGTCTCAACGACCTTTTCGAGTGCGGAGTCCGTAAGGCTGAGCTTGTCACGTATTTTCTTGAGTTCAAATGGGTCCTCAAGTTTTGCTGCAATGAGCGCTCGCAACCGTCCAACCTCCTGGGCAGTTTCGAAGCTGACAGGTATGATTTCTCCCTCCCAGCTTGGTATGGCATCGAGGGTTGGAGCGGTCGGCTCGACCTCGACTGTTAGTTTCTCCTCGTTGACACTAATGATCTTCCAAGTCTGGCCGTGAATAATGAAAACTGTGCCACTCTTGCATTTCCTAGCCACGAAATCCTGGTCCAGAGTGCCAATTCTGCGCCTTCTGAAAAAGTCGAAGACATCGAAACGTTTCACGTCCGGAATGACTGACAGATTCTCGTAGTAATAGCGGAACGTTCGCGGAAACCTGGCAGAGACGACATTATCGTAGATCCTTATGATTCTAGACGAATCGAGAAACTTCACTAGATCATAGAGCTCTTCTGGAGAAAGGTCGCGGTATGGATAGGCGCGGTGAACAATCTCGTATAGCTCGTCCAGGTGGGGCCTCTTCAAATCGAGCGTTATCCCTGCGATTTGGTGGGCCAGAACATCGAGCGAGCGTTCGTGTATGACCGTTTCCTCGATTTTGCCTTCCTTTGCGTTTGCTGCAATCACCGCGGCCTCTAGTAGGTCGTCCGCCCAAGTCCCAATGACGGAGCCTTTCGGTAGCCCCCGCAAAGAGTGGCCGCTTCGCCCTATTCTCTGAATGAGGCGCGTCGACGTTCGGGGCGATGTGTATTGAACAATGAAGTCGACCCTGCCGACGTCGATTCCGAGTTCAAGAGAAGATGTACAAATGACCCCCTTGACTGACCCCTCTTGGAACCCTTTCTCTGCCTCCTCTCGCATCTCTCTAGAAAGAGACCCATGGTGGACACGGACCGGCAGGTTTGAGTTGAGTGCATGAAGCTGTGAGCCAACCGCTTCTGCCTGTTCTCGAGTATTGGTGAAGACAAGCGTAGATTGCTTCTGCGAGATGATCTCCTCAATCTTCTTTGCTCTTGCCACCGTCGTGGCGGGAAGGCCGAAACGGTCGGCATTTGTGGCGTCAGCCGATGTTGGCGGAACATATTGAATCTCGATTTCGAACTGCTTGAGCTCCTCAGATTTTGCTATTTCAACCAGTCTGTCAGTTCCAGCCAAGAAATGGGCAACCTTCTCTTCCTCTCCCACGGTTGCCGAAAGCCCAATCCTCTGGAAACTTCTTCCTGCAAGATGCTCCAAGCGTTCTAAGGCCAAGGAGAGTTGAACACCACGCTCGTCAGTCGCAAGTTCATGGATCTCATCCACAATGACCCATCTCACGTTTCGGAGGTGCTCCCTCATTCTGCGCCCTGGCAATATCGCCTGAAGAGTCTCAGGCGTAGTGACCAGCATCTCCGGAGGCGACTTAGCCTGCATAATTCTCGTACTGGTGGGCGTGTCTCCGTGCCTAACTTGGACCTTGATGTCCAGTTCTTTTCCGACCTCCGAGAGCCTGCGAACTATGTCTCGGTTCAGCGCTCGAAGTGGCGTAATGTAGAGTATTGAGATTCCCTTCGTTTCTGACCTCGAACGTCGCTCCAAGAACATGTTGAAGACAGGCAGTATCGAGGCTAGAGTCTTGCCGGTTCCCGTCGGAGCTATTACTAGCACATTCCTTCCCTGCAGGATGGGTGGGATGGCGATTCGTTGAATGTCGCTAGGTTCCTCTAACCCAATCTTTTCGAGATGGCTGCGAATGGGTTTATGCAGTTGCGCGAAGGTGTTCTCGAGCATCTACCGTTTCCCTTTGCGTTACTCGATGATTTTCTTTCGCTGGCTCCGCTAGGACACATAGAGGGAATTGAGTCTTGGGGGTTTCTGATAGGCCCCTTCAGTCAAGCTGCAGGTGCTGGTTTCTCGTAGGCGAGATATACAAAGATGAGGACCACTGCTAGGAACGCAAGGAACATGATCCCGACTTGGAGCAGACCATAAAACTCATCGATCGTCAATCTGTTTTCACTCGCCGGCCCAGTAGAAAACCAAAACCCATTTAAACACTCCTAAAGCTGTCACTCCTAGCCTTCTGCTAATTCCTTAGCCCTCCATCTTTCGGTTATGGCCGAATATTGGCCGTCCTTCTTTGGGATCTTTTCGAACAAGTTCAGCGCCTGAGCAACCCGCTGGGCAATTATGTGATAGCAGAGCCCTCTCTTCTTGTCCATGACGCGAAAATAGTAGTCGTCGCAGTAACAGAACGGAATCTCAGGCATCACCTGATATTCTCCTTTCCTCCCCTCCACTGTCCACAGTACCCTTCCGCTCGGTACAAATTCGTATCTCCTAACTTTCCTTGACTGAGCCAAATCCCAACCGTTGGCGAATCGTTCACCAAATGCCTTCTGCAACAGCTCTCGGAGTCTCACGGATAGTTCGCGTTTGGATTTGAGTTCTGCAAACGCCTCTTCCACCAGTTTGTTCTCCAACTCATAGGCCCTGTGCATGCCAATTTCCAGCGAGAAGCTCTTGTAGGGGAGTTATACGGAATGCTCCACTGAGAGCAACTTTCAAACTTGTCGCTATTTATTGACCAAGTACTGAGAAAGTGATTGCGCATATCCAGATTTTCAGGAAATGTTTTTAAGTTGTCTTGCTTCCGTCTAACAGGCCGCGCTTGAATGTTCTGCAGCGCGATTCCGTTATGCTCCAGGAATTTCTTCCCGGAGGCAAAAGAAAATCATGTACAACCCTCAGGACAAGGATAATGTACCGAAGTACGTGTTGACAGGAACTACTACCATAGGTGTGGTTTGCCGCGACGGCATAGTTCTTGGAACAGACACGCGAGCAACCCTTGGTACCTTTGTTGCGCATAAGCACGCGAAGAAAGTCTACTCGATCGATGACCATGTCGCGATGACTATTGCCGGCGCCGTCGCAGACGCCCAGACGGTTGTGGAGGTCCTTCGCGCGAATTCAAAACTCTACAAGTTCGAGAAGGGTGTTCCCATTCCTATCGGCGCGGTGGCGAGATTGGCCGCAAACGTGCTCTTCTCTTCGAGGTTCTACCCCTTCATATTACAATCCATCATCGGCGGCCTAGACGAACAAGGTCCACATGTCTATGCACTGGACCCCTTGGGTAGTGTGACGGAGGAGAAGTGTGTTTCGACGGGTTCGGGCTCGCCCGTGGCTTATGGTGTACTTGAGCCAGGATACAAGGAAGGCATGTATGTTAAGGAAGCAATACCGCTTGTCGTACGGGCGGTAAACGCCGCCATGAGGCGCGACTCAGCCAGCGGCGACAGCTTCGACGTGGCCGTAATATCAAAAGAAGGGTATAGGGAACTCAGCGACGAGGAGAAGAAGCGGATACTCGCTGAAGCCAGTTAACCCATCATGAGAATTCTGAACGACTAAACTTTCGCGGAGGCTTCCCCAGTGGCTAGGCTAGTAGTAGACGATTCGCAGGCGAAGATACGCGAGACCATAGTCACCCACATGCCCAAGGAAGCAGAGATAACCAGAATCGAATTCGAAGGACCCCGCCTGGCTATCTACGTCAAGAATGTGAACCTGCTACTTGAACAGAGCTACGTGGTTACTGACATAGTAAATCTCCTGCATAAGCGAGTCGTCATCAGGTCCGACCCGTCCATACGTCTCAACGAGAACGAATCTCAACGCCTGATAAAGGGCATAGTACCAAGCGAAGCGGAGATCACAGAGATCAACTTCGACCCGACACTAGGGGAAGTGGTCATTGAAGCCAAGAAGCCTGGCCTAGCGATAGGGAAAGATGGCATCACCCTTCAAGAGATTATTAAGACGACAAGTTGGCGTCCAAGGGTTTTACGTGCGCCTCCGCTGCCTTCGAAGATTATTGCCAGCACGCGGCATATCCTTCATTCTGAAAGCGAAGAGAGAAGCAGAATTCTGAGGGATGTAGGTGAACGCATATTTCGTCCTCGATTCTCAAGGGCTGGAAGCGTTTTCCTTACCCCTCTTGGTGGCTTCCATGAAGTGGGACGATCCGCCATTCTGGTTCAAACTGAAGAAAGCTGCGTGTTGCTTGACTGCGGCATCAACGCAGGTTCAAATGACCCGTCATGGGCGTTTCCGAGACTTGACACCGACGACTTTGACGTGGACAAGCTTGATGCAGTCATAATCTCTCACGCGCATCTAGACCACTGCGGTTTCGTGCCCTTCCTCTACAAGTATGGCTACGACGGCCCTGTCTACTGCTCGGAACCAACATCGGTCCTGATGACGCTGCTCCAGCTTGACTACCTAGATGTCTACAGCAAGGAAGGCGGCTACGCGCCTTACGATCAGAAAGACGTTCGTGAAGCAGTCATGCACACTATACCAGTCAAGTACGGCGTAGTGACCGATGTCGCCCCGGACATTAAGCTCACACTCCATAATGCAGGACACATCTTAGGAAGTTCAATTGTCCACTTGCATGTCGGAGAGGGATTCCACAACCTAGTCTACACCGGCGACTTCAAGTTCGGCCGAACGATGCTCTTGGAGCCAGCAACCTGTTCGTTCCCGCGCGCCGAGACCTTGATTATGGAGAGCACGTACGGCGCGCCTGAGGATGTTATGTCAGACCGCGAAACAGTGGAAGGAAGACTGACTAAGATTGTCAATGAGACCGCGGAAAAAGGTGGGAAGGTTCTCATCCCAACTCCGGCTGTAGGTCGGGCTCAGGAAATAATGCTTGTATTGAATGCGTACATGAAGAGCA
>CAZYOZ010000009.1:0-38396 GCA_964649235.1 uncultured Candidatus Bathyarchaeia archaeon
GCGAGCAGAAATCTTATCGTTGACCTGGAGAACACTCATATGATGGTTCCTGTTCGATGTTTCACATGCGGGAAGCTCATCGGAGACCATTGGGAGGAGTTTGCCCGACGTGTCAAGGCCGGGGAGCGGCCGAAGAAAGTTCTCGATGACCTGCGCATGACCAGATACTGCTGCCGACGCATGTTCATATCACAGGTTGACGTGATCGACGACCTACTACGGTACGCGCAGGTCACTGCAAAGCGACGCGCACAGTTCGAATGAGTGAGGTGACGCATCAGTTGTCTGACATCGAAGAGAAGGAAGGTATGCCGAAATCAGAAGACCTTCTTCTCCCACTAGAAGAACTCCTTGCTGCGGGGCTGCATATAGGCACAAGAATCAAAACGGGTGACATGGAGCCGTTCATTTACCGGGTCAGACCTGACGGCCTGTTCATTTTGAACATCGGTAAGACAGACGAAAAAATACGGATGTCAGCCCGGTTCATAGCCCGGTTCGAGCCCGAGCGTACTTTGGTCGTTTCATCAAGACTCTACGGGAAGACACCGGTTGAGAGGTTCTGCGACTTTACCAGAACTGTGCCGATTGTCGGACGATTTATGCCGGGGCTCATCTCAAACCCGCTACAGCCCATGCACACGGACCCCCAGGTTGTTGTGGTTACAGATCCCAGAGCTGACTGGCAGTCAATAAAGGAAGCATCAACTGGCGGCGTGCCGGTGATCGCCTTGTGCGACACCGACAATGTCTTCAGCGGTGTCGACCTGGCAATACCGGTCAATAACAAGGGTCGTCGAGCGCTCGCCATGGTGTATTGGCTTCTAGCTCGTCAAGTGTTGAGGGAAAGGGGCGAGCTGCAGCAGGACGGCACGGTAAACGCGACAGTGGATGACTTCGAAACCAAGCTAGCGGCAATCGCCCCGAGAGCGGGCGGGGAGCTTTGAAAAAAAGGAAACCATGTGTCGCGGGCGCATTTTACGCTGGAGATAGGTTAGAACTCAATCAGCAAATAACCGAGTGCTTCACTCACCGTTTCGGGCCGGGAGCGGTTCCAACTCCAAATGAGAAAGGCCCGCGAAAAATCCTCGGTATCGTTTCTCCTCATGCTGGCTACATGTATTCGGGGCCTGTCGCGGCGAACGGTTTCGGACGGATTGCAAGTGACGGCAAACCCGATGCTTTCGTAATCATGGGACCCAACCACACTGGTTACGGAAGCGGCGTATCGATTCTAACGGATGGAACCTGGGAGACTCCCATGACAACTTCACCAATAGACGGCGAACTCTCAAAGCAGATACAGAAACAAACTGGGGTATTGGACGTCGATGAAGTGGCACACGCCTACGAACACTCAATCGAGGTACAGCTGCCGTTCCTGCAATTCCTATTCAAGGACGCAGTGAAGTTCGTTCCGATATGCATGATGATGCAGGATCTGAAGACGTGCCGAGAGATCGCGAAGAGCATTGTTGAGTCCATGAAGGGCAGGGACCTAGCGTTAATCGCCTCGAGCGATTTCACCCACTATGAGCCACACGAAACCGCGGCTCGGAAGGACAGGACTGCCATCGACGCGATTTTGAATCTTGATGACGCAAAGCTGAATGACTTGGGCGAGAGTAGCAAGGTGACTATGTGCGGCTACGGACCCATCACAACCCTCATCGCCGCCGCAAAAATGGTCGGATCCGTTAAGCCGGAGCTGCTCTCATACAGGACAAGCGGCGACATCACGGGCGACAAAACCTCAGTGGTCGGATATTCCTCCATTGTCTTCCAGCGCGAGTAGCGGGTAGAATTTGAGGACGCACTTTGAAGGTAATTGGTAGGTCGCCCGCGAAAGTAATCCTGTTTGGGGAACATTTTGTCGTAAACGGAAACACGGCCATTTCAATGGCCATAGATCTCCCTACGCAAGTGATCGTTGAAGATCTCAGCAACAAGAGCATTCACATATCTTCCGATAACTTGGGAGTTACCGCAACCTTCTCGCGCGATGGAAAGACCACACAAGTCTTGGGGCCGAACGCCGAGAGCATTCTGAGGCCTGTTTTCGAAACCGCATCGTTCACCATGAGAAAATTCTGTTCAGCTGGTCGAGGGATGAAGATTAGGATTGCTTCAAGTGTGCCGGTCGGGATGGGGCTTGGCTCGTCAGCTGCGACAGCAGTCGCAACGGTTGCGGCAACTGCGGCACTGCAAGGGAAGCATTTGGCGAAGGATGACATATTTGACGCAGCCTATACACTCGAAAAACTTGTTCACGGCCGTCCCTCGGGCATCGACCAAGCAACGATAACCCATGGTGGGCTAATCATGTACAGCAACGGAAAGGTCGACGACAAGCTGAACGTTCCTGAGCCTCCCAGGTTCATAATTGGAAACACCGGGAAGGGCAGGTCTACGGGCGAATTAGTTGCGAAGGTTACGAAACTGAGGCAAGAATCAGGCGCAACTTACGCTAGTATCGCTTCGGAAGCACAAGAGATTGCAGAGAAGGCCTCGAGAGCTTTGAGGATAGGAGACCAAAGAGCGGTCGGAGGTTTGATGAATCAGAACCAGCGTCTGCTAGAAATGGTCGGCGTCTCGTCGCCAGAACTTGAGGCCCTTATATTAGCAGCAAGAGGTGCAGGAGCGCTAGGTGCCAAGCTAACGGGTGGCGGGGGAGGAGGTTGCATGATCGCCTTGGTTGACCAGCAAGCGTCCACCAGAGTAGCCCGTCACATAGAAGAGGCTGGCGGTCAAGTGATTGAAGGCAAGTTTAGCGCAGACGGTGTTCAAAGCTTCATTCAAGAGGAATGAGTCGATAAATGCGAAAAAACGAGACGGCGAAACGCAAGTTCAGCCATATTCAGACCACACTCCATGAGCAGGTTCAGTCTCACGTCCCAACCGGTTTCGACGATGTGCGCCTGATTCACAAGGCGCTCCCCGAAATAGACCGTGACCAAGTTGATCTTTCCACTCAACTGTTCGGACACAAGCTGAAGGCCCCTTTGATAATCGAATCTATGACGGGCGGAACTCCGCTGGCCGCCAAAATCAACCGCAACTTGGCCAAAGCGGCCGACGCTCTCGGCATAGCTATGGGCGTCGGGAGCCAACGTGCGGCAATAGAAGACGAGAGCTTAGCCTACACATATCGGGCGGCACGTGAAATGGCGACTACGATTCCGCTCTTCGCCAACTTGGGTTGCCCGCAGATTGCCCGAGATGATGCCGTAGACAGGGCGAAGAAAGCCATCGACATGATAGGGGCCACGGGCCTGTTCATCCACCTTAATGCACTTCAGGAATCAGTGCAGTATGAAGGTCAGACGAATTTTCGGAGCATGATACAACGGATCGGAGAATTGGCTTCAAAACTACCGGTTCCGGTCTTGGTCAAAGAGACCGGCGCAGGCATAGCCAGAGAGACAGCCCAAGCCTTGGAGCGCGTTGGGGTGAAGGGGATCAACGTGTCAGGCTTGGGAGGAACCAGCTGGGCAGGCGTAGAATACTACCGCGCCCGAGACAAAGGCTACGAGCTGCAGATGGAGCTTGGAAAAACCTTCTGGGACTGGGGAACCCCAACCGTCCCCAGCATCATCGAAGTCGCCAGCTCTACGAACCTGAGAATCTTCGCTTCAGGAGGAGTCAGAAATGGCCTTCACATCGCAAAGTCAATTGCGCTTGGCGCACATTACGGCGGCCTGGCCCTACCTATGCTCAAGTCAGCGTCATCGGGCACGAAGGCAGCAGTAACGCGGCTTACTGGGGTAGTTGAAGAACTCAAGAATGGAATGTTCCTGACAGGCTCGCGTAATCTCCAAGAGCTCAGCCAAGTCCCACTCGTCATCACGGGCGCAACATACCAATGGCTAGTACAGCGCGGAATAGACCCGTCGAAATATGCCACCAGGAGCGGCCCACCGTGAAGAATTATCAAACACTTCCGCATTGAGCAGGCAATACGAAGCGTCTAGGTTTCAACCATGAAGAAAAGTTCTGAGGTTTCCGGTTTCTACAAACTCCCCATCAAGGAGAGGGCGCAGTTCGTCAAGGAGTTTGCAGGATTGACCGACCAGGAGGCGACTATGTTTGAGGCCTCAGGCCCGCTACCGTTCGATATCGCCAACCGCATGATCGAAAATGTCATTGGAATCATGCCCGTTCCACTAGCCGTGGCCGTGAACTTCCTTGTCAATGGCAGGGATATGCTTGTCCCGATGGCAATAGAGGAACCATCAGTTGTTGCGGCTGCGAGCAACGCAGCAAAAATCGCTAGGGCAAGGGGAGGATTTCTGGCAACGTCCACAGATCCGATAATGATTGGCCAAATTCAAGTCGTCGATGTTAAAGATACTCAAAGGGCCAGATTTGAAATACTGGCCCAAAAAGATCGCATCCTCAAACGCGCCAATGATCAGGACCCGGTCCTCGTGTCCCTGGGTGGGGGTGCGAGGGACCTTCAGGTTCGCGTCATCGACACTTTCCTGGGCAAAATGGTGATCGCCGAAATTCTCGTTGACTGTCGGGACGCTATGGGCGCAAACGCAGTTAACACCATGGCTGAAGCGGTTGCCCCTGTCGTGGAGGAGATCTCGGGTGGCCATGTTTACTTGAGAATCATTTCCAACCTAGCAGTCAACCGGCTCGCACGTGCCAAAGCAATCTTCGATAGACAACAGCTCGGGGGCGAAGAGGTCGTTGACGGAATCATCGATGCGTATGCCTTCGCTCTCGCGGACCCCTTCAGGTGCGCGACCCACAACAAGGGAATAATGAACGGGGTGACTGCCGTAGTACTCGCAACCGGAAATGACACGAGGGCCGTTGAAGCCGGTGCTCACGCGTATGCAGCGAGAACGGGACATTACACGTCTCTGACAACTTGGGAGAAGAACGTAGAGGGAAATCTTGTTGGAACCATTGAGATGCCGATGGCTGTCGGCATAGTGGGAGGTGCAACAGCTTCCAACCCGATGGCTAGGCTGTCGCTCAAAATTCTTGGAATAAAGACAGCGAAGGAGCTTGCAGAAATCATAGCATCCGTCGGGTTGGCGCAGAACCTAGCAGCCCTGAGAGCCCTGGCCTCTGAAGGAATCCAGCGGGGGCACATGGGCCTCCACGCACGCAATGTTGCGATCAGTGTAGGGGCAACCGGAGAACTCATCGACGTAATTTCCGCGCAGATGGTAGCTGAGAAAAGAATTAGGATCGACCGGGCAAAGGAACTACTAGAGCAGTACAGTAGTCGCTAAGGGGCAGTCGCGTCTATTTCGACAAGCGATTCCATTCTGCGGATCTTTGGAATGGCGTCCTTTTCCATCCAATCGGAGATCGTGTCGTAGACTTTTCGGTAGTATTTCTTAGTGGCATGCTTCACAATGCCAAGTCTTTCCATTCTTCTGATGTAGCGCCATTTCATGCTTCTTGATATTTTATCACCCATCAATCGGTCAATGTCAACCTTCTTGAAGATCCTGGGCAAATGGGCGAAGGTTCCAACGATTTCCTTCGGAAACGCAGTCAAGACTTCCTTCGAGAGCTTTCTTTTGCCACGCGAGTCCAGTCCACGCAACCTACTATGGGAGATCTTCATTGCTGCGCCTTCTGAACGGAGGGTAGGCTTTTCAAGTCATAAAAGTCTTTTGAGAGTCATTGAACCTCGAAGTTTGGGGCGTTTTCGACACTGGATCAAAGAATTCCTATGACAAATGCCAGCAGACCAAATGTCATCCATGCCAATACGAAGTTCTTGTTACGCTTTGCATTGCGAGGGCTTGCATCTGTCGATATGGAGTAAGCTGTCAAGAGAAAACCAGCGTCGCAAATCGTGACGAGGGGCACGTAGTACTGAGAAACCAGTCCCATCATGATAGGAAGGCCACTAAGAACTACTGCGGTAAGGAAGAATGCTGCCGATTCTCTTGCGGCTCGATTGCTTCCCAGAGTCGCGGCTACAGATTTTACGCTCTTAGCCGTATCTCCAGGTACATCGACTATTCCCTTCATGATCTCGCGTCCCATGCTTGAGATGAACGCAAGGGATGCGAAAATGATTAGAGACCAAGTTGGGCTTCCTACGGCGAAACCGCCGTAGATGAAAGGCACGGCGACGTTGGCACTCACAAGCGCGTTTCCTGGTCTTCCCAATTTCTTGGCCCTTGAATTGTAGAGCAGCATTGTCGCAACACTCAGAATCGCGATCAGGAGGGTCCAGGTTCCTGAATATGCGGCAAATAGCAGTCCCAAGGAGACAAGGATGATGGCAAACGATATCGCCTCGCCTGGCTTCACGATTCCTGATGGAATTGGGCGGTTTGGCTGGTTAACCGCGTCTATTTCGCGATCAAAGTAATCGTTAATGACCATTGACGCGGCCAGCAGCAGAAAACCTGTCATGAACCCGTAGAAAGCAGCGTTCGCAGGAACCGTCTGAGAAGCAATTGCTTCCCCAACGATCACAGCGAACCCAATCATGATGCAGTTCGGGATGCGCATCATTCTGATGAAGGCTGCTGTCTTGCCGAATCCCGAGTGAGTTGGCTGCAAAGAGTTCAGCCTTCTACTGAATGCGAATGCAGAAATGAAGTTTGCACTTTGCCTCACAATCAGTTTTAATAATGTCACGGTAAGTTTCTCGTGAACACCAATTGCAGTCTGTTCAAACATAACGGTGAGTGCCTCATAGCTTGGGCGGAATCAGCATCGGTAACGTGGAGAGTTACCTTGAGCAAATTATCAGAGAGAAGGGAGTCGCCCACCTGACACTGTTCGATCCCGAAAAGCTGACGCCCAAGCATGCGAGTAGGCTGGCCCTAGAGGCGAAAAGGGCCGGCACAGCTGCGGCGATGGTTGGAGGGTCCACTGCAACATCGACATACCAGCTCGACACAATCGTTAGGGCGATAAAGTCTTCGCGTCTTCCTGTCATTTTGTTTCCAAATGACATTGCAGGTCTGAGTCAGTATGCGGATGCCGTCTTCTTCATGTCGTTGCTTAACTCGACTAACCCATACTATATCTCAGGCGCTCAAGCGCTCGGCGCGCCGTTGGTGAAGCGCTACAATCTGGAACCGATCCCTTTAGGGTATTTGATAGTGGGCGAGGACGCAGGAGCGGCGGGCTTCATCGGAAGCGCGAAACCAATACCCTACGACAAGCCTGAACTGGCGGCGATTTATGCTCTCGCGGCCCAGTATATGGGGATGCGCTTCGTTTACCTAGAGGCAGGTTCCGGAGCCAAGAGGTCCATACCCACCGAGATGGTCAAAGCAGTGAAGAAGGCCTGCCGAATACACGTCGTTGTAGGCGGCGGCATAAGAACCGTGGCCCGAGCGAAGGCGCTGGCAGATGCGGGTGCAAGTGTTATCGTAACAGGGACGTTATCCGAGAAGTCGTCCATTCGAAGGTTGCACGAGCTCATCCGAGCCATTCGATGAACGGCGGAAGATGAAAGCCGAATGGCTCAGTCATTTTCCCAGAGGATTAAGGGCACAACGCCATACTACAATATGATTAGGCGTGTTGTCTTTCCGTCGACGATATCCATTGTTGTTCTGTTACTGGTTCTCACCACGATCGGGGTCGGTTCTTCCTTTGCGATCGCAAATAACGCTGCGCAATCTTTCATTGAAGGCATTTTGTGGGGGTTACTGGTGCTGGCTGTCCCTTCGTTCGCCTCCAGCTCCGCCCTCTACTTTGCGTTCATGAAAGAAGACCCGCTTTTCTACTTCAGGAGGTGCCAAGCTTTCTCCCTGTTTACGATAACAATCTGGGTCACGGTACTTTTCGTTGGCTCAATTTCGGCTTCAGTACTCACGGGATTCGTTTTTCCTGACTTTGCGATTGTCGTTGGACTTTTCATAGTGGTCCCAGTGCGTGCGCTTGCTGTCTTCTCGATGTCGAGGGTGAATTTCATTAAGAGAACTCTGTTCACTCTCGTTGAACCTGTTCTAACATCCATGTCAGTCGTACTCATCTTCCAAGTTTCGGCTGCTCTTACCATGATGGGCCTGACGCTAGCTTCACTTGTTGGTCTCATATTCGCATTCTCTCTTATCTCAGTGATTGAGATGCACGGGCGCCGAATAATCGGATTCTCACCAATTCGAATGTTCAGGGCTTTCCTGACCAACTGGCTGGAGGGAGAGAACCAAGAGTTGGAGTCATACCTCAATGAGCTAGGCGTTGAAACGGAGATAGACTTGACGACTCTTGCATTTCGCTCCAAGCAGAACAAGAAGATGAAAGCCCTGATGCTCGTTTCCAATTACCACCCAGGGCCATTCCTGAACGTTGGAAGCAGTGCGCTACCTTTCGTATTTCAGTCTCTTGTGAGTCGGAAATTCAACGCAGTCGGTTTTGTTCCCCATGGTGTGTCTGGACACGAACTCAATTTGGTTTCCCAAGAACAGAACGTTCGATTGATTCGCTGGGTCATCTCGAATATAGAAAACGCGAGATACCTGGAAACCGCAACACCGGTTGCGAGGTCCCGAAATGAAATAGCGACGGCAACATCGCAAGTATTTGACGGATGTGCACTTGTGACGATGACGACTTCTCCGTATGACATGGAGGATGTTCCATCTGAGGTTGCCAGCAGGCTTGCTGGTCTCATTCATGGGCGCTTCACTCATCTTGCGTTGGTGGATGCGCACAATTGCCTGACAGGCCCAACGACGATGTCATCACAAAAGATCGGAGCTCTTGAAGAAGCCGCCCTATCTGCTCTCCAAGTCTCATCTGAAGAAAACGCTATTTCGTTCCGCGTCGGCGCATCTCACAGAGTTCCCGTAGGGTTTACCTTAAAGGACGGGTTGGGTCCTGCGGGGATTTCAGTCCTAGGAATCGAAATCGGAGGCCAACGATTCGCATACGTGAACGTTGACGGGAACAACATGGTAAGAGGCCTACGTGAGGAAATCTTGGAAGTTGCGAGACGAATCGGATATAGCGACGGGGAGGTCATGACGACCGATACGCACATGGTGAATGGCGTTGTGTCTGCTAGGCTTGGGTATCACACAATCGGAGAGGTGGTTCCGAAAGGGGTATTGCTGGAAGAGATAGCAGCAGCCTGCCAAGAAGCGCTGTCGAGCTTAGAGAGGTGTGAAGTGGGGGTCGTATCGGGGCAAGTCCCGGTTACAACCTTGGGTTCAAAGTCGCTGAGGAGGCTGATGAGTTTTGTACACAGAATATCAACGCTCACTGCCATGGCTCTATTCCCCGTAGTCATCGTGATTGCTGCTTTTTCATTGCTACTTTTGATGTGATCATGCGTGCGGCTCATTCCACGACACGCTCACTACATGCAGTTGCCCCGCGAGGTGCTGATTGGGAAAGGAGTTGTCCCGCTAGTAGGAGAAACGCTCACGCGCCTCGGTTATCGCGGTCCTGTCTTAGTTGTCACGGGTCGCAAGGTCCTTTCCATCGCAGGGGATATTGTTCTCGAGTCCTTGAGAAGTGCTGGCTTCAAGTCCTCGACAGTAATTGTTGAAAGTGCAACCACAGGTCAGGTTTCAAGAGTTCAGCGTGAGATTCGTCGCACCAAGTCAGACATTGTGGTCGGCGTTGGAGGCGGCAAGGACATCGATGTGGCAAAGCTGAGCAGTAGAAAGAGCGGAAAAAGATTTCTCAGCGTTCCGACCGCTGCATCTCATGATGGGATTGCGAGTCCTTTGGTTTCGATGAGGGGTTTGAATCGGCCCTACTCTTTTCTCGCTCATGCGCCCATCGCAATCGTGGCTGATATCTCGGTCATAGGCAAGTCCCCATACCGGTTGATCGCGAGCGGTTGTGGTGATGTGGTTGCGAAGTATACGGCTGTCAGGGACTGGAAGCTGGCCCACAGGATCAAGAACGAGTACTATGGTGATTATGCGGCAGAGCTCGCGTTGATGAGTTCGCGGCTGGTGATGAAGAATTCGAACGCAATCAGAGCGATGACCGAGTCCGGGGTAAGAACGCTTGTTGAAGGGCTGATCAGCTGCGGCGTCGCAATGAGCATCGCGGGAACCAGCCGCCCCTGCAGCGGAGCAGAGCATCTGTTCAGCCATGCCCTTACCATCATCGCACCCAAACCGGCTCTCCACGGGGAGCAATGTGGTGTGGGAACCATAATCTGCGCTTATCTGCACGGTGCGAACTGGCAACTGATAAAAGACGTACTTCACAAGATAGGTGCGCCTACAACCGCCAAGGAACTTGGCATAGATCCTGAGTACATAGTCGAGGCTTTGACTAGAGCTCATGCGATAAGGCCCGAACGTTATACAATTCTGGGTGAAAGCGGGCTTACGACAGAGGCGGCGATGCGGGTGGCTGCAGTCACGGGCGTAATAGACTGAGAGCAAGATCTGTGATTGATTTGGGCAAGGCCACCGCGGTTGCACATGCGATTCAGGGCTTAGTGAAATATCATGGACTCAAGGACAAGAGGCGCAGGGTCCCATTTCACGACAGCGTCTCTGTATGTGTTGAGAAACTCACGACCACCTCCACATTTGAATTCAATGATGGATTTTCCCAAGATACTATCGAAATAAATGGAAAACCTGCCACGACCTCCGAAGCAGTTCGCGTATTAGCGGTGGTGTCGCCTCTCCGAAGAATGGCCAAGAGTCGGGGGCACTTCAGGCTCTCAAGCGCAAACAGCCTGCTCGAAGGCAAAGGACTTGGTTTCTCAGCCTCCGCATTCGCGTCTATAGCGCTTGCGTCAAGCCAGGCGCTCGGTTTGCAGTTGGGGCAGGAGCATCTGAGTGAAATTGCACGCCTCGGCGCAGGCTCTGCGAGCCGGAGCCTAGTCGGAGGACTCTCGATCTGGTACGCCGATAGGAACGGGAGGTCCTATGCCAAACAGATAGCGCCGGCCAATAGTTCGAGGCTCGTAATGGGGATAATTCCAATACCTTCACAAGTCAAGACGGAACTGGCCCATGAGGAATCCGTTCACTCACCGTTCTTTCAGTCAAGGCTGAGAGAAGTCAGGAGGATTGTGCCACGCATGCTACGTGCAATAAGGAATGATGACATTGATAGCATAGGGAAGCTCACGGAAGCAGAGTCACTGAGTCTTCACGCAGTCACCATGACGGGCAAGGACGGCCTCCTACTGATGGCACCCCAGACTCTCCAAATACTACAGGAAGTAAGGCGAATCCGTGAGGTTGAAGGGCTACCCGTCTGGTATTCACTCGATACAGGGCCGTCTGTTTACTTGAACACATATCAGGAGCACATTGAAGCCGTTTGCAGGAAGCTTGAAACAGCAAGAAATCTCAGCGTTCTTAGGAGCAGGGTTGGAGGTCCAGCACGGGTTACTGATAGCCATTTGTTCTAGGGCTGACAATGACACAGAGCAATCAAAATGTCAAGTGAGATTGTCGACAAGGTTCGCAAGGCAGCGGTTCTGAACGCGCTCAAGCATGACTGTAGAGCAGATGCAAAGGCGGTTTTGGGAGGTCTGCTCGGGGAAAACCCGGATCTCCGACCAAGAGCCAAAGAACTGTTTTCTCTCGTCCAGCAGGTTGTCTTGGAAGTCAATTCGACGCCGGCCCAAGAACTAGAGCAGATGGTCCGAGAAAGGTGGCCACAGGAGCTCACCAAGGAGAGGCCTGAAGAGGAGAAAGTCCTTCCGCCCCTGCCTAGCGCACAGAAATATCACCTAATAGTCACGCGCTTGGCACCGAACCCAGATTTCGTGCTTCACATCGGCAATGCTCGAGCCGCCATTCTGAGTCATGACTACGCCAAGATGTACAAGGGCAAGTTTGTCCTCAGATTCGAAGACACTGACCCTCGGCTCAAGAAGGCCCAACTAGTCTTCTACGACTTGATCAGGGAGGATCTCAGATGGTTGGGTTGTGAGTGGGACGAGGAGTACATACAGAGCGACCGCCTTCTGACCTACTACGAGGTGGCCGAATCACTGCTGAGGAAGGGTGCGGCGTATGTGTGCGAATGCCAACCCGATGAATTCCGAGCACTTGTCGGCGCAGGCAAGGTTTGTCCAGATCGAGATCAGAGTGGAGAAGAGCAGATGCAACGCTGGAATATGATGCTCGGAGGCAGATACCATGAGGGCGCTGCCGTCTTTCGAATAAAGACCGACCTGGCGCATCCTAATCCTGCTGTCAGGGAATGGCCTGCTTTTAGAATCATTGACCCTGACAGAAACCCGCACCCTCGTGTTGGCTCGAAGTACAGGGTTTGGCCCCTGTACAATCTGGCGTCCGGGGTGGATGACCATCTAATGAGAATCACCCACGTGATCAGAGGGAAGGAGCATCTGACGAACATGGCCCGGCAACTGTTTCTGTATGGGCATTTGGGATGGGAATATCCGGATGCTGTTCACTACGGTAGGCTGAAGGTGGAAGGAACCGACCTCAGCAAGTCTAGGCTTATGAAGGCTCTCGAGTCGGGCGAATACTGGGGGATAGACGATCCTAGGCTAGGAACGCTGGCCGCATTAAGGCGCAGAGGTTTCAGCCCAGAAACCATACGCCACATGATCTGGGAAGTCGGGCCTCGGCCAGTCGACGTTACGATAAGCTGGGACAATATCTATGCGCAAAATCGAAAGCTAATCGACCAGTCAGCGCACCGATACTACTTCGTACCTGACCCACTCGAAGCGCATGTTGAAGGAGTAGGCAGAGAGTACGTCGTTCAGGCCCCACTCCACCCCCAGCATTCGCAGATGGGGTTTAGAACGCTGAGAGTCCAATCTCGCGATGGTGTCGCGGAGCTCTATCTAGCTGGGAGCGATGCTTCGCTCCTCAAATCCGCGCAAGCTGTCCGCCTCATGGGGCTATTTAACTTCAAAGCGCTCGCCGTGTCAGATGGGGCTGTGAAGGGGCGGTTCCTGAGCGAGGCCGTGGATGAGGCCGGGGGCATTCCCGTTATACAGTGGGTTCCGAAGCAAGAGAATGTGCCGGTGGAAGTTGTGATGCCTGATGCCTCGATCAAGCAAGGCCTAGCCGAAAAGGCACTTGCGCTTGAAAATGTAGGCGCGGTGGCCCAACTAGTCAGATTTGGATTCTGCAGGGTAGACGGCGTCACCCAAGGAAGAATTAGAGTTTATTTTGCGCATGAGTGAAGCAGCGCTAGCGGGCACCGGATCATTATCGAAGGACCTAATGCAAACTCACTAACTGAGGCGGACACAATGTCGCAACATCAAAGGGCCATGGAATTAGACGAGCTTTGGAAGACGCTGGTCGACACTGTGCATGCCTTGCCGATGTACAAGAACCACAAGAGGTACGCAACAGACGTCGTAGTTAAGGAGCGGCCACAAATCTCGCCCCAAGAGCTGGCGATACAGCTGAATATTCCGTTGGGAGAAGCAATGGTCATCCTGAATGAGATTCGCGGAGACACATTGATCGCAAAAGAGTCCGATAAGGTCGCGACCGCACGCGCCGATCGCACACTATTAGATTTCGGCAGCTGACAGCGAAGCGCGATCAGCCGACTTCAGAGCCTTTCAATACTCAATTTGGCCCGCCGAAAAAATTTAAATAGAACTTTGTTACCGCAAGTAACAAATTTAGTGATGTAAATGTCAGCTCAAGCACAAACTCTTCCCGTCGTAATACTGAAGGAAGGAGCTCAACGAACAACTGGCAGAGACGCACAGCGAAACAACATCCTCGCAGCCAAAGTTGTGGCCGAAACCATTAGGACTACCCTTGGCCCTCGAGGAATGGACAAGATGCTCGTGAGCACCATCGGTGACGTCGTCATAACAAACGACGGAGCCACAATCATGAAGGAGCTGGACGTACAGCACCCCGCAGCCAAAATGCTCGTTGAAGTCGCCAAGACCCAGGACGCCGAAGTGGGCGATGGAACCACCACAGCCGTCGTCTTGACCGGCGAATTACTTGAGAAAGCTGAGAAGCTCCTCGACAAGGACGTGCACCCAACCGTCGTTGTCGACGGGTACAAGAGGGCAGCAGAGAAAGCACGCGAAATCCTCGAGAACATAGCCGAAACAATCGATCCCAGCGATGCCGAAGCCCTGCAGAAGATCGCGATGACCGCGATCGCCACCAAGGGCGTATCCACCGCAAGAGATTACTTGGCCAAGCTGTCGGTGGATGCGGCGCTGCAGGTCAAGGAAATCAGAGATGGCAAGACCAAAGTCGACGTGGACCTAGTGAAGGTGCTCAAGAAACACGGCAAGAGCCTCGAAGAGACCGAACTTGTGAAAGGCATAGTAGTCGACAAGGAAGTTGCGCATCCCCAAATGCCCAAGCGTGTCGAGAACTCGAAGATTGCCCTCCTCAACGCGAAGCTCGAAATAGAGAAGACGGAATTCGACGCCAAGATCAACATAAACAATCCAGACCAAATGAAGCTCTTCCTCGATGAAGAGGAACGCATGCTGAAGGAGATGGTCGACAAAGTCGCAGACACGGGCGCGAACTTCGTCTTCTGCGAGAAGTCGATCGACGACATCGCACTGCACTTCCTTGCCAAGAAGCGTATCGCCGCCGTCAAGAATGTGAGCAGCGGCGACATGGAGAAACTGGCCAAAGCAACTGGCGCGAAGATAGTCGCCAGCATCAAGGACCTGACCGCTGCGTCCCTGGGCGAAGCGAGGTTTATCGAAGAGACCAAGATCGGTGATGACAAGCTGGTTTACGTCCGAGATGCCAAGAATCCCATGGCCGTGACGGCAGTCCTCCGAGGAGGCACAGAACACGTCGTTGACGAGGCCGAAAGGTCATTCCACGATGCACTGTGCGTTGTGAGAGATGCTATTGAAGATGCGAAAATCGTCGCCGGGGGCGGCGCACCCGAGGCTGAAGCAGCAAGACAGCTAAGAGACTATGCCGTCAAAGTTGGCGGCCGCGAGCAGCTGGCCATCGAAGCATTCGCAGACTCACTGGAGAGTGTTCCGCTTGCCCTCGCAGAGAATGCGGGTCTGGATCCGATTGATGTGATGGTGGAGCTCAGGGCAAAGCACGAGGACCCCAAGAACCGCTGGTACGGAGTCGATGTGTACACGGGGAAGATTAAGGACACACGCGCCCTGAATGTCTTGGAGCCGCTACGAGTGAAGCTCCAGATCGTGAAGTCGGCGACAGAGGCAGCGTCGATGATCCTTCGGATCGACGACGTCGTGGCTGCAAAGGGCATGAAAGAAGGGAAGCCTCCAATGCCGCCGCCGTCAACCGGGTCTGAAGAATTCTAGCCCCATCGCCCTCCTTTTCCCTCTTTTTCTTTCGATCAGTTTATCGAGGCTTCCTGATACCATCTGGGTTCAGCCGTGAAGTTCCGGTCCTTGCATTGGAGCCTGTCGTTCTAGTAGCATCTGACGAGTTTACTCTGAAGAGTGCCCCAGTCAGGCGCACGTTGGAGCAGAGGCTCATTGACGATCTGAAGACTGGTCTCATGAGCGTCGGAATCAACAGTATCAGTATCAGGAAGCATGCGGCAAGGCTAGTTATTCGAGGGACAAACGAAGCCGAGCGTGCAGCAAGGGCCTGTGCAAGAGTGTTCGGGGTGGCCTATGCGGCACCCGCGGTAGCGGTTCACGCTTCCATGGAGGACATAGTGGAGGCGATCGACCAATTAGCAGGGAGGGTTCTGGGAGATGGCAAATCCTTCGCAATTCGAGCGCACCGCTCAACACCGAGTCCCATAGACCGGCGCCAAGTTGAGGTTCAAGCTGGCACAGAGGTACTTCGAGCTCTGGCAACTAGAAAAGTTAGAGTTGACTTAAGAAATCCGGACATCACAATTCACGTCGATCTCGCGGATCAGTGGGCGTACGTTTATCATGAGAAGTTCGAGGGCCCAGCCGGCCTTCCGCCATCTTCCCGCTGGAAGCTGCTAGCAGTACTAGATTCTGGTCCGCTAACGGTTCTAGCGACGTATGCGGTGATGCGTAGGGGCTGCCTGACAGAACTCTTCATGCCTATATCGAGTACAATTCCAAGTTTCGCGGAACAGTCCCAGCTACTATGGGCCCGCAGAATCCGGGGGCTTGTATCTCGAACGAAGTACAGAGTCTTCATCATCAATCTTGATTCCGTTCTAGGCGATCGTTCCGCTATTGATGATGTGAAAGATGTAAAGCCTTTAGCGCGTATGGCCGCTCTTCGATTCGCAAAACAAAGAAAGTTCAGGGGAATCGTTTTTTCGGACGTTTTTGGGCGCCTTGCAGATTTCGCCAATGCGGCTGATTTTGCTGGAGGTTATCCTGTGCCGTTCTACCCGCTCATCGGGTTGAACAAGGAAGATCTCGTCGACATGAACAAGCGCCTAGGGCTTGCTGAGGATGAACTGCTGAAGTATGGTCTCTCATCACATTCACGCAGAACAGAAGCGGCACTATCACTAGATGTCGGTTTGGCAAATATAGCGCCACAAGAGCTCCTACTTTAAGCCCGCTTCCCTACTCCGAGTATTATGTCAGAAGCCATCGCAACGGCTTCAAGAGAACTTGCTGCTCTCCTGATCGAGATCGCATTCATTTTGTGGCCCGTGGAATCAAGGATGCTGTGAACGGCGGTGATCAGCGTGTCCTCAGACAGCTTGCTCTGGTCAATCGTTTCTGCAACATGCAGCGATCTTGCGCGGCCTGCGTTGCTGTATTGTTCTGTATGGTCTGGAATGGGAACCAGTACCATCGGTTTGGCGTAGACCAAGGACTTCATTATTATGCCATGTCCCGCCCTGCTAATCACTACATCGCAGGCCCTGATGAGATCGGTCTGATTTTCCACCCAATCGTAAACAGACATGCCCTTCTCCAAACGAGGGTTGCGGTTTCCATCAGGTTCGCCGCGAGAAAGGATGACGGTGCATTCCCGCGAGAGTCTGCTCAACGGGCCCATGAGAAGCTGTACCAAGATCTGCCTCTCTAACCTTGGGCCGCTGACGGCCGCGTATATGACTGGCCGGCCAGGAGTGAGTCCCAGTTCCTCCCTCAGTTTGCCGGTGTCAGAATCATCTGTCCTGTTGTGTTCCACGATGGGGCCGATGAGAAGAACTTTCCCGCCGTACCGCTTTGGAATCACCAGGTTCCCATGGCAGATAGTGTATGGTTGCGGGAAATCCGGAATGAGAATTTTGCTGCTTCGCACCCAGACAAGTTCGATGGCTGTGCGAATGAACAGCCATCCGATGTTCGCTATGAAAAAGAACAGTAGGTCCATCAAGGACAGTTTCTTGCTGGATGGGCGTCTGACGATTTCGACGCGAAACTGGTTGAGCATAAGGACCACCGGGATCCGGAGGAGTCTGGCTGCGATAAGCGAAGAAGCTCTTGAGTCGGAGAACACCACATCGGGCTTGAAGGCCTTGATGAATTGGATTTCCTTCACCACCTGCCTGAGAAATTTTCTGACTCCAAGCGAGAAACCACTCGACGCCGCAGTCATTTTGAAATCGATTGCGCCGTCGCTGGTTACCCTGAAGCTGATTGGGACTGCGGCAAGATGTGGTAGGCCGTTGCTCTTGGCGTAATCCAATCCGTCAAGGTAAGTCGAGAAAACGATCGTGTTACCCCGGCTCTCAAGTTCCTTAACGATCGGTACTGTGCGGGTTATGTGGCCTAGGCCAATCCCGCAGGGGGCCACGTAGACTCGCAATTTCAAGTACCACCGCTGGGTTTTCTCCTGACTTCTCCGCCCGGGGTCACTTCTCCGAAAATCTCTCCTTCAAAGACCTTGACTTGAACGCCATCGAGAAGCCACGAATCTGGCGGAAGGCCTGCTTTGAGACAGCAATTGGTCAGGAATTCTGAGGAATCCCAGTTCCATTCTGTTGCGACCTGTGGCAACAATAGCCCTGAGGTTTCTTTCGTTTCGATTATCAGGCCATGGCGGCCTACCTTGACCATCTCTGGTAGTCCCCTTCGATCATCTGTGTGAAGGGTTTGAGGGGGGGTAAGCACAGTGACTTCCACGACCACAGACTGTGCTAGCTCTTCAGCCTTGAGAGGCTCAAATCTAGGGTCCTCGGTGGCTGCATAGATAGCAGCCCTGACGGTAGCCTCTACCAGAGGCTTGTCTGGGTACGGGAAGCCTATGCAGCCGCGTAGTTCATGAACGGGTTTAACGGAGTTTAGTGTAACGAAGACTCCTGATTTTCGGGTCAGCTTCTCCGGAATCTCTCCGGGCGTTTGGACTATCTGGCTCTTCTCAAGGTATTTGTTGATGGCTGCCCGGGCGAGGCGAACGAGGAGTGTGCCCTCGTCCAGGCTTAGATATGATGGTTCCTTCGGGTCGTGCGCGTATGCTTTCGTTGGACTCAAGGATCTTCCTCGCAGCTTCAAGAGTCTGTTCTATTCTCTTCCAGTGGCTACCCTGCCAGTAGACTTTGGCGCAGTCTGAATTCGTGCAGACCCAAAAACTGTGATAGACTTTAAAGGTTGTTGGCGGAACGGAACCTTCCACGTCATTCTTCGCAGCCTCCCTTATTGGTGAACCGCAAACGGGGCATCTAGAGACAGATGTGTCTATGTACAGATTGAGCTTGAAGCGCTCCGCGAGGCTCGCCAGGCGATGTGCCTCTGTGCGTCCCTTGACTAAGTAGCAGTCGATTCCTCTGGACGCCGCAGTTCTGTAGAGCTCCTCATCGGATGTTAGGAGCGTGAGAGATTCACGTTTTGCGCGTGAAAGTAAGTCTCTGTCCGTTTGATCGTTCAGGTACTCAGCTTCGCACCCAATCATCCGCAGCCATCTTGTGAGTTTTCCCAGCATTCCGTCGAGCAGGAACTTCATGTTCCACCGCCCTTGACAATTTGGCCTACGGGCGGACCAACAATTTTCCCTCTTTCAGCAACCAGAGTCCCACCCACAATGGTGTATGCGGCGGACCCAGTACAATGCATACCATTGAATGGAGAATATCTTGCTTTACTCAGAAATTGTTTAGGGTCTATCCGAATCTTAGCTTTAGGATCTACTAATACGATGTCCGCGTCAAAACCTTCCGAGATTATGCCTTTTCTTGGTAACCGGAAGATCCTAGCCGGCAAGACAGCTGCCGCCTCAATGAGTCTTCGGAGCGTTATTGCCCCTCTGACTGCCTGTGTGAACAAAATGGGTAGTGACGTTTCCAAACCAGGAACTCCGGACGCAACGCTCCAAATGTTATCCTTGAGCTTCTCTTCTAGGGTATGGGGCGCGTGGTCGCTTGCCAGAATATCAACTTTCCCAGCTGTGAAAAGACGCCACAGGCCGCGTCTCTCCCTTTCGCCTCTGATTGGGGGCACGCACACAGCTAGTGAGTCTTGCTTCTTGAAGATGGATTGGTTGAGCAGCAGATGGTGGGCAGCGGCTTCACAGGTCGCGAATTCTGCATTGCGCACTAGCTTTACAGCTTCTGGCGTTGTTATGTGGCATACGTGGACCCGTGCCCGGAACTTTCTGGCCAGGCTTAGGATGCTGCGAACTGCGGAAACCTCGGCTTCCGGAGAATGTACTCTTAAGAAGTCTTTCATTGAACGCTTTCCTTTGGCCTCGCAGTCTTCCTGTTCCCGCCTGATCATAACGCCGTCTTCAGCGTGGACCGTCATCAGCGTGTCAGAGGCACTGACTGCCAGCAAGGAGCTGGAAAGCCTAGCTTCGTCGCTACTGTCAAAGGTTTCAAGGGCTTTGTTCAGATACAACTTGAATGCTACAGCACCGAGTTTAGACATCTGCGCAACCTCGTTTGGGTCGTCCACAAGGGCGGCCTGAAATGCCACGTTTGAGAACAAACGTCCTTGCGCCTTGGCAAGTTTCTGTTTCAGTCTTTCGCTGCTGACGGTCGGCGGGCGGGTGTTCGGCATGTCTATTACGGTAGTGAATCCACCAGCCGCTGCCGCTTGGGTACCTGTTTCGAACGTTTCTTTGTACGAAAGCTCCAAGTCCCGGAGGTGCACGTGCGCATCAATCATGCCCGGCAACGCGATTAGACCCTTCGCGGGGATCCTAAGGTCGAACCCCTCTGGTGGCCGTAGTTTGGATACTTTTCTTATGAGGCCGTCTTCTATGAGAATGTGCGCAGACGTAAGTGAATCACGCACGAGTATTTTCGCTGACTCAATAAGAATCGACGACAACTCGTGCACTGACTAGGGCTCAGCCGGGGGAAGCTGTCCGCGCTGGGTTCGTTTGTCAGACTTCCTCTGGCTCTTCCAAATCGGCCATGCAATCATCACATAGGAATTGGCCGTCATGCGCCTTGAGCTCGTCAGCCCATGATCCGCATCTGTCGCAGTAACCTGAGAGCAGGGCGCTCTCTCTGACTCTCTCAACTGGTTCGATCTGCGATTTTTCTGCAATTACATCAATCAAAGCAGGCGTAATGTCCACGATATCATTGCTTGTGATGATTCCCTTCAGCTTTCCGTCTTGAACGACAACCAGTCGGCGTATCTTGAGTTCTCTCATCTTCTTTGCCGCGTCAGTGACGTTCGCCGTGGGCTCAACCGTGGCAGGGGATTTGGACATGATCTTTCCAGCTGCTACGTTGCTAGGAACCAGATCCGATGCCGATACTCGTCTCACCACGTCGCGCTCGGTTATCAGGCCGCGCGGTTTTCCTGACTTATCAACCACAACTACGCATCCGATCTCATGTTTCTTCATCAGCTTAGCTGCCCCCAGCACCGAGTCCGTTTCCTTAATCGTGATTACGGGACTGGACATGACGTCCTCAACTTTCACATCCGGCGGTGCTGCACGAGCGGTCAAATGGTATCGTGTTTGCAATCGCTTGTTACCCCTTAAGGATTTTGCGGGGCGATGTTCGGCGTCAGGCAAGTGTTATCTAGAGTATCGGGGTATGTTCGGCAGAAGCGCTGTGTGGAATGTGAATTTCATTGAGCAAAGAGCAGGCACAAGGACGTATGAAGCCAACTTCGGTAGTATATTGGCTGCGTTTCTTCTTGGCAATCGCAGCTGGGTTTGCTAACTACTACTTACAGATCAGAGATATCTTGCTGGGGGCTGCGCTTGGCGTGCTTTTTTACGCTATATCAATAGCGCTCGTGCAGTACATCCTGAAATACGGAGAGGCGGAGCTGAAAGGTAAGCAAAGATACATCACGCTCGGAGGCGGCACTTTTGTCGTTGTGTGGATAATGGTGGCTGTCCTTCTGAACACGCTTACTCTTGGTTCCTCCGCGTAGCTTCCTCTGCGTCTCCTGCCTTTTGAGGCATCGAAGGACTCTCCAGCTTTCTCATGTAATTCTCTAAAGCCCTGAAGTAGCCAATGTCATAACTAGCATGCAGGTTGTTCGTGGATTCTTTGGCAAACTCCTTTCTCAGTTCTTTCAGCTTCTTCGGCGTCTTCTCGATCTTGGACAGGTACAGGTACCTGTCATTGTTTGACCTGGCCGTCAGCATGAGGCCTTCTAGCGCTTTGAGGAAGCCCTTACCCATCTCAGTTGGGGGTATTACGGTTCTTATGGAGTCAAGCTCTTTCTCGGCTTCCGTGATTCTGCGTTCGATTACGTATTGAAAGAACTTGTCTGTTTCGATGTCAGGAAAGGCGTTCGCTGGGCTAGCGTCGCCGTTTGACTTCGTCTTCTTCTGCAATGTCTTTGATACCTTCCTCAGTTATTTTGAATAGACATTCTCCTTCGGGCAGATAAGGGCTTGAGACAAGTTTACAGATCCTTACCGGGCTGTTGTGTGTTTTCCGAAGGAAGACCCTAGTGTGGCTTGTATGGCCAACAATATGTCCGCCAACCGCCTCCACAGCCATCGCGAAGAACTGGTCGGGCTTGGCCATGACTTGGTTTGTGACCACCGCGCATGCATTGAAGGCACGAGAGAGCCGAACGAGCCGGTGTAAGTGGCTGTTGAGTTTCTGTTGCCGTTCGGCCAGCATTTCGCGGCCGAGGTACTCGCTACGGAAGTGAGATGTGAGGGAATCGACGATGATTACCTTCACATGGTTCTCCTGTATGATCTTGTCTGCTTTGTCCAGCAGAAGAATTTGATGATCTGAATTGAACGCTTCGGAGTAGATGATGTTCTTTGCTGTTTCAGCGGGATCCAAGCCAAGGGCCCTAGCCATTCTGACTATCCATTCAGGGCGGAACGTGTTCTCAGTGTCGATGTAGAGAGCTGTACCATTCAGCCCTCCCTTGTCTTCTGGTAATTGGACATTGACGGCCAGTTGGTGGCAGAGAATGCTCTTTCCAACACCGTACTCGCCGTAGAATTCACTTATCGTCTGGGTCTCGAGCCCGCCTCCAAGCAACTCGTCGAGTTGCTTGCTTCCTGTGATCAGGCGTCTGACGTTCTGTCTCATTTTGATTAATTCATCAGCACGGATAAAACTAAGTGCTAAGGTGTCCCTTGCTTCCGCGATGACTTTGGCGGCTTGCTTTTCTCCCACTCCCGCCTCAGTCAGTTCCTTGATGGTTGCCGTTGCAAGAGATTCTACCGTGTGAAAGCCCATTTCTCTGAGTTTTTCAGCTGTTGCTGGGCCTACTCCAGGAATATCCTCTATGAATTCATATTTCGGTCGTTTCTCAGTGGCTACCTCCGTAGTTTCCTCAGACGACAATTCTTTCTCTTCTTCTTGCAAGACTTGGCTCGCCGTCAAAAATCGCGTCCTGCCTATTCAACATTGGGCGCGACTGCTATTACGGTTCGGCGATATAATGGAGAGAGTTAGATGAAAGTGCCCAGACAAGATACCGGACGCACAAATCGCAGGATGATGAGTGAATGAGTCTATACGTAAAGGTCAAACCTCCTTTTCGCGAAGCGGCCGAAGAACTCGAGAGGGCGTTCAGGACTCGCAGTTTCGTGTTAGTCATAGGAACCTGCAAGGTCGACTACGAGGGAAGAGCATCTTCGACTCTTGATTTGGGAGAAAGGCTTGTCATCATAAAACAGGACGGCTCAGTCTTGGTGCACCGCCCGGTAGGGTATGAGCCCGTTAACTGGCAACCGCCGAAATGCATGCTCAAAGTCAACTTCGAGGATTCTGATTCGCTCACAGTCACCGCTGCTCGTTTGGAGCCGAGGGAGACAGTGTCAATGGAATTTCGAGACATCGCCGTAATGGCGACCTGCAATCTCAAGGACGCGGGCGAATTTGCTCTGCATGTGACTGAGGCGCAGATGAAAGAAGCCATTTTGGCAGTGCCAGAACTTGTTGAGCAGGGCTTGAGGCCACTCCAAGAGGAGAAGAGCTTGGGGGAGGCTGGTTTCACGGACATTTATGCTGAAGATTCCGCAGGGAACCTCGTCGTAGTAGAGATTAAGAGAAACCCGGCCACGAAGGGCAGTCTAACTCAACTCAAGCGGTACATCGACACCATAAGGAAACGGACGGATCGCCCTATCAGAGGAATAGTTGTGGCGCCCGATCTTCGAAAATCCGCCCAACCGTTACTACACAAGCTTCAGTTAGAATATGTCATGTTGCCACCCGAAAGATGCCTCGTCGTTCTCAAAGGCCGGAAGGAAACCAAACTAAGCGAGTTCCTGTCTTGATGAAAATCAACGAACATGCGCGGGTTCCACAAGCTTATTTAGACTAGATGAAAAGTCTCGCACCATTCCAGTGATACGTTTGGAGCCGTCCAGAAAACCTCTCAATCTCCTGGTGAAGAAGCTGAACGGAGAAGTGAACGTCCGGCTAAAGAACGATGTCGAATACCGCGGGCGGATGATCGATGCTGACAGCCACATGAACATAATCCTTGAGGGAGCAACAGAGTACCGCGGCAACTCACCAACCGCTAACTATGGCAACGTCATACTCCGCGGAAGCAACATACTGTACATCTGCGTCGATACAGGAAAGCAGGCCTGATCTTTGCTGGAAATGGGTTCAGCAAAAGTACCCTAACCCGTAACGATTCTTTCGAATCGGTCAGGCTCATGACTCCCAGCCGGGACTCCGAGATGGGGGATGCGGTGCTTTCCGAGCTTGCGCTGCAGATCGTGGGCCTAAGAACAACAGACCCTGACAGCGTGAACCGTGTCAAACTGGAATTTTGCCGGAAACACGGTCTTGACTGGATGCCTAAGAACTCGGACTTGCTTAGGGCATTGCCTAGGGATTTGCGAGAGCGATATGCAACCAGTTTCCGCCTGAAGAAAGTTCGGAGCATTTCAGGCGTTAACGTGATTGGGGTCATGAGCTCTCCGCGCGGATGCCCGCATGGCAGATGCGTATTCTGCCCGATGGAGAAGGGCTTTCCCATGAGCTACACGTCAGGCGAGCCGGCGGCGATGAGAGGGCGGCAGTTCGGCTACGACCCTTTCAAACAGATATCGAGCAGGCTGCATCAGCTTCGCGCGATTGGGCATGAGCCATCAAAAGTGGAACTTGTGATCCAGGGCGGAACGTTTCTGGCGGCTCCTAGAAATTATCAGGAGGATTTCGTGAAGCAGTGTTTTGACGCACTCAATCAAGAAGAGTCAGCAACGCTGGCTGAAGCGAAGAGGCTGGCTGAAACTGCTGGAGTGAGAAATGTCGGCCTGACCATTGAGACGAAACCCGACTGGTGCAAGCAGCCGCACGTAGACTGGATGCTGGATTTCGGTGCGACACGAGTTGAGATCGGTGTTCAGGTGATAGACGACTATGTCTACAAGCTGACGAATCGCGGCCATACCATTCAGGACGTGATTGAAGCATTTCAAGTTGCTAGGGATGCAGGTTTCAAGATAGTTGCGCACATGATGCCTGGTTTGCCCGGGTCGGATTTCGAGAAGGACCTAGAGTCCTTTCGGCTTCTGTTTTCCGATCCAAGATTCAGTCCTGATATGTTGAAGATCTACCCTTGCCTCGTCATGGAAGGCACAGAACTGTACGGGTGGTGGAAGAGAGGCCTGTACGAACCATACGACACAGAGAAGGCTGTGGAACTGGTTGCTCGGGTAAAAGAAACGATTCCTCCATGGGTAAGAATAATGCGTGTACACCGCGAGTTCCCAGTCCAGCTAATTATCGCCGGCGTAAAGAACGGTAACCTTCGCGAACTTGCCCTCAAACGACTAGGAGAACGAGGAAAGAGATGTCGATGCATCAGGTGTCGGGAGATTGGCCACAGGACTCTGAAAGAGAAGATCGACGTGAATCCAGCCGATGTTCATCTCATGTCAAGAGAATACTATGCCGGCGGAGGAGAAGAGTTCTTCATATCATTCGAAGACCGGATGAGAGACATCCTAGTGGGCTACGTTCGCCTACGGCTACCGTCCTCTAGTGCGCATAGGCCTGAAGTTGACAGCTCCACAGCCATCATACGCGAGCTGCACGTGTACGGGCCTGAGGTGCCGGTTGGGCGAAGGTATACTGACGCCTGGCAGCATTCGGGATACGGGCGTAAGCTCCTGGCCGAAGCGGAGCAGCGTGCCCGATTGACGGGAGCAAGAAAGGTTCTGATCATAAGTGCGATAGGCACTAAAGCGTACTACAGGCGTTGCGGATACGACTACATCGGGCCCTATATGGGGAAAGCCCTGAACTGACGCGTCAAACCAGCAGGCTGCAAACGCCTTAAGGCCTGAAGCCCTCCTTTCCATCGACTCGAAAAGGGATGTGGGCTTGTCTGAAGGGCTCTCAGGATACTCGGGTCTCTCACGAGACATGCTGAGCAAGCGCGGAGTTCGAATCGGAGATAGAATTAGACTCGAGGTCACTCGCGAGTCCGGACAAGAAACAGTTGAAGGCCTGCTAATGCCACGTTTTGAAACGGGCCGCGACGACTACATTGTACTGAAGCTCCAGACGGGATACAATGTTGGCGTTCAAGTCAATGTGACCACGAGGGTCACAATTCTAGGCAAAGGGACTGAACCGCATTTCACCCGACCTCAACCGCCAGAGCAGAGGCCGGGTCTGGCGAAGGTTACGATAATTAGTACTGGCGGGACGATAGCGAGCAAAGTAGACTACAGAACGGGTGCAGTCAACCCTGCATTGGATGCCAACGATCTCTACAGCGTTGTGCCGGAGCTTGCCGAGGTCGCTCAGATTGACGCAAAAGTCCTATTCAGCGTGTTCAGCGAGAACATTGGACCGCAGCATTGGACCGTTATTGCGGATTTCGTTGCGGAGGAAATTAGGAGGGGGGCTGATGGAGTTGTTCTTGCCCATGGAACCGACACCATGGGGTACACGGCTGCTGCGCTGAGCTTCGCACTGAAAGAATCGCCCGTTCCGGTTGTGCTTGTTGGTTCGCAGCGTTCCTCTGATAGGCCTAGCTCGGACGCAGCGACGAATCTGTTAGCCTCAACCGTGGTTGCCGGGCAGGCGCCGTTTGCTGAAGTGGTTGTAGCAATGCACGATTGGATTTCAGATGAGATGGTCGCCATACACAGAGGCACGAAAGTCCGGAAATGCCACACAAGCAGGAGGGATGCTTTCAGGAGCGTGAATGCCAGGCCCATCGCCTACTATGACCTAAGGAAGAAATCCCTGCAAGTTAACGACGTAAAGTACTCAGTGAGGCGTAAGCCGGATGGCTGGAAAGTTCATTCTAAGTTCGATCCAAACGTTGCTTTGATAAAATTCCATCCAGGCATCTCTGTTGGGGTGATAGACTGGGCAATCGCGACAGGATTCAAGGGAATCGTATTGGAGGGAAGTGGCCTAGGTCATGTGGGGGATGTTCTCCTCCCGCCTCTTGAGAGAGCTCAGAAAGAAGGTATCGTTGTTGGCATGTGCTCCCAGTGCATCTGGGGTAGGGTGCACATGAATGTGTATTCGACTGGCAGAGATCTGCAGAAAATTGGCGTCATACCGCTCGGTGACATGCTGCCTGAAACTGCCCTTGTGAAGATGATGTGGGCTTTCGGACAAGAGCAGAGCCCTGAGGCGGCCAAAGAGCTGATGGTGAAGAACGTCGCCAACGAGTTCTCCGAGACGCGTTTCGTAGAGAAGATGGGGGCTGAATAAGCTGGATTCGATTCCGCCTGAAATTAAAGTGGGACTGGAAATCCATCGACAGCTCAATACAAAACACAAACTGTTCTGTGCTTGTCCAACCGATTTCGGGGAAACCGATCTCGAAGAGAAGTTCCTACGCAGACTGAGGCCGACGCAAAGCGAACTCGGGCAAGTAGATCAAGCCGCACTGTTCGAATTTCACCGCGGAAGAAGTGTCGTCTACGAATCCGATAAGCACACTTCCTGTCTGGTTGAGATGGATGAAGAACCCCCAGCGGAGCTTAACCGAGAAGCAGTCGAAATCTGCCTGACGGCTGCGCTTTTGATGAACGCTGAGCCCGTTGATGAGATTCATGTCATGCGAAAAATCGTCATCGATGGGTCGAATACCACTGGATTTCAGCGAACTTGCGTTGCAGCAATCGGCGGCATGGTCAATGTCGATGGCAAGCAGGTACCAGTACAGCAGATTTCTCTCGAAGAGGATGCAGCACGCAAGACGGGCGTCGATGCGGACGCAGTCTCGTATAGGATAGACCGCCTCGGTGTGCCTCTCATAGAGGTAAGTACGGCTCCGGTCATGAAGTCTCCTGATGAAGTTGAGAAGGTGGCCTTTGCGATTGGGAGTATTCTTCGAGCCACAGGGAGAGTGAAACGCGGCTTGGGGAGTGTCCGGCAAGATCTGAACATATCCATACCCGGAGGAGCACTCATCGAAATCAAGGGTGTTCAGGAGCTTGAAATTCTCAACAAGGCCGTAGAACTAGAGGTTCGCCGCCAGCTGAATCTGCTCCAAATAAGAGATGAACTCCAAAGGAGAGGAATCAAAGGAGACAGTATACCTCGAAAGTATGTCGATGTCTCGTCAGCTCTCGCCGGATCGAAGGCCAGAGTGGTTAAAGATGCACTAGCGAGGGGAGGTGTCGTACTTGCGGCCGGACTTCCTGGATTCGGCGGCCTGCTAGGAAAGGAGCTTGCTCCTGAATTGCGACTGGCGACCGAGATGTCAACTCGCGCTTCGTTCTGGGGAGGTGTAGGAGGCATATTGCACTCAGACGAACTCCCCGCGTACGGAATCAGCGGGGATGAGGTGCACGCGCTGCGGCAGGCATTGAACTTGGAACCCACGGACGCTTTTGTCTTGGTCGCCGACCAAGCCGGCAAGGCAGAATATGCTCTGAAAGCCGTGGTTGACCGTGCAATTGAGGCCATGATTGGTGTGCCGGAGGAAACTAGGATGGCTATTCCTGACGGAACCAGCCGCTATATGCGGCCGCGACCTGGGGCAGCCAGAATGTATCCAGAAACAGATGTCCCTCCGACCCCCGTAACCAGAGAACTGATTGCCAAGCTTAAGGCCAACCTACCGGAAACAACCGACCGCCTGACGAAGCGCCTCATGGTCCAATTTCAGCTAAATGAGAAGCTCTCCAAACAGTTGGTTGACTCGGAATATCTCAAGCTGTTCGAGCAGATTGCGGCGACATCAAAGATTCCACCCACATTCGTCGCAACTGTTCTGACTGAGATATGCAAGAGCCTAGAACGGGATGGTTACCCCGTGCACACCCTACCTGATACGCACCTTGAACGTGTCTTCAGACTCGTGGACGAGGGAGCAATAACGAAGGAGGCAGTTCCCGAACTTCTCAAATGGCAAGTGAAGAACACTGCGTCAAGCCCACGTGATGGCATAAGACAACTGGGCCTGAGGATGCTGTCAGAACGCGAACTTGACGAAGTGATTGATCGCCACATTGAAAAAAACAGGAGCCTGATTCGCGAAAGAGGGTCGGGAATTTTTTCATCGCTCATGGGTTCAGTGATGTCTGAGGTAAGGGGTTCCGCGGACGCGAAGCTAGTGGGTGAAAGGCTGAAGGAGAAACTGAGCCGAGCTCTTCAAGCTTAGAAAGTTCATTCGAGAAATTCCACATCGTCCACAAGCCCGTCGCTGTTCACGTCCAAGCCCGTGACAACTCTGGCGACCACGTTCCTGTTGAGGGTGTTCCCCTTGGCGATCTCATGCGTGTACTTAATGAATGCAAGGACAGCGGCTCTGGTCCCCAGGTAACTGTTGCCTGCAACCACAATGACCCTCGATTCTTGGTTCATTGGGTTGACGATCATCTGGATAGCGCCCTCGTCTTCACCAGAGTAACTCTTTCCAGAAATTCTTGATATCATTATGTTGTGTCCTGTCAGTTCATAAGTGATTGGCAGCCATTCGTTCACCATCATTGTGACGGTGTTGACTCGGGGCCCGCCTACCAGGATGAGATTTCGCGAGAGTTCCTGCTGAGAGATTTCCGTGTCAAGACGCACAACACTCTCCCGGGTCAGTGGCAGCAAGGAGCCGAGAAACAGCGCAAGGTCAGTGGCTCTGTCCCCACACCTAGCGCGGCTCCGGAAGATGCCATGCGTGTCAGGGCTTCCGAGAACAATGTGACCATCCAGGCGCCCCTGCGAAATGAACGGGTCAAGAAGCTTCGAGGTTGACTCATCGAGCGACTGTTGAATTTGAACCTCCAGACTCCGAGAGGGGTTTCCCGCCTTCGGAATTACGGCTACGGCTCTCTGCTCAGCCCTGTAATACTTCGCCGTCGCACCCCTTTTCTTGACGGTCTTCTCGAGTCTGATGAACCCGTTTTTCTCAAGTTCTCTAAGGTGGTAACAGATCACTTGCTCACTAGTGTCAAGTTCCTTGGCAAGGTCCTTAGCACATTTCTCTTCAACCGAGAGTTCGCTTAGGATCTTCCATCGCATAGGCTGTAGAATGGATTGTGCAAGTTTGGGATCCGCGAACACCCGCGCAGGCATCAGTTGGCTGGTTTGTCTTTCCTTCAGTACGAGGTAGGACATGGGTCGCCTTCGCGGTGTAACAACCGACGATTATTAAAGTCGCGTTTTTACCGGTGTGATGAAGGGACAGGCAAAGCAGGCTAGCCTTTGACCCTTACATGGTCAAGCCATGTAATGCAGGCGAATCCTCGTGTTCCTTACGCTCAGGGCTCTTGGCTCTGGCGGAGTTGCATATTCCCGTTTGATTATAAAAGCTGGCTTTCACCATTTCTCAGCGAATTCTCCCTACTCGGGCTTGGAAGCCCAGTGATTCGTAAAAGCTGCGCATGAGGAATGCTTATCATGCATTGCGTGGTTGCTCGGCGGATTCCGTCATAACAGGGAATTTCCATGTGTGGCATTGCGGCTAGCGTGCTGAGAGACGGGCAGGTCGGGCCTGTAATCCTCGAGTGCCTGAAACGGCTCGAATACAGAGGTTACGATTCAGTTGGCGAAGCCTCTGTCATCAACGGCCATGTCGCTGTGAAGAAGGATGTAGGAAAGATTGAGCAGGTTGAGAGAACCCTTCAGCTCAGCGGAATGGGTGGGCTTGTGGGTATTGGGCATACGCGCTGGGCGACACACGGGGCCCCATCCAAGGAGAATGCGCACCCTCACACCGACTGCAAGAACAGTCTTGCTGTGGTGCACAACGGAATCATAGAGAACTTCATGCCCCTAAGACAGGAGCTAGAGACCAATGGACATCGCTTTCGGTCGAGGACCGATACGGAAGTCGTCGCACACCTTGTAGAAGATCTTCTTGAGGGCGGCAAGGGTTTCGTAGAAGCAGTACGGTTGGCCGCAAGGAGGCTCACTGGTGCCTATGCGTTGGCGTTGATTTGCTCTTCCGAAAAAGACAAGGTCGTTTGCGTTAGAAAAGAGAGTCCATTGGTTGTTGGCCTCGGAAGCGATGGAAACTACTGCGCTTCTGACATCCAAGCGTTTCTTTCGCGAACAAGGAAAGTCCTGCCGCTTGAAGATGACGAGATGGCGATCCTGACTCGGGACGAAGTCAGGTTGGTGCACGTTGATAGTGGAGAGGAAATAACTCGTCAGCCAATGACGGTTGACTGGTCTCTAGAGACGGGTGGGAAGGCGGGCTTTCTACACTACATGTTGAAGGAAATTCATGAACAGCCAATCACCGTCCGGAATGCCCTCCGGAGCCAAACAATCTATCTCGACCTTGTGGCTTCTGCACTGAACCGTGCAAAGGAGATATTCTTGGTCGCCTGTGGGACATCCTACCATGCATGCTTGGCAGCTGCGTACGCATTCTCTAACATAGCGAAGGTTCACGTCACGCCCGTGGTGGCATCAGAGTTCATCGACACCTACGGAGCATTGGTTGACTCAGAGGCCGTCATCCTCGCCGTAAGTCAATCGGGCGAGACGGCTGATACCCTTGGAGCAGTCAGAGGTGCCAAGGGTAGGGGGGCATCGATACTTTCCGTCAGCAATGTCATGGGATCGACACTCACCAGGCTTTCGGATGTCTACATAGGTCAGAACTCGGGTCCAGAAATAGGCGTCGCCGCGACGAAAACTTTCACAGCTCAAGTTTCTGTGTTGATGAAACTCGTTGTTGCCTTGGCGAAGAAACGTGGCGCAATTGACAAGAAACAGGTGGATGCTATCGAAAGCGGATTCGCGCGGTTACCCAGTTGGGTGGCATCAGTGCTCTCAACCCAGGAAAATCTGGTTAAGCGTATAGTCGAGAAATACCTGGATAGGCAAAGTTTCTGTTTCCTGGGAAGGGGAATCAGCGTTTCAACGGCGCTTGAAGGGCGGCTGAAGCTGCTCGAACTTTCGTATCTCCCCGCAATAGCTTACGCCGCAGGGGAATCCAAACACGGTTTCATTTCTGTAGTCGAAAAGGGTTATCCCGTAATCTTCGTCTCTCCCCGTGATGAGACTCACACGAAGATTATGGGTAATGTCATGGAGATGAAAGCCCGCGGCGCGAACATCATCAGCATCGTAGAAGAAGGCGACAACGAAGTTAGCGAACTGTCAGATGATACGATTAACGTCCCTTCAGGGATGCCGACCGTTCTGACTCCCGTAGTTTTTGCTCTGCCGCTCCAACTCCTCGCATATTACATGGCCGTGAGAAAGGGGTACGACCCGGACTTCCCGAGAAATTTGGCGAAATCTGTTACGGTGCACTAGCTTCCTGAAACAGCTAAATTGCCGGTCGCAAGTTCTGCACACGACTGAGGTCCTGAAACGATGCCAAGACAGGACATGGCAGTAGCCGATGTCTTAGGGCGGGCTATATCCCTCCTGGACGAGGCCCTCGAATCGAAAAGTGGCGGGTTTAATCCCTCGCATCAACTGCTCGTTTGGAGGTCTGCGGCAGAGGCCGAGTACGCGGCATTTCGAATATCGGTGGTCCACGGGCTCGCAGACTACAATGTGATCATTACCGCTCCAGATCCTCCGGGGACAGAGGACGAACTCGCCGAGGCTCGTTCGTTGCTCCAAGGCGCCATGTCGGCATTAGATTCCGACCCGCGCACCTCATACGAAATGTTACGCAAGGCTGTGGGGCTACTCAGGAAGTTGTATGTGAGTTTGGAAAGCGTACAACAAGGTGAGCAGGTCTCCATACCAAAGAATGAGTAGAAACGCTATTATTGGTAGATGCCCCCATCGGCACGACAGCACTTGACCATTTACGGCGCCCGCCAGCGGGCCAGCGTAACATTGACTGGTGCAGCCGTCTTCGCGGCCCTCGCGGCCCTGCTAACACTAGCGAAAGCGGAGGTACCCTTCCCACTCATACCCTACCTGAAGATCGATTTCTCCGAGATTCCCATAATGACAGGCTTCTTTCTGTTCGGCCCCCTTGCCGGAGGAACTTCAGCAGTCATACAGTGGTTGTTCCTAAACTTCCAAGGAAGTGATGCACCATTGGGGCCGGCCTTGAAGTTCGCGGCGATCATATCAACACTTGGTGGATTCTGGTTTGGCAACGTCCTATACCAGCACCTCAGAGGAAGTCGTCCGCATCCTATACTTGCATTATCCTCAATTCTGGCGAGTGGAACGGTCTGGCGCGTTGCTACGATGACTTTGGTGAACTATGCAGTCTTGGTCTACATTGCCCCCGTGTTCTTCGGCGCTGACTACCTGGGGTATGCCAGGTTCACGTTGGAGAAATCGACTGGTTGGCAATTCGCCAATGACTTTTCGGTTCTGCTCTACACCTTGCTGTTCACAGGAGTGTACAATATCGTCAACCTGCTTGTAGGCACTGTTCCGGCTGGGCTAATAGTCTCCCCGATAGCAACTACCTTCAAACACATAACATCCCTCGAAGCGTGGATCTCTAGGAGCATCAAGTCCTAGGTTCGAAGGCTTGCCAGCTGAGGTTTACTTTGGCCAAATGATGGACCTGTAAATCGTAGCATCTCTCGATTTGCCAACTGAGACTATCTTGACAGGTACTTTTGCTTCATCCTCTATCCTCTGGACGTACCGTCTGGCTTCTGGCGGCAGTGCGTCGGAACCCTTCTCGGCGATCGCCGCCCACTCGCTTTCAGGAAGATCAGGCCAGCCCTCCATCTCGTCGTAGACAGGTTTGCAGCGAGAGTATAATTCGAGGCTAGCAGGCTGCTCTCGAATAAGCTGGCCATCGGCTTCATAATCGGTGCAGACCTTCACTGGATTAAACCCTCCAAGCGTATCCATTTTCGTCAGCGCTAAGGCAGTCAAACCATTCAGTCGAACCGCGTAACGCAGGGACACCAAATCCAGCCATCCGCAGCGACGGCGTCGCCCAGTCACGGTGCCAAATTCCTGTCCCTTCTCCTGAAGCTTGGAACCAATCTCATCAGTCAGCTCCGTTGGGACGGGGCCCGCGCCCACTCGGGACGTGTACGACTTTACAACTCCCACGATCTCATCTATCCTATTCGGGCCCAAGCCAGCTCCGGTGCAGACGGCTCCAGACACCGTGTTGGATGATGTTCCATACGGGTACACGCCGTGGTCTATGTCTAGTAGCAGTCCCTGTGCGCCCTCAAACAGGACTCGCCTGCCCTCATCTATGGCTTGGTTAAGGATTAGCGATGTGTCTGCTATGTAGTTTCGAAGCGTGTCGCCATATTGCCTGCAGGTTCTTATCATCTCCTGCTTATGGATTTCGGCGTTGGCTCCATAGACGAGGTTCAGGATCTTCTGCTTCAGCGAAACGTTCTGATCTAACTTCTGCTCGAGGGTCTTTGGGTCCAAGAGGTCGGATGTTCTTATCCCGTACCTCGCCACCTTGTCCGTGTAAGTCGGGCCGATTCCGCGTAACGTCGTACCCGACCGAAGGCTGCCTTTGAAGTCTTCCTCAGCCGCATCCAACATCTTGTGGTAGCCTAATGTTACGTGGGCGCGGTCGCTAAGATTGAGATCCGGAGTGAAGCCCTTGTTTTTCATATCGGAGATTTCTTTGATCAGCACCTCCGGATCCACCACGACGCCATTTGCGATGACCAGTTTCTTCCCGTGGATGACTCCTGAAGGAATAAGCCTCAGACGGTAGACCTGGTCGCCTACCATTATTGTATGGCCGGCATTGCTACCGCCTTGAAACCTGACCACGTAGTCGGCTTGAGAGGCTAGGTAATCAACAACCTTGCCCTTACCTTCATCTCCCCACTGACAGCCAACAACTACGACCGTCGGCAAATTTACCGCATCCTGGTCCCGCGCGGTTGGCGTGACTCACTTCGCCGGTTTTCGGGAGTGTTGCGGGCGAGTTCTGCGAGAAGACGCGGAGATGCGACGAACCGCACTAAATGTCCCCCTCCGTGGGGTTACTGTCTGAATTTAAGCTTTGGCCGTTGGTCATGGATACGGGAATGACATCAGCAAAATTGGCAAGTCGAGTTGAGGAGTTCGACGGGAGTGAGTTGGTCTCAGTCTGCCCGTCGAAAGACATCACTGCGCCGGCTGACAGCGCTCTGAACTTAAAGGACTCATCATCGAGATTGTTTTCGGGCTACGCGAGATTAAAGTTTCTGCATAGCTAGCCTCTCATCATATCTCCTCGAGCTTGTCTTCTTGGATCTGTCTAAGGATCGCCAGTCCGAGGGAGGTCAGCGAAAGCATATTCTGCCCTTGGACATTGGTCGCTTCTAGAAAACCCTGCTTCTGCAGGCGTTCAACTGTTTGCGGGAAACCGTCGGATATGGCCTCCGAGGGCAGTTCGGCTTTGAGTGCTTCCAGGCCCACGGCATTCCTGCCAACGCCCCTAAGCTTCCAGAGTGTCAGTAGAATGGTCTGGTCCTGTGATGAGAGCATAGGGGGCTCCATGTTGGCCATCTTGAGGCACCTGACTTATCCGTATATCTGAAACTTTAATGTTTGAGTCGAGGAACATTAATATACCATTGGCTTGTCCATACAGAACACGACGATCCATGGCAACTGAAGAAGCAACCGCATTCATGGAAGCACTGTCCAAGAGCCCCCAGCTCAAAGTACTAACAATTCTCGCTCAACGACCAAACGAGGAGCTGACGAAGACTGAGATAGCGCAGCGGGCAGGGATAGGTCGGACCACCCTCTACCGGGTGTGGAACGACCTTGAAAGAATGAAAGCCATCGCCCCGTCACGACATGTGGGTGCTGTAACTCTCTACAGAATGAATCCCCAGAGCCCGGTCGTCCAGTCATTCGTGAACATCACAAAGAGCCTAACAACCGTAACCGATGCCGTTGCAAAGATCGAACAACTGCGAAAACTGGAAGAGTCTGCAAAAGCAGAGTTCGGTCAAGCTGTTCCTCCGGGGCCCAGTGTACTAATGAGACTCTTGAAGGCCGGCTCACTTTCATTCGACACCGCTAGAGCTCGCGCCGATCTGCAGCTGTCGCAATCCGAGGCTGAATCATTGAGAGGCCTAGCCAACGCTGGGCTCGTGTTTGAGGAAAGCGGAAAGTACTACCTAAGCCAGCTCGGTGCCCAGACTGCACAGGGAGCTTCAAGGATTTGGGGACCCGACACTTCGCAAACCCTTGACCAAGCAATATCAACTGCTCGCGTCGCACTCAACCTGATCAACCAGGAGATCAGGAAGCTCAAAGGGCAAGTCTCCAGATAGGCCCTCATCTTACTCTCTGCAGCGAAAGGCGGAGAGTAGTCCTTCGTTTTGTTGCGTTTCCCTACCAGAGAAACTTTAAGTTCCGCGATTGCTTCGTGTGATTTATGCCGACAGATACGAAGTATCTTTTCGTTACGGGCGGCGTCATGTCAGGAATAGGCAAGGGCGTCACCGCCGCCTCAATCGCCAAGATTATGCAGTCCAGAGGCTTCACAGTTTCTGTGATGAAGGTAGATCCATACCTCAACGTTGACGCGGGAACAATGAACCCCGTCATCCATGGCGAGGTCTTCGTGACAGATGATGGTGGCGAAGTCGACATGGACCTCGGAACCTACGAACGCTTCCTCGACATTGACCTCACGAGGGGCCATAACACAACAACCGGCAAGGTCTACACTGCAGTAATAATCAAGGAACGGCGCGGCGACTTCCTGGGACAATGTGTCCAAATAATCCCACACGTCACTGATGAGATCAAAAATGTGATCCGAAATATCGCTAACGAAGCACGCCCTGAGGTTCTGCTAGTTGAGATCGGCGGAACGGTCGGTGACATTGAAAGCCTTCCTTACTTGGAAGCTGCGCGACAGCTGAGACTGGATGAAGGTTACCGAAACGTCCTATTCGCTCATGTAACGCTAGTCCCCGTCCTTGATGTTGTCGGGGAGCAGAAGACCAAACCGACTCAACACAGCGTGCAGGAGCTGCGTAGAATCGGTATTCAGCCTGACCTGATAATAGCCCGAAGTAAAACACCGCTCCTTGCCGGCCCAAGGAAGAAAATTGCACTGTTCTGCAACGTGGAGGAACGTGCCGTATTCGCTTCGCCCGATCTTCCGACCATATACCAGACTCCTTTGGAACTTGACGCGCAGGGCCTGGGTGCGTTTCTCACAGAGCGATTCGGCCTTAGAACGAATTCAGCAAACTGGAGCGACTGGAAGCATGTGGTAGATCGAATAGTGAAGCCTAGTGAAGTTGTCCGAATCGCGCTTTGCGGCAAGTATGCAGAACTTGCCGACTCCTACGTAAGCGTGAACGAGGCGCTGAAGCACGCCGGCGCAGCTTGCGATGCACGTGTTGAAATTGATTGGATTGAAACAGAGGTATTCGAAAGCAATCCATCAAATTGCGCAATTCTTTCGCGATTTGACGGCCTTTTGGTGCCCGGGGGTTTTGGTGCTAGGGGCACGGAGGGAAAAATCGCGGCTCTGAAGTACTCGAGGGAGAACAACATCCCGACTCTGGGCATCTGCTTCGGATTTCAGCTTGAGGTCGTGGAATACGCACGCCATCTGGGACTAAAAGGCGCGAACAGCACCGAGATTGACCCGAAGACACCTCACCCAGTCATTGACTTGATGCCCGAGCAGCGCGGCGTAGATTCCAAGGGAGCCACTATGAGGTTGGGGGCGCATGAGATTCAAGTCGGTCCAAAAACAATGGCCAGCTCACTGTATGGAAAAGACGTGATTTCTGAGCGTCACAGGCACAGATACGAGGTGAACCCTGATTACATTGACCGAATTCTGAAGGCTGGCGGTGTCTTCTCAGGAAGAAGCATCGACGGCATAAGGATGGAAATGTTCGAACTTCCGGAGAAGTACTACTATTTCGGCACGCAGTTCCATGCAGAGTTCAAGTCACGGCCAGGCAGGCCTTCACCGCCATACTACGGCCTGATCAAGGCGGCCCTCGACAGGAAGCTGGGTAAGCCCATGCCTGAATTGGCGCCGATGATTCAGCGCGCCGCGGCCTAAGTCTGAACCGACTTCAGATACCCTGCTAGCCCTTGTCTAGGAAACCGAGAGCGTAGCTTGCTGCATCAACACCAATGCGAGGCCTCTCAGAGTAGTACATCCGGTACCCTCCTCTGACGGCTCTGAAACCGAACCGCTCGAACAGCTCCAATGCTCCGTCATGTTTCTTCAAGCAAGAGACTTCCACCGGCCGTTGCGCTATGCGGCTGAGAGCGCTGGTCAGCAATTTCCTCGGCTCATCGTAAGAGGGGTTGATGCATATCCAAGGCCCGATCTCGTACATGTCGCTGTACACTTTCACCAGAATGTAACTCAGCCTTGAGCGCCCAGAAGCAACGAGGTACCATCCAGCCCGGCTTGCGAGTATGATCCGTATCAACTTTGACCTATCCGCCCCGAACGCAAGCTTGTCGGCTCGGAGGAGTTCTTTGAGCTGTAGGCTCTTCCGAGGAGCAACCGAGAGGGTGGGTGGGGTTTGCTGAGGCCGTCGTACGAGCCTAAGGAATTCCACATCTCTTTTGAATCCTAGGTCTTCGTAGAATTGCACATTTTCCTTGAAGCAATAAAGCCCAATGTGCTTGATGCGTGACCTGTGCAGATGCGTCACTGCATGTTCAACTAGTGTGCGCCCGATGTGTTTTCGACGGTGTTCTTCGTCAACTATGACGTTACCTATCCAGCCGAGTGTTCGGCCGTAGACTGTAGTAGTGGTCATGCCGACTCTTCTTCTTCCGTCATAGGCTACGAAGCTGCCTCGTGGATTCAGATGTAGAATTCTCTGTAGGTCTCTTCGAGTGACCCCCCACTTTTCTCGGTTTGTTAG
>CAZYOZ010000010.1:0-9812 GCA_964649235.1 uncultured Candidatus Bathyarchaeia archaeon
TTGGTCCGTAGATCATCGAAATCTTGAGCTGAGATATTTTCCCAGAAAAACGTGTACCGGGGATGGAGCGGTACCCGAATTTTCTTTGCTAAGAGTACCGCCTCCTCATGGTTTGGAGGGCTGATCCTTGAGTCAGATAGAAGGTTCTGAAGTCTCTCCCGCCCGATTCCTATCTCGCGCGCAAATCCTTCAAGGCCTCCCCATTCTGAGGCATGGAGTTTGACGAGTTCCTCCCACCATTCTTCGACAAAGCCGGATGGTAGTAGCCCCCGGTTGTTTTCAAGGAACTCTCCGAACCCTACGAGAATGTCGCCCAGGAACAGAACTTTCTCTATTTTGTCGACCAGTCCTTCAGCCTCTCGTGGGTTCGCTAACCTGACCACGGATCCGTCCTTCAGCTTGACTATAGGCGGTTCAATGGTGTCAACTGAGGTGACGATGCCTGCCTTTCCGGGTTTTTCCAGCCTGAGTTGGGTCCCGATTGCTATGAAACGTCTCAGAACCAGCATGGTCGACGGGTGCAACCCCACAGCGGCCAGACCGGTGTTCCGGCCACGACCATAGCGTAGCCTAAACCCTCCTTGGAACTGAGGAAAGCAAAAGATTGGCCGGCCGCCAAGAACGTCCTCCATGAACATGAATTCTTGGGCCTCATCAGCCTCGGCTAAGGGAGGTTTGATCTCCCTCAGCCAACTCCACCCCTCGATCCCAAGACTCTCAACGACCTTCAGGACCTTGTGGCTTCTTCCGACCAATCCATCATGAACGACTCTGAGTGCGCCACCCCTTACCCTGTTGGTTTCTACTCTCGGCACATTTCTATAGGATGTGACCTCCACTGGATCGGTTTCAACGCCGTTCACTTCAACTGGGAGGCGCATGATAGCGTTGAAGAGTTCCTCATCGGACACTTTGAATTGAAATCGTGCAACCTCTCTCTCGTAGAGACGTAGTTCCTCGACGAAGCGTTTGGCCTCAGTTTCAGTTGCTCTATACTTTCCTAAACCCAGTTGATGACGCACGTAGTCTGCGATGACGAGTATCAGAGCCATGTCCGTGCCACCCGCGGACCTTATAGGACCTGCAAAATACAATGCTAGGTGCCGTGTGCCGTCTGGGTTCTTTCTGATTCTAACACTTGAGATGCCCTCTATGGGAGCGGCGGTGACACCCTCGTCCAGAATGGCGGACGCCGTTCTGATAGCCTGCTCCGCAGCTCCTTCCTCGTTGACTCCGTAGCTTTTCAACGCTATCTCTTCTGCGACTTTGAGCGCCACCAGTTCTCTCGACATGAGAAGGGAAAGTTCGCGTATTCGGGAGGCTATCCCCGCCGGGCCAACCGCCTTCTCGACTCGTTCCGCTAAGTCATGAGTTACTAGGGGCTCGGGTTCCAGCCGCGGGTCAAGGCCTCTAGCCCTCGCGGTTCTCGCCACTTCATAGATCCTGCTGAATTCCTCTTTGAGGTTCTGGAAATACTGGTCATGCTGGTTGAGCTGCGCAGCCTGCATTGGATGGGCCCGAGTTAATTGGGGCACTGTCACATTTAACAGTGAGAGGCTTGCCACTCCACTAGCTAGGCCGCTTGTTCAGGTTCATGGCTTGCAGGACTCTTCTTGGAGTAGAAGGAATCCGTGAATTTGCAGTAGATGTCCACAATTTGACTAGAGGGGGTTGCCTCAAACTCTCGTGCAAGTCCACATGCACCGCATTGTACAATCGCAGGCCCCGAACTCTGGGGAAGCTTCACGCGAATTGCTTCCTCGCCGCATGACGGACAAGTGAAGACTGTTGGTAATTTCTTCTTCACAACCTTGATTACCCGTCTGCGACGTCTACCCAAGTTAGACTCCTTCTTTTGATGGCATTTCACAATGAGGCCGAGTTATTTCAACGTTGCATACTCGGTCAGGGGCCTGCCAAGAAACCCTCGATCACCATGCGTTGCACGACGAGAGGTTCACGCAACTTGGTCCAACTAAGTCGCGCTACTGGTTGGTTCTATGGAAAACGCCTTATGTGAATACAAAACGGTATCCACTTGAGGATACAGATGTCGGAACATCCTGACACGCTTGCGGATGCCCGCGGTGCATTGCGAAACATAATTCGCGATCCCGTGACCAGCCTACTATTGGAGAACAGCCAGTTGACTGAAACTCAATTCGAGACCCTCCTTGCAGACTCTCTTTCCGGCGAAAACCAAGAGAAAAAGGGCCGAAGACGGCTCTATCGTCCCGGCCGAGCCAGAGTTAGCCGCGGCGCCTACAATCGAACGTTAACCCAAGCCCAAAATAACGTAATTCGCTCAATTTACACGATTCTACTCATGGGCTACGTCGGACTATTCGACACGGCCGCACTACAGCCATTCCTGGAATTGTCTGACGGCATCAAGGGGTATGTCGAGGAAACCCGGCAGGCTTCGCCACAAAAAGCGGCTTCGATGCCGATTGCGATTAGGGAGCTCAGAAACAGGCTCCAGGAGACAGTTGAATCCTTGGCAAAACGCAGTAGCTTCAAAGATGCCGCGTGACATCACGCCGATGCCGTCTCGGCCCCTGATGTTCTGAACAGTAGACCGTGTGATGTCACGTGACGTTCATGTAGGCTGTAAGGACCCTTCGTTCAGCTGTCGTGTCGGGCCAGGAACGGGGCGATCAAAGCAAACGTCTCAAAATGAGCCTCTCTTGGCCATTTGTACACAGCCTCGCTTGTTTCCGTGACGTCACAGTGAGCATGTTCTCTGTGACTAGATAATCACCTGTTCATCATCGTGACATCTTGGAACGCATTGTGACATCACGCAGTGCAAAGAAGTTAAAGGCGTGGCAAAAAACTCCTTCAGCTGACCTTGGATCCGTTATTGCTCACGATGGAATTTCTTGCCGTTGCTGTGTTGGTATTCGTGGTTGTCGTTGCGAAAGAGGCGGTTCGTGGCTTGCGGCAGAGTAGGCAAGCACTGATGGAATCCGCCTCGCTAATCGGGCCGATCGTGACGGCCCTCGCCACGCGCATAGAATCATCCGAATCAGTCGTCAAACAGATGCGAACCGAACTTCAGTCACATGGCGAACGTGCCGCCGAGGTCGAATCCCACCAGGCGAGTTTGGAATCTGCACATCTGAGGTTGTTACAGCATCTGCAGGACCTCTTGTCAAATGACCGCCGGCTAATTTCAGAACTTGAGCGACTGAAACTAAGACTGACATCCACCGCTTCGCAAACTCAAAGGATTAGAGCTGCTTCGCCGCGTGTGCCTACCACGTTCGACGCTGCCGTTGAGGAACAGGATATTCTCTCTCCATTGACGGAGACTGAACGTCAGACGATAGACCTGCTTGGGGGTGAGGGTCCTAAGACCGCTCCCGAATTAGGCAAGCGCCTGAAAAAGTCTCGTGAACACACCGCCAGGCTGTTGAAGAACCTGTACATGGAAGGTTACATAGACCGAGAGTCGAACCGCGCTCCCTACCGCTACAAGCTCAATGAGAAGGTAAGGTCAGCCTTGGAACGATCTGACGGCACGGCGGTCACTGCGAAACAGATGGGGAAGTCTTAACCCTATACACCCAGTGAGCAGAGGACCCTTCCCTCTCTAGGGCCCCCCTGTCAGCTAGACGTGACAGATATGTGGATACCGCCCCCAAACTCAAATCGTCTCCCCATGTTTCACGGTAAACACGCCAAATCTCCCGAGAGTCAAAGCTGCGGTCAGCGCGCGTAGTGTTGATTACGTCGAGGAGTCTGCTGATCTTTGTGTCGCTCGATTCAGGTAGTGGGGGTGTGATGTTCGCAGCAGTCATTATCTCCGCGTATTCAAGCAGTCTACGCAGCTTGTCAACTGTAATCTCTCCCTCGATCGATATGCTGTGTTTTGTCCCTACGCGATCGAAGAACTCCAGTTTGACTTTCTTCTTCAAGACACCACAAGTTAGCCATTAACAGGTTATAAGTTAATGCGCGCTGTTGGGCCTCCTCTGCCTTAGAATTCACCGGTAATTTCATGCTCGCAGTGGAAATAGAGGGGTTTTCTCCACGATCAACAGATGTTAACAAAATCATGCTGGTGATTTGTTTCTTACATGGCTGGCCCTAACCCCCCTATTTCGACTGGAATATTCTTCGTGAGGTAAGAACACAACATTATGATAGAACTATTGAAATTGAGTCCACAGTACAGTCTTCTAAACGAGTTGAGCTTTACGTTTGCATGTTGTAGGTGAAACGGTTGTTTTATTCAAACCCACGCCATCTACCCTAAGGGTTATGCATATTTCTAGTGGAAGTAGAGGGGTGCGGGGGAGTGATCCGATGGAGTTCATGAAACTCACACCAATTTTGCAAAGCTCGAGCCGTGATCTCAACTAGGCACGTCCACTCGTTCTACTTCGATTTCTTGTACAACAACCGTTACTAGGATTTCAACTAGCAACACTACTGTTGCCAGTGGAGGATGAACCCAATCACTACAGATGTCTTAGAGAGTATCTTCGACCGCTATCTCTCGACAGCTCGAATCTTCGCTTCCCGCGATGTCCTACGGCACGACTACATCCCCGCCCATCTTCCCCATAGGGATGACCATATTCAGCGGTTGGCAGGCATTCTCGCCCCTGCACTCCACCAATCGAAGATTTCGAACGTCTTCGTGTACGGCAAGACTGGCACCGGCAAAACAATAGTGACTAAGTTCGTACTCGACAAGCTTGAGAAAAAGGCTGGAGAAATTGGGGCCCCCGTCAAGATAGCGTACGTCAACTGCCGACTGGCTGGCACAAACTACAGAGTCATGGCCGAGATCTGTAGGGCCATTGGCGTCGAGGTGCCATTCACAGGCATAGCTGTCGGAGAGGTCCTAGACAGGTTCTCCAATGCACTCAACGCCGATAAGGCAGCCCTGCTCGTCACCTTGGACGAAATTGACGCACTGATAAAACATAGTGCTGACGACACGCTACTCTACGAGCTAACTAGAATTAACGAGAGCTTGAATTCATCATGGATTAGTATGGTCGGCATCTCAAACGACCTTCACTTCAAAGAGTTCTTGGATCCACGAGTCCTAAGTTCGCTTAGCGAGGAGGAAGTTGTCTTCCGCCCTTATCTGGCGGACGAACTTTTCGACATTCTGTTCGAACGCGCGAAACTAGCTTTCATGGACGGGGTCCTGGATGAAAATTCCCTCCGCCTGTGCGCGGCATTGGCGGCCGGTGAACACGGCGACGCTAGACGAGCGTTGGATCTGTTGAGGGTTGCGGGGGAGCTAGCTGAGCGTGAAGGCGCTGCAATGGTCTCCGAACAATTTGTCCGCCAAGCGCAGCAGAAGATTGAGCATGACAGAGTCTCGGAGGTCCTGAAGTCGCTTCCAGCACATTCCAAGGTGCTCTTAGTGGCAGCTTACTTGTTGAGCAACCATCTGCCCGGAGGCGCAATAACGGGTGACGTTTACGAGGTGTACCACGAGCTTTGCTCAGTCGACGACCTAGAGCCTCTAACGCAGCGCAGGGTGAGTGGGCTCATTAACGAACTTGATGTCATGGGAATCCTGAACGCTAGGGTAGTTAGCTTCGGCAGGTATGGGCGGACTAAGAAGATCAGAGTAGGCGTTTCGCCGAGAGTCATCGCCGACACATACTCCGAAGACAATCTCGTAGGCAGGCTCTTCGGCTACGTGCCCAAATCTCTCCAAAAACACACCGCGTAAGTTACGCGTTGTGGGTGTAGACGACGGGGCTTTTCCCCCAGGTCAGAGAGCTGGGCAGAAAGCAATCCTAGTCGCCGTCCTATTCGAAGGGATACGCATACTGACTGTCCGAGCAGCCAGAATACAAGTAGACGGGAGAGACGCAAACGGCGTCCTTGCTTCAATGCTGAAGGGGATGCACTTTGATGGAGTCATCCTGTCAGGCATCTCGTTCGGAGGATTCAACGTCATCGACATCAAGAAGTTGTCCAAGGCAACGGGTAAGCCTGTGATCGCTGTGACTGGAGAGAAGCCAGACAACGCGGCGGTGAAGAGAGCCCTACAGGCACATTTCCCCGATTGGCGTGACCGGTGGCATATGGTTCGAGCTGCGGGGAAGCTCTACTCGGCGAGCCCGCTCAAGGAGGAGCCAATGCTTTACTTCGAGGTTGCCGGGGCGTCTCCAAGGTTCGCGAGGACAGTAATTGCGGCTACGTCGAAGATTTCGAGGCTACCGGAACCGATTCGCGTAGCTGGGATTTTGGCAAGAGGTCTGAGCGGTTTGAGGAAGGCCTAGTCGGGTTGGATGAAGTTGATAAATCGAACTTGAAGTGTCTGCAGATTGACCGCCGTTAGGATGCCCGGGGTCGGGACGAGGCCGACTCTTTTCTGGTAGTCAGTCTGCGCCTGCCATGCGCCGGAATTCAGAATTAGTGTGCCCCTATAGTTCTCATGTTTCACAATATGTATGTGGCCGGATTGGAATATGTCGGGCACGTTTTCGATGACTAAGTGGTCGACCTTCTCAGGCGCCAGCGCAGTTCTGTTACCGTACTCGGCTGCGAGATGTCGGCATTGAAGCTGGAGCCTCATCGCCTTCTCAGGTTGCGTGAAGTCCATGCTCGGGACGGTTGCTATTATGTCGTCGAGGCTTCGGCCGTGGTGCAGTAGGAGTCTGACGTCGTGGAGGGCAACCTCGGACGGGTTACCGAGGGAGATCAGCTCTCTAGACTCGTAGAGGGGCTCCCCGAAATCCTTGGGTATCGGAGGCTGCGGTAACGCCTGCCTGACAGGGTCGTGGTTTCCAGGAATTACTATCGTTTCAATGTGGTCGGGAATCATTCCGACATACTTTGCGGCCTCATGGTACTGATCGTACAGGTCGACGATTGCCAGCTCTAACTCCTGGCGAGGGTAAATGCCAATTCCATCCACGACATCTCCGCAGATTACAACATATTTAGTTCGTTCAGCGACTGCCCGCTGGTCGGGTGTGCCGATCTTCAAGTTCAGCCAGTCAACAACTCGGCTGACCGCTTCAGCTAGAAACTTCTTGCTGCCAGCGTGCAAGTCAGAGATGAGAACTGCCCAGACATCTTCCTGAGTGAGATGAGGCCTGTGGTCGGGGATGTCAGGGAGAAGAATCTGCTTCGCAACAATCAGGTCGCTTCTCGCCCGGACGCCGTCGACACAAATGACTTGATCTAGGGGGGTCTTCTGGGCAGTTTCGTACGCAGACCGGTCTTCTGGCGAAACCATGATGGTTGCGCTATCCTCCAAATCGTCCACTTGGAGGAAGATCTTGCGTTGGCGCTCGCGCTTCTCCATCATCATTGCGACAAACTTGACTTTCTCGTTCTGTTGAGCCCTGAGCGCATCCCCTATGGATGTTGCGTCCCTCGAATCTGGCCTCTCATGGAACACAGAAACCAATTTCTTGAATCTATGCCGAAAGTAGTGTGAGAAGTCCTCTATGCTGCCGCCTGTGCCAATCTCTTTCGAAGGATCCCGGAGGACTTCAACCCGAGCGGTGATCTGCTTAGCAGGAATCTCGGTTCGCGCGACCGAAGGAACCTGACGAGGAGCAACTGTGGGTGCGGATGGTCCTAACTCAAGCAACCCTTCTCGGGTGAGGATTCCTCCAGCACCACCTTTCTCGGATATCTTCACGAGAAGGGATTTTGCAAACGTGGTTGCTTCCGCTTCGTTCATCGTCCGCAGGTATTCGTATGCCGAACGGTCGAGCTGGTACCCGGCCGACGCAAGTTCCTGCACTACGCGGCGAAGGTGCTCCATTTTCGTTAAACCAGGTTTAGGAGGGATTTGATACAATTAAGAGAATAACCTACCGATGGGAACGATTGTTCGGGGAAAATTATGCGCGGGCATGGAAATATTAGGAAGAAGTTGACTGTGGCATACTCAGCCATTGGTGAACTAACCCGTTGAGTGAAGGTCAAAGAGTTAAGACTGGAATTAAAGGACTCGATGAACTGATTGAGGGAGGGCTGCCAAGAGGTTACAGCTTCCTCTTGCTGGGAGGACCTGGGACCGGGAAGACGACTTTCGGCGCGCAATTCATCTTCAAAGGAGCGACCGAATTCGGAGAGAGCGGCCTCTACATCGCACTTGATGAACCACCCTATTCGATTAGCACGAACATGCTGAGATACGGATGGGACCTTTCAGACATTGAGCGCCAAGGCAAATTCTCCTTTGTTGATGTTTCTCCGATTAAACGCGAAACCAAAGGCACATTTGTTCCGGCCGCGCTTCAAACGAGCTTTCTAGGATCTGCAAAATTTAGCATGGATGACGTCCTGTCAGTAATTGCTGAAGCTAAGAAGAAGGTGAACGCTCAAAGGTGTGTCGTAGACTCGATTACGGCCTTAACGTTGCAGTTCAAAGACGAGTTTGAAATTCGCCAGCAAACATTGCGTCTTATCAAAGGTTTGGCCGAGATGGATCTGACGGCAATTCTGTTGGCGGAGAATCCTGAAGACCGGCAGGACATGACGCGATTCGGTGCTGATGCTTTCTTGGCGCAGGGTGTTGTGGTGCTCCATATGTACCGGGTTGAAGAATCGAATGTCAAGGCACTTGAGGTGAGGAAGATGCGTGGTGCCAAGCACACAGACCGTCTCTGCCCCTACAGAATAACCTCGGAAGGCATCGAGGTCTACCCGGAGGAGACGGTATTCCGCTCCGTGTAGCACAAAGGCTTCTCGAATTGAGCACGTATTCAAGGTGTGGAGATTTCAGAAGCAGGGGAAAGAATTTCTAACTTTCCCTGCCGCTTTCAAGTCCGCTTGCTTCTTCTACGCCGGAGCCAGATCATGGTGAGGCAAGTCGAAGCAATTCCTAGGTAAATCATGGTTGATACTTGTCCAGATGGATATTCAGGGATAGGATACTCCGACGCTGGTAGCCTTGCCAGTCCTATTCTCATGGGCGGGTTCTGGCCCGCTACCTCGTGGCCAGTAAAGTAGACGAAGTATTCGCTACCAACAGCGAGCACAACGGGATCAGTTACCCCGCCGCCACTATCCCAACCCGAGCTGCCGTAAGTCACCACGGGGTTTCCTGCATATGGTGTCCAGTTGACTCCATCTGTTGAGGTAGCCACGCCGGTCTCGAATCTTGGCTCCGTGGGCAGGGGGTTTCCGTTATACCCCATCACGTAGAGGTCTCCTATCTTGGTCACGCCTCCTACCGCATAAGAGAAATTATTCCAGGGTGCAGGTTGAATTGACAACTTCCCTGTCTTGGTCCAATGCACGCCGTCAGTAGACGTGGCTATGCCGTTGTCACGTCGTCCAACTTGGGGCTGCCCCCTATAGTACATGGTGTAGGTTGAACCGATTTTGAACACGACTGGGCGGAACAAGTAGCGGTCGTCAAAGGAGCCGCTCTCACCTGGTGTCAATATAGGGTTGCCCGAATACTTGGTCCATTGTATACCGTCAGGCGAACTAGCATAGCCTATGGCCCATGATGAACAGCAACTGCCGTCGGGATTGTAGACCTGCCCTCCGTACCACATCTTGTATTGGCCTTCATCGAAAATGACCCAAGCTTCCTCTACTGAATTGTAATCCCAATCCAGCAATCCACCGACCGTGAGAACCGGATTATTCGCGTATCGTGTCCATGTGATTCCATCGCTAGATGTCGCGAGGCCGATGCTGTCTGTGCCATCCTCAGATTCTCCTGTGTACCACATCATGTACTGCGAACCCGTATGGATTACGGAAGGCCTGAAAACCATCACCGACTCCCAACTCTGCGTTCCGATATCCAAGATTATTTGCCCTTGAACTGCCGCTGAAGCTCGCGGCACGTAGGCCAG
>CAZYOZ010000010.1:9912-37713 GCA_964649235.1 uncultured Candidatus Bathyarchaeia archaeon
CGGGTTGGATTTCGGATTCAAGGGGAGGGGAGGCTTGTCCGAGTTTGACTTAACCGATGAGGAGAAAGGGCGGTTAATCGATAACATAGCAAGATTCGTGGTCGAGAATGGGCTTGAGGCCCCGGCCGTGATGTTCTTGGAGTTGGGGAAGCCCATCTCTTTCGTTGCATCTCAATTTGCCATAATGGTGCTGGCCCCGCTCAAATGGCTGTTCGACCTACAAGGCGAGAAATATACAGGGTTGTTTATGGAAAAGGAGAACGTCAGTAGGATTATTGATCGTATAGAGTCACTTTCGAAAGCTAAGGGTTAACTCAGGGTTGGGCCTGAGGCTTTTCGCGCCCGGCTTTGAGATTTCTTTCTCGGTACAGGTAGGCGCCGAATATCGCGAGGAAGATTAGAATGGCAACAGGTGCAAAGCGCCCTGCTTCAGGCGTTCCGACTTTTAGGCCTGCCCATGGAAATGCCGGGTCACCCGTAAGAAATTGGAACCGTTGGATTATGAGGGCCATTCTACCCAGAACCGTGCTTCCGAAGACGGCTCCGAGAGTGGCCAGTATGAAATATTTGCCTACCTTTGTTATGCCTCCCCAGACTCCTTTCTGCTCTCTGTGTAGGATGAAGTAGGATATGGATAGAACAGTTCCAAGAACTAGGACCCAGTTGTTTAATGTCGTCACCGGGTCGCTCGTGTAAAGGGGAATTATTGTTGCGCGCAGTTGGAGCACGAAATAGGTTTGCATTATGCTCCAAATCGTCACGCCAAACCCATAACCGATTGCCAAACTCAGCGGGAGACGGTAAAGATTAGAGTACTTCTTAGTGAACTGGGCATAGAATAGCGCCCCTATAGCAAGCGGGACGATGAACAGTAGGTTCTTGTCAACGAAAATAGGACTCAAAGCTTGGTTCATGAAAAGGCGGAATGATGCGGCGAAAGCAAATCCTGAGCTTAGGCCAACGAATATGTACTCAGCCAGACGGAAGAACGGGTTCTCCTTGTAAAGGAAGCTCAGAATCATTAGCGTCGCTAAGGCGGCGACCCACACACCAATGGTGTCGAAGATATTTACCAACTATGCCGCCCCAGCTTTGCGCCTTCTAGCAATGTAAGCCGCGTTGCCGAGAACAACCATCGCCACTATGAAGACATGTGAGGTCGATTGGGAGACCATTGCAGAAGTTGCGCCGCTCAAACCTACTCTGTTTATGAGCACTTCGTACTCGGCAGCGGCTCGCATGCTAACTAGAATACCAACCAATTGGTGCGAATTGTAGAACGGCATATACCCCGGGGCGGCTACTGCCGTCGCTCCGGCTGCAATTGGAACGTTGAACTGAGCTTGCCAGTATTGGAGGTAGGCGGAAAGCGTGTCTTCGCTTGCGGCAAAACACACGACTAGAGATGCCAGCCTTCCCGCGTTGAACTCTTTGATGATGGGGAGAGTATCGATCGGGTTACCTCTTGTGTCGACTGGAAAGAATTTCGCGATGTTCGCAGTCATACCAATCAACGTCGCTGTATTCGGAATGTAGCCCAAAGTGGCGTAATCCGCCCCGTACTTCCTGTCTCCGTGGTCGACCACGTCCAGTACTGCATCGGCCAGAGCAGGCCCATCCGCCCACTGGGCCACGAACAAGATCTTGACTGGCCTTGTGAATAGGTGCTGGGTAACCACAATAGCTTGCGGATGAAGTTCAGGAACAGTCGCCGTCGAGTAGTCGAAGCTCAGAACCACTAGGCTATTCTCAGGGAGGATCTCGATGAAGTCATAGACTGCGCGTGTGGTGTCGCTAACTGGAACCGGAAGGACGGCATGTGTCAAGATAGGCAAAGTAATGACGAGTATCAAGAGTGCGTAAATTGTCCGAGGGTCTGAAGCGATTTGTGACCTGTTCATCTAGCGTCCCCACGAATAGCGAATCATTCTGCGAGCGGTGAAAAGAAGAATGCTCAACGCGGCGCCAAGGTAGACGCCTCTTTGGCCTGCAGTGTTAGGATATGATAGAATCCAATCACGAATGGCTCCGAAGCCTGGCCAAACCAAGTCGGCTATCGGGGTCTGTCCTATTAGGACGAGGATTCCCGCAGCTAAGAGAAGGGTCGATTCGAAAGTTCGAAGCTTGAAAGCTCTGTATGCTGCTGATGCTATGTAGAATGCCAAGAGAGAAAAGATTGTTGCATTTATCGAGACTAGGACTTTGTAATACAGGAATTCCCAAATGGGGTCGATAAACGCGATGAGTGCCCGAGGAATCGCGAATCCCTGTGGATCTACCGCGAAAGGTGATGAGATCATGCTGAGGACGGTCATCCCATACATTGCCGCCAACAGAATCACGCTGAATTTCCAGACCGGTCGCTTGAGCTTAACATTATTCAGGTGGACCCTGGTCAAATTGAAGAATCCGACCCCGAAGGCTACTGTGAGCATTGCCGTCAAATACGCGAACAACTGGTCTGAGAGGGCTTGCAGGTCAACGGGCTCGGAGACTCTGACATAGTACACGAATGCGTAGAAGAACCCTAACGAAAAGATAATCACCTGAAGCGCGAGCTCGCCCCGTGTTCTTTTCGCCTTGTTGGACGCCATGGTGATCACTCACAGCGTGAGCAAACGGACCAGAATCTTGTCTCCATATGTAACCAGCAGCGCTCCAGCCAGAATGAGTAGCATTGCAAGGATCTTGCCTGCGTCAGGACCAACCAAGGATGAGATCACCATCGGGTCCTTTGAAAGGAAGCCTTGGGCAGTGTACAACTCTTCCCCGATGAGGGTTTGGTCGCAGGTAGTGACAAAGAAGGGCAGCTGGGTTACATTTGAGGTTCCACCGAACTGGGCTATTGCCTCGACTCTTCCTGCTTCTGCAATTTCCAGTGACTCAGCCGCAAAGTCACCGACGAAGATATTGACGGCCGTTCTCTCGCGCTGTATAAGGCCCATGACGCCAGCGGCAAACGCGAACTGCCTGGCAGAAATATATCGAACTGTGTCCGTGCGGAATGCCTCTGTTTTTCCGGCCTGGGTGTAAGCGTTCTTGACGATATCCTCTGTGACTTGGTGGACGTTAAGGTCAGCTGTGCCCACGATTAGGCGCACGTCATGTTCAGCGCATTGTTTGGCTACGTGCTCGAGCAATGCTAATGCTGCTTGGGTGTCTGAGTTTGTGACCGCACCTGTGCCGGGAGTGAAGAATACGCTTCGCTTCAGCTGAGCGGCTTGCTGAATCCAGTGATCAAGTCTCTCAAGGCCGGGTATCCCGCGTGTCTTCAGTTTTCTTCTTGAAGCGATCTTGGCGGCTAGGTAGATGGCGGCTAACACAATTATGAGTAGTACAGCCTGTGCGATACGGCCTCTAATTAATGTAAGAGCAAGCATAACTTGAACACTACGAGTGTTCGCGAAGGTATACTCGAGTTCATTTAAGACTCTATCTGTCAGGCTCTCTTGAGTAAATCAGAAGAACAAGTTCAGAACTCTGAGGCAGCGTTCCAGAAATTCAAACGGCACGGAACAGAACACTAGGCCCGGAAAAAGCCAAAAACTGGGAACTCAGCACAGAGCATCCCGATCTGCAGGATACTCTTATGCTTCGTATTCGTAAGCCTGCTCAGCCCTGCTGCTCTCGCGCTCGCCAACACGCATCTTAACCTTTCTCTTCTTCGCCAACCGTATTCACCTCCGGACCAAGACCCTCGTCCGTCTTTAACTGCGTCAGGGGCGCAGGATGTGGACTAGATATTTAAGGGGGCTTGGAAGAAAAATAAAAAGGGGAGATAGTTCCACATTTCCACCGGAGAGAAATAGTGTCCAGGACTTTCGAGTCGAGCAAGAAGAGGCGGCTAAGCAGGAGCATCAAAATCAGCTCAGAAATGTACGAGCGCCTTGTGAGCCTTCAGGGCTTCCTTCAATTGAAGGAGCGACGCAAACGGAGCATGGATGAACTGATCGAGTTCATCCTGTCTTTTGTCCCAGATCTGGAAATCGATGTGGATGAAAATTACTACATCGTCCAGCCTAAGAAGGGCAGGCAGTCCCCGTAGGGCAATCGATAGCGCGCTTCCGCAGTGCGCCATATGACACGGACAGAACCTGCACGGGGTCCATACTCCCGAAACACCACCCTAGCCGTTCAATACGGCTAGAACCACTCCGTTCCTATGAAAACAAAGGTAAGTGGGCTCTGAATAATCAGAATTGCTTGAATCCTGGGACGCAAGGTCCAATCGCGGAGAAGTCATCGCGGTCTTTCACGAGTCAACTAGTATATACTCCCGCGGACAAGCATGTTGATGGCACAGCCCAGCAAAAGATGTGTAAGGTTCCTTTCAAGCTCCTGGACGGCGAGATGTGGAGAAATCGGTTCGATGCTTCGTCTGTTCAATTCCTTGACTAGGCGTAAGGAGCGTTTCGTTACGCGTGCCAACGGTGTTGTCAAGCTCTTCGTGTGTGGGCCTACGGTCTACGACTACGCACACCTAGGACACGCCCGGACTTACATCGCTTTCGACATAATTGCACGTTACCTGAGGTTCCTGGGCTACAATGTGCGATTTCTGATGAATATCACAGATGTGGCTGAGCGAATCTTCCAACGAGCCGGAGAGCTGCACAGGGACTCATTTCAGCTCGCTAGAGAATATGAAAGCTACTTTTTGGACGATATGAAGGCGCTCGGCATAGGCACGGTTGATGGGTACTTCAGAGCCTCGGAGTACATTCCGGAAATGATTGCGCAAGTGACCGGCCTGATCAACAGAGGCGTAGGCTATGAAACCAACACAGGAGTATACTTCGAGGTCAGGAAATTCCCAAAGTTCGGCCAGCTTTCCGGGCAGAGCCAACAAGAATTCGGCCTCAGACGGCTTGAGCTCTGCTCGTCAAAGAGAAACCCTGAAGACTTCTCCCTCTGGCGGAAGTACGAAAACGAACCCGGCTGGGATTCCCCTTGGGGTCACGGCAGGCCCGGCTGGCACATAGAAGACACCGCCATCTCAATGAGTAACTTCGGCGAAACCTATGACGTACACGGTGGGGCCTCCGAGCTAATCTTCCCGCACCACGAAGCTGAGATCGCCCAAGCAGAAGCGTTGAGCGGAAAATCTCCGTTCGTCAGGTTCTGGCTCCACTCCGGCTTACTGAGTGTAAAAGGCCGAAAAATGAGCAAATCACTTGGAAACGTCATCCGAATCCGTGATGCCCTGAAAAAATACACCGCCCAGGAGCTGAGATACTATTTCGCTTCATTCCATTACAGGCAGCAGATCGTGGCTTTTGAGACTGCCATAAGGCGAGCCAAATTTGAGTTGAACGCGTTAACGAGGAACTTGGAAAGTTTCTTAGCAACTGAAGTGGCTCCCAGCAGCCGCAGTGGAAAGAGGTTTCAAGCGACCCTGACACATGCAGAGGCGGTTTTCAAGAGGTACATGGATGATGATTTCAACACACCCGGTGCCCTGAACGAGCTGGCCGTGCTGAGTAAGAGACTTGCAGCTTTTGCCAATAAGCGCCGAAAGATCGACGAGGATTCGAAAAACTCTGGGGAGGCTACCTTCCGCCGGATGGCTGACGTCTTGGGGATATTGTAACTAAATTACGGATCTAGTAGAGCCATGCTCGCAGTGGTCGTCTTGCAAGTTTCTTGACGTAGTCGAATGCTTCGTTGGCTGTCTCGAAGTAGAGAAACTCGTCATTTCCTCCAGGGAGGTACTTTCGGAGTTTCGAGTTCCAGACTTTATCGCAGAGATTGACGCAGTAGCTGCCCCGGTACGTCCCAACGAACACGAACCCACCATTGGCATGTTCCTTGGAGTGTCCCTCAATCCTTACTCCTTCATCTTCATCGAGTGCTCCGATATAATCTCTGAGATCGCGCTGCGTTCTGATTGGGCGTTCAGCATACAGCTCGATCGCGCTTGGTCTTCGAGGTTTGGTGCGGCGCAATTCCTCAGCCTCGTCGGAGGCTCTCATAAGGAAGCTGCCACTTCTACTTTTTGACTTAGAACCGGACGGGTTCGTGAAGGATTGTCCTCGCTACTTTTCTTGCAAGAAGGCAAATCAACCCGGGACAGCAGAGTTTCAGGGCATCTCCGGTATTTCTCATGGGATCGCGAAGGCTCATCGCTCATTCTGGTAGGCGATCGGGGCCGAATCCTAACAATTCTTGATAACAAGGCGATTAGTCACAATTCAGTAACACAGCAGAACCTTAGAGGCGTTGCTTCAAATCCAACTGACGACACGGCGCTAATTGTAGGAAATGCAGGAACGGTCTTACTCTTCGGAGAAGGGCGCGTTCGAAAGATCAATGCGCCAACTTTCGAAAATCTTCGCGCCGTATCGTGGAACCACGACGGCAGGGAGGCACTAATCGTCGGAAATCGGGGAGTGCTCCTGAAGTACTCTGAACAAACCGTAGAGTTGATTGATGACGGGCAGGCCAACCTCCGCCGAATCGCTTGGAAACCGAATTCCAACCAAGCACTTATTTGTTCTAATTGTTTTGCGGAAGAGTTCATTCCCTCTCCGAATCTATATCGCTACGACGCTACTACGGACAGCTTGACACCTCTCAACGAAGGTCGCGTAGACCTTATTGGAACGGCTTGGGAACCAGATGCAAAATCGGCGCTTGTCGTTGGTTACGATGTTGTGTGGCACACTGGCTTCGTGGGCCAATTTGACGGAGAGCGGCTTTCACCTATTCAATTTGAGAGCAAGCGCACATATCCTGTAGCGGTTTCTTGGCATCCCACCGCACACGTGGCGGCGATTGGTACTTCCATAACGCAACCTGGAGTCGGCGCAGGAAGCATTGTGGTATGGGACGGACAATCATTCAAGACCCTCTACCGAAATGATATGTTCTTCTTTTCCGCACTGGCGTGGGATCCGGTGGGGAGGCGCTTGGCTGCGCTGGCATCAACTTCAACGCGGACGTTCAATTGCTGACAAGTATCATTTGGACTGCAAGAATTTCCAAGCCGAGAGCACGCTCAGCACCGACGAGATTGCTATACGAGTCATGGTAGGTTCTGCCCAGCTGAATACGAATACAAGCAGAAGCGTGAGGACGGAATCAAGGCCAACGCTTCGATACGGCAAGAGGCTTCGCAACCCGAACCGCCTTGGGGGGAAATCGCCCCTGGCGAACCAAGCGTATCAAGTTGGTGATCTGCTTTCTTGCTTTTTGTGCCATTGGTCGTGATATATGATTTCTCGTGAGTGCGGCTTGCAGCTCACCTACGTCCAGAATATAGCATTCCTGTCTAGGCGTTATCCATAGGTCAAGGAACAGGTCAGTTATGACGGATGTCCTACTCGGTATGCTAAGTAGCTTCCCTACCGGGTTCACGATGTCGCAATAGTAGCCTATCCATCTTCGTTTTCTGTCATAGAATTTTCCGATGTCGTACCATTTGTTCCTGAAAACAAACCAGATTGCCAAGTAACCATTGTTCGCGATGATATTTCCTCGAACGCGAACCGGTCTCGCGACATGAAGTTCGCTCTCCATCATAAGCATGTTTGCAGTTTCAAGACGAAGTATCGCTGGAAACTCGCGTACGCTGTTTGGCAATCGCCGGTAGACAATGGTTAGTGGCCGAGGAAGTGTCCCATCGCGTACGATCTGTATTCACTCTCCGAATGGGAAACGCCTGCTTATTCGAATGGTTTTCATTGTAGCGCTCACAAGAAAAAATAGACGCAGCCAATGTCCCTGGTGGCAGAGCTTAGACACGCAACGTCATTAGATTTGCCTCGGATCAACACTTTCCTTGAACAGGCGTCCTTGCCCACGGCAGGAGTTGAGTCATGCCTGGAGAACTTTGTCATAGCCTCTGACAAGGATGGGGTTATGGTAGGTGTCGCTGGCTTCGAGCTTTGCGGGCACAGTTGCCTCATTCGCTCAGTCGCTGTGGACGATAGGTTACGGAGACAGGGGCTTGGAAGAAGTCTAGTGAATGCGGTGTTAAGAAACGCGAAGGCCAAAGGCGTTCAGAAAGCATACTTGCTCACTGAAACCGCCGCTCCGTTCTTTGAACGGTTGGGCTTCAGGCCTATCAACCGTAATATCGTCCACAAGGCGGTGAAGGCGTCAACCGAATTCACTGAACTCTGTCCCGAATCCGCTACAGCAATGTTCAAGCAGATCGAGTAGGCTTCGCGAGCATCATAGAAACCTCCAAATCCACTGTCTTCACATTTCCTACTTGGGAAGAACAATTGCCAGTATACATCCTTCTGTCAAAATTGACTGCAGAAGGCCGAAAAACTGTCCGCGGAAAGCCTGGCCGAATACAGGAGGTCAACAAAGAAGTTGAGGCATTTGGTGTGAAAGTGCTTTCCCAGTACGCGACTCTGGGCCCTTACGATTTTGTTACGATTGTTGAGGCACCGGACAACAAGACAATTGTCAGAGTCTCAGTGGAACTCGGAGCGAGAGGAACAGTAGAAATCACCACGCTCCCAACGATAGGTCTGGACGAGTTCGTAACCACGGTCAAGGGCAAGTAACCGTCGCTTAACAATGAATGCTGAAGACAGGTCCCGTAGGATTAGAGAGGGTACTGTTGATTTCGCCTACGGTCTAAAGTTATATTTCACGCACTGAGTGTGTTGCGCTGCTCGGCGAGAAATCTGATTTAGGCGGCACTCATGCCTTCAAAGGACAATGATGTCTTCTACTTGAAGCTCCAGTGGATTTCTTCCAAGGACGAAGCTGAGCGGAAGCAACTAGCAGAGAAGATTAAGCAGCTTCTATCCCGAGAGAAGAAAGAGAAATAGACTGGGGCTGCTTCGTTGTCGTCTCGTCCCCCTGGTGTTACAGTTCTGGCAGTTCTCCACATCGTCCTTGCGATACTGCTCCTCTTGGGGGCTTTGGCATTGATGGCTGTGAGCATGGGCCTTCCTGAGCTACTTCCCCACTTTCGCGGGCTTGCGGTTAGATCTGCCTCAGTAGGTTTCATACTGCTTGTGTTTGTCCTGGTGGAGTTTCTTCTGGCCTATGGCTTGTGGAATGCGAAGGGATGGGCTTGGATGGCGTCGTTAGTATTCGCTGTATTTGGAATAGTCTTCTCAGTTCTTTCCATCTTTTTACGGCCCGGAGTGGGAGAGCTTCTGTCACTGGTCATAGACTTGCTAATAGTTTACTACCTGATGCAGCCCTCCGTGCAGAACTACTTCGGAAGGGGCGCACCCACGCGTATGCCTCAACAGCCATCACCGTAACTAGCGGGTGGTCTCAAAATGAGCAGGCCTCAAGTTGCCCTGAGCGACATTCAAGAGGCAAGGCGCAGAATAGTTAACGTTGCGTACAGGACCCCCCAGTATTACTCGCCCGGACTCAGCGCCCTTGTGGGGGCGAATGTTTACCTCAAACTCGAATCCTTTCAGCCCATACGTGTCTTCAAGATTCGCGGTGCGGCTAACAAGGTTCTCAAGCTCAGGCCCCAAGAGCGGAAACAGGGATTTGTGGCCGCATCCTCGGGCAACCATGGGCTTGCTGTTTCATACATCGCGAACTTGGTTGGGACTGATGCCACCATCGTAGTCCCGACTACAGCCGTTGAGGAGAAGGTTGCTGCCATCGAGGAGTATGGCGCAAGAGTGGTCAAGCACGGTTTCTTCCACGACGAACGCATGGCGAAGGCTTTGGAGATCCAGAAGAATACCGGAGCAACCTTCATTCATCCTTTCGATGACCCTGATGTGATCGCAGGCCAGGGAACGATTGGGCTTGAGATTTGTGAAGACCTGCCCGATGTCAACACCGTGATAGTCCCGATCGGTGGTGGAGGGCTGATATCAGGAATTTCGACGGCGATAAAGAGCCTGAAGCCAAGCGCGAAGGTCATTGGCGTTGAACCTGAGCGAGCTTCATCAATGCACCAGTCCATCAAGAACGGAAGGATCACACGCCTCCAAGACACAACGACTCTTGCCGAGGGTTTGGCGGCTCGCGAACCCGGCGAAAACACGTTCGAGATAGTCAAGCGAAATGTGGACGTTATTTTGCTTGTTGAGGAAGAGCAGATCGAGAAGGCGGTCTACACTGTCATGAAGGAGTGCCATTTATTGGTCGAGCCTTCGGCTGCTGCTGCCTTTGCGGGCTTGATCCATAAATGGCATCCTAGGGTCGAGGAAAAGATTGTGGTGGTTGTGAGTGGAGCAAACTTCTCGGTGAAAATTCTCGGAAGGATTCTTTCCAAGTATTCGTGACGGCTGCTTGCTGAATCCAATTTGGAACATGTGCTCTAGGTAGTTGCTGTAGCATCTGAAGGCGATTGGTTCTTGGCGCTGGTTACTCCCTGAACCTTTGCGAAATGCTCCGTTTTGGCTTTCGCTAGAACATCTGTTTCCGCGTTGCCTACCAGGTCGGTATCTGCTGCGACGGAGTAGACATCTGTCACGCCATTGATCTTAAGGAGCTCGTCGGGTATTGTGGCGATACTTCCCTCTCGGCCCTCATCATCACGAAGGCAGTGATCGTTACTAAAACCAAGTTCGGCCAGGTCGAGCGCATCATGTTCATAAGTGCTCCGAGCTTCTTGGGCCGCAAGGTTGGGTTGGCGTGAACGCCGGTGGAGCGGAGACTGTTGGCTCAACCGCCACGCTTTTCCACAGACTGCTTGTCGGCTTGGAAAATGTCTCCGCTAGAACAGGTGTTACGAGGGCTGTCTATTCAGCCGCTGTGACTTTCTTCCTGCTCATCGTCATCACACCGGCCATCGTAGGGATCGTGGCTCAACTACTCACGTTGCCCAGCATGTCGATGACCCCTGAGGTTTCTCTTAGGATGCGCAGTGCCGTTGTTTCCTCGTTTGTGATCGGCCTCGTCGTGTCCACGCTGGATATTGTTGCAGGTGTTCCACTTGCGTGGCTCATTGTTCGGAGTCGCCAGCGTTGGACTGCTGTGCTCGATAGCCTAGCTGACATACCTTTTGTGATTCCAACGGTAGCCTTGGGCTTTTCAATTCTCGAATTCTGGAGCAGTCCATCTGGCATATCCACGTTATTCGGCACAGAGAGCCTTGTGTCACCCGGAGCTTTTTTGATAATGCTGCTTCACTTTGCCTTCTCGTACCCAGTAATCGTTCGAGTGATGGTTGGGGAATTCCTAAACTACCGCGAAACCTACGAGATCGCAGCCCGTACGTTAGGTGCCTCTGCCTTCACTGCGGTGCGCACAGTCACGATCCCAATCCTCAGGCCAGGCGTTTTGGCTGCTTTTCTATTGGCGCTAGCGCGTTCTCTCTCGGAGACCGGTGCAACCATTGTCGTTGCAGGAGCCTTCGAAAATGGAACCGTATTCATCAAGAACGTACGCGACGCTAGCCTGACTGCTGCAGTCGTCGTCGCGAGCCTAGTCCTGATCGTATTCTCACTTCTTTTGTTCGCGTTTATCAAGCTGGTCAGCCCCAGAATTCGAATCGCCCCTCTGAAGGCATGGCCGAATCTCGAGAGAAAACTGAGCACAGGCAAGTTTGTCGGATCTAGGAACGCCGCCGGACTATTCGTTTTCGGAGTGTTTGTGCTACTTCCCTGTCTCTTCATAGCATTTCCAGCAACGGAAGCCGTCGAGAGAGGGACACTTCTTGAAGCCATAGCTGGGACTGGGCCTTGGCCGGCTTTTTGGTCCAGCATGCTCCTATCCTATGTCGTCGGAGTTCTGGCAACCATTGTAAACATCATTTCTGGATTGCCTGTGGCCCTGCTCATAGCCCGAACCAGGTTCAATCAACGCGCAACCAAGATCATAGACGCGCTGGTTGACCTACCAATCATAGTGCCTTCACTCGCGCTTGGAGTTTCGTTGAACTTCTTCTGGCGAAATATGGGTTCACTACCTGAGTTCTGGGTTCTCGTGCTTGCACACACAACAATAACCTACAGCTACTTCGTGCGTGCTATGGCTGCAGCGATTCAAGGCATCGCACCTGAAATCGAAGAGACCGCAAGAACACTTGGCGCGGTCCCTCTCCGAGTATTTCGGAAGATTACTCTGCCCTTGACTAAATACTCCGTTCTATCAGGCGCTATTCTAGTTTTCACGAGGAGCGTCGATGAAACCGGCGCAACGTCCGCTGTTTCTAAGACGCTTAAGACGGCTCCTGTTCTGCTTGTGGATTGGATCAGGGGAACCGTGCCTGTCACACCGCAAGAACGCGCTCTTGGTGTTGGTTTTCTTGTGCTTATCTCCTTCCTCGCGTTGGTTGCGCTTCGCCTGATTGCTATGCGTCACACTTTCAGGAGAACGTGATACTTGCCAGCTGTAAGCTTCCTAAACGTGACAAAAACCTTCGCAAAGATAGTTGCGTTGGATCGTGTTTCATTTGATGTCGAAAACAGCGAATACCTCTGCGTTCTGGGCCCAACGGGCAGCGGCAAGACCACTCTTCTTCGACTAATCGCGGGCCTGCTCAAGCCCGACGAGGGGACAATTCAGTTCGACGGCAAGGTTGTCAACAACATAGACGCCCACGCGAGAAATGCGGTGTACGTTCCACAGCAATACGCCCTTTTTCCACATCTCACAGTGCTGGAGAATGTAGCGTTCGGGCCTCTGGCCAGAGGCAGGTCAACGGCTGACTCCCTGGAAATTGCCCTGAAGACGTTAGAGTTGGTACGACTCTCTTGGCGTGCAGATTCGTATCCGAGTGAACTCAGCGGGGGAATGCAGCAACGAGTGGCGTTGGCTAGAGGGCTGGCCTCGGGTGCGGGCTTACTGCTTTTGGACGAGCCTCTCGGGGCACTAGATGCGCGCTTGCGGCTCGAGCTGAGGCATAAACTTCGCGATTTAGTAAAGCAGTCAGGGTTGACAGCGATTCATGTGACTCATGACCGGGACGAGGCCATGAGCCTCGCAGACCGTATACTAATCATGAGGGAAGGCAGGATACTCGACTTCGGGAGTCCCACAAGGGTCTATACTCGACCGGCAGGAATCTTCGTAGCAAATCTTGTCGGCGGAGCGAATTTCTTTGAAGGAATAATTGAAGCCGCAAGGAAAGATTTGTCTCCTGTCCGCGTTAGAGGTGGTCTACAGATTAGAGCTCCGCGGTCGTTTCTGACCGCTGAGCCTGTTATCCTAGGAATGCGAAGAGAGCGAGTGCAGTTAGCAACCGGAAGCCTAGACGCAGAGAACGTTCTGGAGGGTGAAGTTCGGGACATTCGTTTCTTGGGAAACTCAAGAGAGTACGTGATTCGGCTAACAAACGGCGATACGATTGCTTCACGCCAATTTGTCGAAGGCCCTGAACCGGCCTTCAAGCTCGGTCAGAAGGTCTTCGCGGGCTTTGAGAAGGACGACGTCATGTCCTTCGAATATCCTTCACGAGGTTTGTTGAAAGAGCTGGAGATGGCCTGAGATGCCTACGCTCGAGATTAAAGGGCTGTCAAAGACTTTTGGTAATATCAAGGCGCTCGAAGACGTCACACTACGCGTCGAGGATAAGGAGTACGTCTGCATTTTGGGCCCCAGCGGATGTGGCAAAAGCACGCTCATAAAGTGCGTCGCAGGCATAATCCAACCCGACCGCGGCGAGGTCCTCGTAGACGGCCGGTCGATCGCAAATCTGAACATAGAGGAAAGAAACATCGGATACGTTTTCCAAGAGATTGCGCTCTTTCCGCATTTGACTGTGAGGGATAATGTGTCCTACGGTTTAGCTGTCAAAGGCCTCAATCCAGAAAGAGTTGCAACCATTACAAACGAAATGTTGGATTTGACACGTATGCGGGAACGGGCAAGATCGATTCCAAGGGAGCTGAGCGGTGGCGCGCAGCAAAAAGTCGCGGTGGGACGCGCGATAGCCACGGGCTCCCATCTTTTCCTTCTGGACGAACCGCTGGGCGCTTTGGATGCGCTTGTGAGGGCGGAGTTACGGTATGAGCTTAGAAGGCTTGCTTCAGACCTAGGGCTCACGGTCATGCACGTGACGCACGATCAGGAGGAGGCGCTATCAATATCTGACAGGATTGTTATAATGAAACGAGGCAGAATCGTAGAGATCGGAAAGCCAGCCGAAATCTACCTGTCACCCAAGACAATCTTCGCAGAGAACTTCGTGGGTGAAACAAACCTAGTGGAAGGGACAATAATGGAGGCAGACAGGGAATCCTGCACAGTTGTGGTGGGCGGGCAGAGAATCCGCATGCCGAACTATGGCAGGAAGGTTGGTCAGAGGGTTGTAGTTTCTGTCAGGCCCGAATTCATCGCTCTTAGGCCCCCTTCTAGGAGCCAAGGAGCTTGGAAGGGAAAAGTCAAGCATGAGAACTTTCTTGGCGCTTTGAATCGTTACGTTGTCGAAGTTGAAGGTGGAATCGAGCTTGTTGTGCACATGCCTAATGCTCGAGAGCTTCGAGAATTCCGAGCAGGCGACGAGGTCGCTGTGCGTTTGGGTGACGTTGGGCACATGCTGTTATTCGATTATCCACCCGAAGGGTTAGAGAAGGAGATTGCGCTAGAGTGATGGGCCTATTGAGGTTCGAGGTGTGAGTAAACGTCCCTAGAAAGTTGGCTGAGGGCTAGGCGAACCGTGAAGGCAATGGCAATGGTGCTAGAACATTCCAAGATGACAACACTCACAGTCGAACAGTTAGCCCAATGTATTCTGTACGCCATCGCTGGCAGGAAGGAGGAGTTGAGGAAGAACTTTGAAGTTCTGGAACAGAAGGAGAGAGAGGCCGACATGGTTCGAAGAACGATCATCGCCGAATTGGCCCGTGGGGAATTGCCGAGCGACGAACGAGTAGGGCTCATGAGGCTGGGTAGGCAGATTGACTGGATTACCGACTGGGCTCATGAGGCAAGCAGGATCCTAGTTCTATTCGACCTTTCTCAAATGCCCAAGCAGATTCAGGACATGGCAGTGGAGATGTGCTCAACCGTGTCGGATTGCACGGTCAAAGTTGCGGCATGTGTACAAAGGTTGATAGATGGTGATCTAGACGAGTCATTGAAAGCTGCCGATGAGGTTGAACGCTTGGAGGAAAAAGTTGACGCCCTATACCAGAAGGCACGAAGCTACCTCACTGACATCAAGACTGATGGGATCAAGACGGGTTCACTCATCCTGCTTAGCGAATTCATCGGAGCTATCGAGAATACGGCTGACAGATGCGAAGACAGCTGCGACCAAGTCAGAGTAATGGCAGTCACACTGTCGAAGAGAATGGAATAGCTCCTCACCGTTTAGCAACTGGGATTACGAACTTGTGGGCTGTGTGAGTCGCCGAGAAAGCCACGACCTTTACGTCAACCAGTCCAGCGTCTCTGCCCGCTGCCAAAATATCGTCTTCTCTGATGTGTTGGTTTCCTTTTGGTGAAACTATCCAGATGGCGCCTTCTCTCTTGATCATTCTCTTTAGCGACTTGAGCTTCTTCAGGTGCCGTTTCTCTTCCGCTAACAGGAAAATCTGGTCATAATTCTGCGTCGAAATAGCTTTGGACATGAAGGAGGTCCTCTCCCTAAGCTGATGCAAGAAGGTCCCGTCCTGAATGCCCAGCACGGCAACGATGGCCCTAGGCTTGATACCGAGCTTATCCAAGAGACTCTTAGGGTGGCGGATCTTTTCCGCCCATTTTTCAGCAAGCAGCCCCAATTCGAAGACAGCCTTCCCCCTGGGGTAGGATATCTCAAGTCGGCCAGCCCTAGATTCTACTGATCGCACCTCTTTGAACGGGATTTCAAGTCGAAAATCACTGCCGCGGAAGATCAGGCGGTCTGTTTCCAAGAGAGCCTTGCCCCTCGAAATCTTACCATCGAACCGGGCGTTGCACTGAGTTTCCTGTCCCAAGTTCAGCGTCACCGTTTCGCTATTGGCGAGAAGTACTAAGCTACTATACCCGCTTTCCCTATTTGATTAATATACAACGAGTCTTGCAAGAGCCGCATTCTTAGCTTGTTGGAGGTGAGTTGAAAAATGGATAGAACCATTGTTCATTTCGAAATTCCAGCAAATGATCCTGCCAGGCTCTCCGAGTTCTATGTCAAACTCTTTGGTTGGAAGATTGAAAAACTCAGTATGTCCGGTGGAGAATACTGGATGATACAGACCAAAGCGAAGGACGAGAACATGGGTGTCAATGGCGGAATGATGAAGAAGATGGACCCGAACCAGCGACCCGTGAACTATGTGCTAGTCGAGTCCGTGGATGAGTTCAGTAAGAAGATTCAGCAATTAGGTGGCAAGGTCATTGTCCCCAGAACAGAGGTTCCCACGATGGGCTACTTCGCGCTCGGCCTCGACCTTGAAGGCAACCTCTTCGGAATCTGGGAAAGCTCTCAGAAATAACACGAACGGCGCCCTAATTCGTGACCCAAACAGAGAACGTCACGACCTCAAGCGCACATGGGATCAAGTCTTCGTCGATACCTAACCTCCCTAAGGAAGCTCGTCCTTTCGCGCGAGGTTCATCCGTTAATCTTTCTTCCTCAGCTTTTTCGAATGCCCTGCTCTAAGCTTTTTGAACTAGTCTCCTGCTTCTTCCCATTCTGGCGACTTTCTCGGGTCAGTCAACGGTCGGTTTCATCGGGCTACTGTTGTGAGCCTGTTTCTAGTTTTGCGTTTGTCTCTCTTGCGTAGGCGAGCAGCAGTTTCCCAAGCATCAGGGGCTGTTTTTCCGGAAACACCTGACTGAGTTTTCGAGGTTTCCCGTCTTCAAAGACTCGGTCGGCGTGGTGCCTTATCCCATACTGTATGAAGGCTGTCAGGATGGGTATGCTGTCTAGCCCCTTGCGCGTCAACTTATACCTAACGTCCCGCTTTTCGTCGGAGAAGACTACGCGTTGGATAATTCCTTCGCGCTGTAGGTCGCGAAGCCGCATAGAAAGCGCGCGAGGGGTCAGTCCAAGGTTGTTCCTCAAGAACTGACCAAACTTGTCGTACTTCAGGAAGAACATATCCCTGAGCAGTATGAGCGACCATTTTCGCCCGAAGACGCCAAGACTCGCCCATATTGGACACATCTCAAACGGAACTTTGGGCAAGACTGGTTCCACATCACTTGGCAACTTTCCCTGAGACAAGACTGTTAGTCTGCTAAGTGTATCTGGGCGGCGGTTAATATACTATACATTTTATATTGCTGAATCCAAGTGAAGGGGGGAGAGCCGTGTCAACAGTTGGCAAGAAGCAGCAGAAAAAAGAAGAGAGCGGCGAAGGCAAGGGAAGCAGCATATGTTCCACAGGGCTTCCATACGGTTACGCCGTACCTTGCGATTAATGGTGCGGCTCAGGCGATTGAATGGTACAAGGAAGCCTTCGGCGCAAAAGAACTGACGAGGCAGACTACTCCTGACGGGAAGATAATTCATGCCCGCGTCAAAATTGGCGACTCAATCGTGATGATGTCCGATATATTCCCCGGGAGCAGGCACAAGGATCCTCGCGACCTTGGGGCTGCATCAGTGACGCTTCACATCTACGCGGAGAACGTTGACGCCGTTTGGAAGCGTGCTATTGACGCGGGCGCGAAGGTTGACAGTCCGCTAGACAACATGTTCTGGGGAGAAAGGTACGGGCAGCTAACCGACCCCTTCGGCCACTCTTGGTCGCTTTCAATGCAAATTGCCATGCCGCCAGACGTGATGGAGCGAAAGCGCCAAGAAGCGATGAGGATGTTCGAGCAGGAGCAGCATACCTGACTGGTGGAGTTCCGAGCTGAACGGATGCTGTTGAGCAGGCAGAAGAATACGATTCCCGATGGCGAGGTCACAGCAGGACCGGTTCGCAGTCGTACACTAATGGCGGCCTGTCTTCCCACTCATCAAAATTTGCGCTCTCAGAGCTTTGTTCGTGTCCTCGCGCGCTGCGAGATAGGATTCTTTTGAGTCCCACGAGGGCTTGGTGGTAGTATTCATCGAGGGGGATTAGGCGGAGAGCCTTCTATTATGGGGTTACGCTTACTGTGAAGCTTCGTTGCCTCTTCGTATCCTTGCGTATCACTACGGTGCTTCCTTTCTTGAGGCCGCTCCAACGAATGAAGTAGTGTTCATGCGGCAATTCCGGGCCTCGGCAACTACATGGGTATGATTCGACTTTCGCCTTCCTGCGCGATGACCCCTTCACTAGGTCAAAACTTTGTCCGAGGGCAGGGAAAAAGGATAGCTTGCTCTTCTCGACGAGAATGTACCCTTCTCGAGCCTCCTCAGAGGACAGTTTTCTTGAGTAGAGACTTATTGTTCTCATATCCGCTCAGCTAGCGGTCAGCTCATGGCTACGTGAACGAACACTTTCGCGTCGTTGACCACATTGTCGATCCGGCAGTATTCGTTGGGCCGGTGTGCCATGTCGTCCAGAGTAGACCATACTGCGGTGTGAATGCCTTTTCGCCGGAAGTACAAGCCGACAGTTCCCCCGCCAATGCCCGTGGGCTTTGCGTCGATTCCCCGTAACTTCTTCATTGCGGTTCTTAGTTTCTGAACAACCTCGCTGTCTGCCGGCGTTGGGGCAGCGTTTTCTTCGTATTGCACGGGGGTTATCTCGACTTGGGCGCCAGTTTCTTTCTCCAGTTTTGTCTTTACTGCTTCGATGTCCTTCATTATTTCTTTAAGCGAATACTGTGGGAGCACGCGGCAATCGAAATACTGTACATCAACGCCTGGGACGGTGTTGACGTTGTCCACGTTCAACTCATGCTTGGTGGGCTCGAAGGTTGAAGCTGGTGGGTCGAAGAGTGGATCTGTGACGGAGTATTTGCTGTGCAGAAGCTCGTCGAGCTGAAGCGCCAGTTTCATGCCGATTCGGTGCGCGTTCAGTCCTTTCTCGGGTGTGCTGCCGTGAACTTGCTTACCTTTTGTGGTGAATTTCAGCCAGAGTAAGCTCTTTTCCGCGACTTCAATCACTGAACCGTCGGGTTCGCCGGTATCCGGAACGATCGCCGTATCATGCGGCTTGAAGACGCCTTTCTCAACAAGCGGAATCACGCCGAACTTGCTGCCCGACTCTTCGTCAGACACGAAGGCGAAACCTGCGTTCGTCGCTGGCTTTAACCCGTGAATTTTCAATGCTTTCATCGCGAAAAAGGTTGATACAATGGCCTGGCCGTTGTCTTCGGACCCTCTGCCGAAGATCTTTCCATCCTTGACGACTGGGTCATAGGGGTCTGTGGCCCAGAGTTCTCGTGCGCCCTCGGGCACCGTGTCCAAATGAGCCGCGAACCAGAGAGTTCTGCTCTTGTCCTGACCTTCGATAATTGTTGTCAGGCTTACACGTACGCCTTCAGGGACCCGCTTGTCTGGGATATCGTACCGTTGAACCTTCAGTCCCAGCTTCTCAATTTCCTTCTGAATGAACATAGCGCGGTCGTATTCGCCTTTTCCGCCGCCGTCCGCGTTGACGGCCTTGATCTTCAGCATCTCAATCATGAAACGGGTCATGTCATCTCGGGAGCGGTCAACCCAATTCAGAACTTCATCTAAACTCGCCATCTAACATGCCTCGAACAAATGTCAAACCTGAGCTGGGGCGCCGACTGGAAGATAAGCTTGACTGCATATGTAATCAGCGGTAGTTAGGCGAAAATCGTGTTACGGCTGCTAGCTGTCGCGGCGTTAGTTGTATGGCCTCTCAATGCGATCTTCCTTGTTCAGTTACACATAACGCTGGATTTCTGGAGGAAAATTCGGCGTGTAACCTACTTAGTTATTGGAACAGAATGGTTGTTTGCGTCCGTCGTTGTAATCGAATTGCAGGATTTGCTTCTGGGACCAGAATTGGACCTTGGTGCGCTCTCATGGTTCGGGCTGATCTCGATGCTCGTTGGCATGGGGTTGCACACTTGGACTGGATGGCTGCTGGGCTTGAAGGGACTAATGGGCTATCCAGAGATCAAACCGCGATCAGTTTCCCAGAAACTTGTTACAACGGGACCATTTTCTGTCGCTAGGCACCCAACATATTTGGCACACACGCTCATGTTCGTCGGAGTGTTCCTCATGACCGGTTTTCTCGGAACCGGGCTGTTGGCCCTTATCGATTTCATGACATCTTATTTCATAATAATCCCGTTGGAGGAGAGAGAACTGGAGGCTCGATTTGGAAACGAATACAGAAGGTACAGGCAAGGCGTGCCAAAATTCATCCCGAGGTTTTCTCGAAGCTAGAGCGGCCTTCAGCTAGGCCTACGTTTTCGGATCCTCCGTAAGGCGAAGACTACAACAATGAGAACGATTAATCCGACGAGATATTGACCGTAGTCGATGAGCAGAGCAAGTTCGCCCCGCGGACTCGTCGTCGTCCCTGTTTGCGTGGCTGTGCTGGAAACTTCAATGCTGAAGTGAGTTTCAATCTGCTGGTTCATGTGGAGGTCGTCCTGATAGTAGACGACTAACACAGCGTCGTATTTGCCATCGTTGGCTGACGGAGATACCTGTGCTGTTAGGCTGAAGGGCGAGGGAGCATTGGGGTCGATTTGGCCCATGTAGGATACGCCTTCAAGGCCCACCATGAGGGGAGATTGCGGTTTGACCGTCAAGTTGGTGAACATGGCAGCTGTGATTCCCGTGTTCAGCAGGCTGCCCGAGATTGTGACCGCGGAACCCGGAGCCACCAGTGGAGGGTCCACCATAATGTCGTAGATCACGATCTCAATCCAACCTCTCACGAGCAAGCCTATCGTGTGTGATTCCTCGCTGTAGGTCGTCTCACCAGCTTCCTTGTATTGAGCAGCCAGTGTTGCCTGGTAGCTGTTCCCAGCCGACGAAACGGGGGCAAAGATCATCAGCACAATGGCCATTGAGTCGCCAGGACCGAAACTGCTGCGCCTCCAATGGTTGTCGCCAAAGAGCACCAGAGGTGATGGCAACGTCAACGACACATCAAGGTTGGAAAGAAGCTTTCCAATTCCTGATATCTGCATCTGAATTGTGTTGTTGGATCCGGCTCGGATGATGTTCGTATTTGTCTGCACGGATAGTTCGGACACTGGGTCAGCTGAGATAGCTGGAAAGGACGCGGGTAATACGCACATTAGCCAGATCAGCAAAAGTGTACCCGCGGTTCTGCTCCTGAAATTCAAGTGGCGACCTCCGTTGCAGTTCTAACCTCCACAACATCGTCGCTTAAATTATGGTAGGATTTCATCCTGCTCAATTTTGCCGTCGCGCAGACTGATGATCCGCCGGGTGGCATTCGCCACTTCGGGATTGTGCGTGACCAGTATGAATGTGATGTTCAACTCTTGGTTCAACTCACGCATCAAGTCGACGATTTCACGGCCAGTTTTCGAGTCGAGGTTTCCGGTCGGCTCGTCGCCTAGAACAATCGCAGGATTATTCATGAGAGCTCGAGCTGCTGCAACCCTCTGTTGCTCGCCGCCGCTGAGTTCTGTAGGTTTTCTATGAATCTTATCGCCTAATCCGACCCTGCGCAAAAGTTCGATGGCTCGCGTCTTTCTCTCCCTGCTTGTCATGTCAGTGACGAGGGCGGGCAGTTCGACGTTCCTAAGCGTCGAAGTGCGAGCGATCAGGTTATGGGACTGGAAGATGAAACCGATGTATCTGTTCCTGAAATCAGCGCGTTCTCTCTGGCTGAGCGTGGAAGTATCACGGCCATCAATGAATATCTTCCCAGAAGTGGGCTGGTCCAACATGCCGACTAAGTTGAGCAATGTAGATTTCCCGCTTCCTGAAGGGCCGACGATTGACACTAGCTCACCTTTCTCAATCCTCATACTCACACCGTGAAGAGCCGGGAAATCTATTGACCCACTTCTGTAGACCTTGCAGAGGTCCACAGTCTCCACAGCGACCTGTCTGCTACTCATTCTCGTTCCCTGCTCGGTCTCTCCGTGTTGCGAGGCCCAAACAGTCGGTCCTTCGCTTGGTTTGATTTCGTGAGTGAAAGCGCTGCCAGCACAAGCACGAACCAAGCGAGCGCACGCGGCTCAGCTATAGGAATCTCGCTTTCATTCAAGACGAAATTGACTGAATGAATCCTCTGTCCTGGCGACACGTACAAGGCAACTGAGTCTACTGCTTGGTGCCCTTCCGACCGTATGGTCCATTCCGTGACATTCACAGTGTAGGGGCCTGGAAGCAGATACATGTCGAAGAAGCCGTCAAGACTGTATGTTGCCAAGCTGAAACTGCCAGGTTTCGCCGTCTGAATTCTGACCCATGAGACGGTGCGAGCTTCATCACTCCAAGTCATAGCTACAACTTGTCCCTGCACGTAGCCGTTCAACTCCAGGCTCTGCACGCTCGAACTCTGTGACCCAATTCGTGAATTGGGAACAAACCAGAGTTGAGGTTGTGAAAATGGGCCGAGGTGGTTTCCTGAAAGTATGTCGCTGGTCCAGCCATACGGGTACGCTAGGGTCTCAATGATGTGGAAAGATTCGCCCTGAAGTAATGCCGGTGCGGGAGGATAGAAAGTGCTTGGGAGGTACCAGTTCACTGTGTCAACTTCCAGAGTCCAAGCGCCTTTGTAGATTGGCGAGCCTTTGATCCCTCCGGTAGTGATATTCTGGAAGACAGGGTCTGAGTAGGAGCTGGGGAGGCCTGCCAAAGTTATTGACAGGTCGGTTGTCCCGTTGGGCACATACCAAACTAGTAGCGGGTCTCGATGGACCGGGTCGAGGCTCGTGGCAAAATTGGGGCTTATCGGGTCTTGACTGAGCCCTGCTTCTAGCTGTCCGAAGTTCAACACATCGTCAGCCGACCCGGTCAGCCATGCAGCAACCAAGTTCCCTGAATCATCGAAGACGCGGATTCGCATTGACATGTTGAATGGGACGCCGGCGAAGATGGATTCCGTTTTGAACTTGATGTTTAGTGTTAGGTTGACGCCGATCAACAGGTTGATTCTGAGATTGGTTGTCTTGTTTCCTTCAACCCCATAGGCTTCAGTCAGCTCAGGTTGAATGTATCCGTAGGTTGAAACCTTGAAAACGTAGCTTCCGTTCGAGTAGGCCGTAGGCTTGGTCCCAAAGAGGGCGAAGAACTCTGCCCCTGCTTCTCCTAGGATTGCATAATTTCCATCGAACATGAACGGACCGAGCGACGATCGATCAGATTCTTGTTGTATCTGTACCAGGAAGGGTTGCGTGTCAACAAGGTTGCCTACAGAATCATACAGTTGTATCACGACCCTCTCCCCCGGCCACTTCCAGTTTCTCTGAGTTTGTGGGTGCTCCCAGTCTACAGAATACAGTGTGAGTTCGAAGGAGGCTCCCCGGTACATGTTGGTGCTCAGGCTGATTATGCCTGGTCCGAGGTTGACCGTGACATCTTCTGGGTTCTGCTGCAGGTAGCCTTCGACGTAGGCTCTCAACTGATAGGTGCCGGGGGGTATTCCATAGTCCTGAAAACCGAAGCCGCGGTACGGGTACAATGAGAACCTCCGATTTGGGTTGGATCCGTGCAATCCTAGGCCAGTGAGGAGAACAGAAGCGGAAGAGGCCCCCGATGGGATGGACGTGAAGTTCATGGCTACAAGGCTGTCGTTGTCGTCGTAGAGTTCAACGAGTAAACTGTTCGGTTTCAGGGTTGAGCTGGGTTTCAGTGTCCCAGCAATATCATGAAGATGGACCGTGACGTTGACCGTGTTCGTCATGTACAGATCCAGCGGAATGAAGATGTTGCCCGCCCAATCCTTAGCGCTCACTTCGAAGGAATACTCCTGGAAATGTCTGCCGTCAGGAGTAGTCTGAACGTGTCCGTTGATGAATACCCGAACGAAATATCGGCCTGGTTCTAGGCCGTTGACCCATGTCGCCAGGGCCTGCGGAACATACCCGCTCATGTTGGCGGGCACCCCGAACACACCCTCGGAGCCGAAACGAAACAGGAAGCCCGCACGTCCGCCGCCGTTCGTGTACGCCCCAGAGGGGTCTACCCACCAGAACTGCGCCGAGCCAACACCGTCCGGTACTCCGCATGGGTCGGGTGAACCACCGCACACTGCACCTAAACTTGGGAACATTGTTCCGCCTTTGTAGTAGCTGGGCCCACTGTCCCAGGTTAGGGAAACTCTAGTCGGGTTGGGTGGAACGGTCGGCATCCAAGTGTACGATATGCCGCTGACATTTCCCGCGGCATAGACGCCCCATCTCCCGCCAGTCATGTTTGCGGGACTGTAGCTAACTAGGTTACCGGCTGTGTAGTCGTTGGTTGCATAAATCTCGATTCGAATTGGTTTCAAGCCGGACCACGGTACCTCACCGAAGGTAGACTTGGAGAAAACCTCGCCTGCAACAACTGGCCCAGGGTTCAAGTAGCCATCCAGTTCCAATGATTGCCCTCTAAGAATTCCAAGCTCATTTGAGATAAGTTGCTCAGGGAACCCAGCGGCGCTAGCATACACCTCGTAGACGCCGGGAGCGAGGCCTTCGACTTCGAAGTGTCCCCGGGCACTTTCGTTGAAGAAACCTCTTGCCTCGACGTATCGGCTCATGAGCTCGCCAGTATACGGGTTGAGCGCGCGTCCAACCGCGCGGACAGAACCTGAGGTTGGGATGGGCTGGCCATAGAGCGTCTGGTTCCATGTTCCATAACGCAACCTTCCGTAAAGAATGGCGGGGTCGACTTCTGCTTTCACGAGTGTAACAGGCCAATTTTGGATAGGCATGTATAGGTTCTCAATGGTTGGAGGGGCTGACGATGCAGGGTAAGAGTACGGTAACTGCCCGGTCATGCGAAGTAGGATTTTGAAGAAGTATTTTCCAGCGATCTCAGGTGCCACAACTTCGTTGAAGCGGATATAGTACCATTCGTCGTAGCCAATGCCGTCATGGTTTGTGTCGTGGCTTGCCCGAAAAGACATGATGAATCCAGTTGAAGAGGCTGAAATACTCACAGTGGTCCAGCCGGGAGCAAAAGGGTCGGTCGGCGGGGCAGAGCTCACAGAAATCTGGGAATAATCGTTCGTGATGGAAGTCACAATATTTGAAGATGAAATCCCCTTGAACTCTGGTGGAATGTAGATGAAGATTCCAGAGTATAGCACATCTTCACCGTTAGGAATGATTTCTATTGGTCGCGTGAAATTGATTCCAAGAATCAGGTCGCCGATGTTTGCGTGGTCTGCAGTAGAAGTTAGAATGGAACCGAAGGGCGAGTACGAGTTGCCCTCCAACTGGTACCAGCTAGATGGCGCGGAGGGTGGATTCCCGTTCGGCCACGGCGTCTGATACCCCGGAGGAAGCCCATCCGTCGTCCCAATGAGGGCTGCAAAGCCGGCGCCTGGCCAAAGGTATGCTGTTGGGCCTGGGACATGCGGGTCAAAATCCTGGTCATGAAACCGGGAATTGCCTGCCAATTTTCCAAGCGTGAAATGCGCAGAAGCCAGCGGTTGTTGCGAGACGGCAAAGGTCACCGCGGTTGCCAGCAATGATAAGGCGGCGATGACCTTCCACTGCTGTCGCAAACCCGCTTTCCCGCTCGTTTGAGGCTTCCTCGTGAAGGTTAGACGAGACTGTAGAATGGCAATAAACGCTTAATGCCCAGGCTTTAAGTTGCAAGTGCAGGGCTTCCGCCTGATCGACGGCGCATGAAAGATTGTGGCGCGACATCTTCGGTTTATCTTTCGGTGCGCTCTCTGAACGAAAGCTACGTTCCGCGCTGACTGTTCTGATGGTTATAATCGGGGCAGCATTGATGACGTCGCTGAACGGCCTGAACGGTGGCATGCAGAGCTTCATAAACGACCAGCTTAACGTTCTGGGAGCGAACCTTCTCATCGTGACCCCATCACCAATCTTCGCTGGCTTCGGCGGCGAATCGGAGAAACCGCCTGTCACGCTGAACGAGCAGACCGTGAAGACACTCAAGGCGGTCCCGGGCGTGGATGCGGTCATCCCATTCTACGGTGGAGGGGTAAGTATCGTTTCGGCCGGCGTATCTAGGGATCTTACTGTTACTGGTATAGACCAGAGCAAGTTGCGCGCCATCTACCCATCGCTTTCCATGGAAGCTGGGTCTCTTGTCCAACCAACGGATTCAGTTGGAATAGTGCTGGGAAATGAAGTTGCCCACCCCGCGGGACGAACGACCCCCTTTGCCACAGTCGGCCAGACTGTTACCCTCCAGCTAACTATGATACAGGACACTCCGCAAGGGCAAAAAACTCAGACAAAAACTAGGGTCTTCCAAGTCAAAGGCATAATGAAATCCCTAGGCACAACGGGGCTAGACTCATCAGCCTTCATCTCAACCTCTGCAGCAAACGCCCTTTTCGAGAAAGGCGGCAAATATTCTGGCATCTACGTTTTCACGAAAAGCCCCGAGTTAAATGACCAAGTCGAGAGCAGGATTAAGGAAATCTATCAGGGAAATATCGGCGTGGTCTCACCTAAGACGATTGCAGCTACTGTTCAGCAGGTTCTGGGAGGTTTCACGAGCTTCATCACAAGCGTTGCCGCAATATCGATGCTTGTTGGAGGCGTGGGAATAGTCACCACGCTTTACACTTCGGTCATGGAAAGGACGCGTGAAATAGGATTGCTGAAGGCTCTGGGCTTCCGGAACGGCATCGTTATGGTAACCTTTCTGTCGGAGTCGGCTTTGATTGGATTGATTGGTGGCTGTCTAGGAATCCTTGTTGGAATTGGCGGCGCCCAACTGCTCACGAGATTCCTGCCCTTCGGGCCGCAGCCAGGAGCCTTCAAGGCCGTGATCCTGCCCATGGACTTGGCAACGGTTTTCCTTCTGTCATTCGTGCTGAGCGTCCTCGCCGGCCTTTACCCAGCATGGCGCGCAGCACGTCTTGACCCCATTGTCGCCCTGAGAAAAGAATGAAGGATAAGTCTTGAACAGCCGGGACTGGTGTCTGTGAAATTAGCCCACTACTTCAGGAAGAATCTGCGTAGAGTTGCCATCGTTCAAGACTGGGAGGTCTTCGACCTGGCTGAGGCGGCAAGGGGGCTGAAGTTCTCAAAGTTCAGAGATGTCACGAGCATCGATGAGGTCCTTCACAGGGGCCTGTTGGACCAGCTGGAAAAAATCCAGGAGCGGATAGTCGAGAGTGGCAAAGGCCTTCCAATCAAGGATGCGAAGTTGCTTAGCCCCATACTCTTCCCTGAGAAAATATTCATGGTCGCGGTGAACTACCTGTCGCACAGCCAGGAGCAAGGGGCGAAGCTTCCTCCGGAACCCTACTTCTTCACCAAATTCCGCAACGCGATCATCGGGCCGGGGGAACCGATCATTATCCCGAAAGTTTCGACGAAGGTTGACTGGGAAGTTGAGCTGGCAGTCATTATCGGGAAAGCAGGGAAGTATGTCCCGAAGAATGAGGCCATGAACTACGTTGCCGGCTACACAGTATCCAACGACATAAGCTTCAGGGACCTACAGTTCCCGCAGGGTCAGCCCGAACGTTTGAATCCGCTAGGCCGAAACTGGGTGAAAGGCAAAGGCCTCGACTCGTCGCTGCCGCTTGGACCTTGGCTTGTAACAAAAGATGAAATCCCAGACCCCTACGAGCTTGAAATCTCACTCTCCGTCAACGGCGGTCTCAAACAGAAATCGCATACCGGGGAGATGGTCTTCAAAATCGATTCGCTGATCGAATACCTCTCAGCCGGCATAACCCTAAGGCCAGGCGACATCATCTCGACCGGGACACCGCAGGGCGTGGCCATCTTCACAAACCAACCCTATCTCAAGGACGGGGATGTCGTCGAAGCAACAATCGGCAACATCGGCATGCTACGCAATCCGGTCAAATCCGAACAGTGAAACATCTGGTCTCCCAGCGATCAAGATTCGACGAAAAATGTTGGGCACTGAAGTATGGAGTTCAGGGAGCTTGGGAAGTCCGGCATTAAAGTATCAGCCATTGGCTTGGGAAC
>CAZYOZ010000011.1:0-36291 GCA_964649235.1 uncultured Candidatus Bathyarchaeia archaeon
GGCTTCGCGCGGGTGAGCTATCCCGTGGCGTAGGCCTTCGTGGGTTCGAAATCGGGCTTCGAAAAGGCCGAAGACCGACGAATGTCCCACTCCCCGCACCAGACTCAAAGCACAAATTTCACCAGCCCAATTACAACTCCTGCAAGCACCAGCCAAGCAGAATTAATGCGAAAGCGAATCAACAACACCGCGCTCGCAATCGCTAAGATGACTGTCAAGCCGTCAACCAGAGCAGCCCTCCCGAGCTCGTATGTCACCACGCCCAATAGGGCTAGCGATGCAACGTTCACACCGTTCAAGAACGCTCCAGCCGTCGCCGAATGTCGAATCCGAGGCACCGGCGGACCGCTGATCGCGACGAAGAAGAAAGCGGGGAGGAAGATTTCAAATGTGGCGACTAGCGCTCCTAGCGGACCCCCTAGTACATAGCCTATGAAGGTAGCCGTGGTGAAAACGGGGCCCGGAGTAACCTGCCCGACCGATGATGGCGTCTGATAGCTGTGAATCAGTAAGCCAGCGATATCTCAGAACAAGGTCGGAGCGAAGAAACGCTAGAAGCACATATCCACTGCCGAATAGTATAGAACCGATCTTAGCGAAGAACAGAAAGAGAGGCCATAGTCCGAAGCTGACTGAGGCTGATGCATCCCCAGCGCTTTCAAAGGATACGCCCCGGAGCGAGGCTCCAAAGTGCCTGCAGTACGACGGCGATCATGATAGGTTTCACTGTGAATAGAATGCTCGTTACCTCAGGCAGTGATCCAAACTGGACATACGCCCAGGCGACAATCGTGACAAGAACGGCTGCGGGGAGAATGAAGCATGTCCCTGCGACAACGAGTCCCGCCCAACCTGCCCTAAGGTATCCGACATGAATCGCCATCTCAGTTGAGTTCGGGCCTGGAATCAGATTGGTGGCGCCGAGTAGGTCTAGAAACTTCTCTCGCGAAAGCCAGCGGCGACCGCGAACAATTTCCCCTTCCATCATGGCAATGTGCGCGGCCGGACCGCCAAATGCGATCGTGCCAAGTCTGAGAAACAGTACCGCCAATTCCTTGAGAGATCGAGATTTTTGCGAGTTCATGCGACTCAAATTCCGTTGTAGCCACGTGCTGTGGTTCTTTGATGTCACTTTGCCGCTATTGCTGCCGGCATTAGAATTCGACTCTTGTCTCAAGAAAGAGTGTAGCGGTGGACACGCACACTTGCAGTACTTTCTTCACGTCTCAATTAATTGGAATACGCCGATGCTGCGTTCATCTTTCGCGAATTTTTCGCATTCTTCATCAAGAGTTTCGTATTCCTCGCTGAATTGTTTCTTGAACTTCGAGAAGAATTCGAGGCTTTCCCAGATGTCTATTGTGATATATCGATTTTCATCCTGAGAATCACGCAGCAGTATCGTCTGCTTGTACCCGGGACTCTTCCGAAACAGAATCGCCCATGCTCCTACACTCGAATAATAACGAAGAAACTCCGCTCTCTCTTCCCCAACACGGAACTCCCATATGATTTGAATCATAGGCGTACCCTCCGATTACCTGCTTACCATTGCGGTCAGAGATTGAGTTTGTGCGCGTTTTCATGCTGGGAGCAACGAAATTTGAACGGTCCAAGTCAAGCGTGTACTCTTCTTCGGATTCCACCATTCTCCCGGCTATCTTATGAGCTACCAGCGTGATGTCGGCGTTGAGTTCAACACCCACAATGATTTGGCCACCATTCTTGAGCGCGAGCGTAAGTCGGTAACCCAATTCGCGCGATTATGTAGGAATTGCCCTCGAGGTTTCTCCAATGGCCGAGCGGACGGTCGAATCGCCTTAAGCGCTCTCTTTCTTACCTCTCAATCCTGTTGAAAGCAAAGCAATTCCCAACACCGCAAGAATGATTCCGGGTATGATGTTTGCCCAAAGAACTACCATCGTCCCATCTGAAATCGTAAACGCAGGCGTAATCAGGAAATACACTAGGGCTACGATCAGCAATACAACTCCAAAGACGATTATTCGGTTCATTCTCTCGCATTCATGCGCTTGTTAACGAAGAATCTCATTTAGGCGATTCCACAGCGAGGACGCAGAGAAAGTCTGGTTTGAGGCTAAGGGGAAGTATCCTGACGCACAACTCTAGCTTCTTAAGTCTCAGAAGGCGAGACCTTTCTAGTTTGATTCTCCCGGCTGTGTGCTGCTGGAGTCCGACGTTTCTATGATGTCAGACTGTGGTCCGACATCTTCGTCTTAAGGCACTCCGGCCTTTCGAGCACTCGTTGCAAGGCTTGAATACAGCGCAGCGTACTGCTTCAATCCCAACACTATCATCTGCTTCAGTACAGCTGACCGCTCCTGACCAGTCGAAAGAGCAAGCCGGTCGATTAAGAATAGAAGTCGAGGAGGAAGACGTAGACTAATTCTCACTTGGCTTTCGCGAGCATATCGACGCGCCTTCTTGTATTCGCCCATGCCAGATTCAGCAAGTTAGCATCAAGTTGAAGGCTCCGAGTGCTCTTGAAAGCTGAGAGAGTAAGAACAAAGAAAAGGTTCGGGAGCGCTGTGAACTGGAGCACAAAGAGGTTTCATGAGTTCTAAAGGAGGGGCAGCCACTCCCGGTTTGGAGTAACATTCGACCGGGCGATCCCGAGGGGCCTGAGAACATTCGGAACTGGAACCTTCCCGTCGTATCGGGAGGATAGGGCACTTCCGATCAAGGTAAGCACCCTCTATGAATTCACCTTCTTAAGACCGATTCGAATCCGTAGCACGAATCATATAGATTCATGCCACGACACATAGTCTTCGTGCCCACAGGATAAATACAGAGTATCCTATTCGAACTCCGATCAAGATGCAACCAGAAATGGAAAGAAAAAAACGCCCAAGCAAAAACCCGCTTGAAGAGAATGACCTCAGTCTCCGCCAAGACATGTTTTTCTGGTTCTTGGAGTAGACGATCTCATATTTCTCAGTAGTTTCTAATGCCAACGCCCAACGGGCAATTGCCTTTCGCGGCTTATGTCGGCAAGTGGACGCAGGAAGGATCAGAAGGAAGATTCCAAATTCGTTCTCTCTATGTTGAGTCACACTACTTGAATTACAGGACGGCGGACGGCTCTGCCGACGATTTGGGGTGCCGAATGGCCGTGAATGTTGCAGAACTCCTCGCATGCTTCAGCGACCTCAAGGTCGCCGTAACCAAAGCCACATATCTCGCAATAATACACGACCCGATCCTTCTCTAGCGACTCATACACCATAGGCCTCTACTCTCCGCCTGCTCTGGCTAGGCTGTGGCCAATTGCACGAGCTTGCCGTTCAAGGAAAATCCGCGAAATCCACATTCGTCGCAAGTGGCGCCAAGCTGTAGGTCAACGTCATCTTCATAGAATATGTTGAGAGCCTTGGCTCCGCATCTCGGGCAAGCATGGCCAGATGTCTTATCCACCTCACCCACCAGATTCAGGTTGAATTTCGACCTGACCTGCATTCAGCTTCGCGTAAACCAGTTAAGAAAGCAGTGTATGGAATTCATCTACATTCATCTTACTCACATGAATCAATGATACTTCACGTATGCTAGCGATGATATCTAGCTTCAAGAATTGAACTGAGCATGCAATGAATGGCAAATGCATCTCTCCATTCTCGTTGTTCCCCTGAGCCCCGCATTATTGAACCGCCGACGACCGCTACTGTTCCTGTCCGGGGTTCGTACGGTTCCATAGGAATTAGTGCGCACCTGGCATGTGATTCTTCGTGAATCATGTGAGATCGGTTCATAGAGCCGAGTGAGCCCAGTGCCCCATGAGAAACATGGAATAGAGGATGTTGAGATGAGTTGATGGAACAAACAATCCTTGAAAGAAAACATATCTCGGTCAATGAGAGTAGGTGGCGATCAGTAACCCGCGCTGTAGTGCTCATGAGAAGACTTCTCAGGACAGCATTTCAAGTACTGGAGAAGAATGCGGAAGTTGAAGGTCTCTATCTGCACGGGTACCTCAATATTCCCCTGCAACCCAGGGCAAGTGTGACTGGTCCGCTGTCTCTGTCGCAGCGCAGAATGCTGGACTACCACAGATATGAGACAGTCACTTTCATGAGCATGCATTTGTCACAAATCGCTTTTCAGCGAGCGCTCCACCGTACCTCAGCGATGGTTCTACGCTGACTCAGCACGCGTTCCGGACTGCCGTTTTGTGTTGGAATGGGGGCGCTGGCTTCTTCAACCGCGTTAGTGGCTTGATGCTGGCTTGACTAAGCGCTCGATAGATTTGCGAACAGTTAGGTTCAGAACAACCTCGGCAATGTCAGTTGCGTACTCCCCTATCCTGCGAAAGCTTTCAGAAATCAGTCTGTAGGCCGACAGTTCGCTGGCGGGCATTTTTTCTCTAAGGAGGCGCTCGACAAGCCTGGCCTCAAGCTGGGACGCTTCCTCTTTCTCCAAGAGCACGCTCTCGGCGAGTTCGTAGTTGTCTGAGAAGAGCGCGCGGAGAGCCGTGTCCATCATGTGCAGTGAGACATCGCTCAATGTTCGCGTATCCTTGAGTAGCGCCGGGTCGATCTCATGCTGAATGAGCGTTGAGTTGTGCGCAATCCTAGCAGCGTGGTCGGCGGAGCGCTCAACGCTTTTCGTGATTATACGGTATCCGAGACATTCGACCGGCTGATGTAGACCAATCTTCTCAATAAGAGGGGGGTGCTGAACCGCCCATTTCAGCTGCCTAATAATATAGAGGCTGAACCTATCAATCTCGTCATCGATCCTTAGCACCTGCCTTGCCAACTCGGAATCATGGTTTGCGAGGGCTTGAACCGAATCCTGCTGCATCGAGTTAGTGATCGAACCCATCCTTCTCAGCGCGTCGGGCACCAGAAGCTGAGGGTAAGTGAGCAGCACTTGAAGAGTCGCGCTTCGCGATGATTCCGTGACTAATTCTGTTCCTACAAGTTTGGTTCTGGCAACTTCCCTGATGATATCTCTTACGCGGATAGGTAGGTTTCCCGTCCTGGAGTTGATTTCGATCGTTGAGAAACCTACGACGTATAGCGAGATTATCCTGCGTGCAACACCATCCGGATCGGCGTCTGGCGGAATTGATATCGCGCATCTGGATCGCTCATCTTCGTACCTCATGCCCTCAAACGGTGTTAACAACAGGCCCCGGTTCTGTTGCCGGCTGAACTCTATTCGACCACCCTTCTTCAGGCCAGCCTCTTCGACCCATCCCTTCGGGATCGATACTATGTACGACCCGCGTCCTGTTAGCTGGACCCGGCGTACATACCTGTCCTCGTATTCGTCCACCGATTTATTGGCTCGGCTCATGGTACTTACTATAGATTGCTCATATTTCATGTTACCTTTGGCCGCTTACTATGCCTTCGTGGCAGTGGTAATGTAAATCACGGAATCACCGATATAGCAAGCGTGATCGGCTATTCTTTCCAGATACCTGAGAACAAGTACGGAAGTCAGTGCACACTCGATGGAAACCTTTGCGCCTTTGGCGAGCTGCTTGTTGTAGTCTATGTATATCTTGTCGACTTGATCGTCCTCGAGCCTAAGGGAACGAGCCAGTTTCGTATCTCTCGTCTTGAAAGATTCGATGCTTGTTTGGATCATTTTCGATACTTTGATGCTCAGATCTTCCACGATCGACTTGTCGCATTCTGAAAGGTCGCCGTATATTTCGAGGACTTGAGCGATATCCCATGCGTACCTACCGAATCGCGAGAAGCCGTAGGCGATTTCAAGGCAGGATTTGATGAAGCGAAGGTCCGTGGCAACAGGCTGATACCTGGCGAGCAATTCAACTGCTAATTCATCAACCTCAGATGCCAGCATCGACAGTTCATTTGCGCGCTTCAATGCTTCCTGCGTAATCTTCTCACCCTTGGTATAAGCCTGAATTGCCTTCATTACAGATTCCTGAGCCAGACCTGCCATATCTACAATGGCGTTTTGCAGTCGGTTCAGGCCCATGTCCATTAGGCGAGGCAATTGGCTTCAACCGAACTTTCCGCTAATGTAGCGCTCAGTAAGTTCATTGTGGGGATTCGAAAAGATCTGTTGCGTAGGACCATACTCGATTAGTCTCCCGAGATAGAGGAATCCCGTGAGGTCGGATATTCTGGCGGCTTGCTGCATGTTATGAGTTACCACGATCACTGTGTAGTTCTCCTTCAGTTTGATGATTAATTCCTCGATCTTCGCGGTTGCAACAGGGTCGAGAGCTGAACATGGTTCGTCCATAAGGATTACTTCGGGCTCCACAGCTAGGGCTCGCGCGATGCAGAGCCGCTGCTGTTGTCCTCCTGAAAGGCTGGCGCCTGACTCGTTGATCCTGTCCCCAACCTCTTCGAGCAGAAAGGCCTTCCTCAGATTCTCCTCAACTCGTTCGGAAACAACTTTGTGATCTCTTATCCCATTCAGGCGAAGGCCCGCTGCAACATTGTCGAATACTGACATCGTGGGGAAAGGGTTGGGTTTCTGGAAAACCATGCCAATCTTTCTTCGTACGATCACCGGGTCCTCGTTAGAATCGTATATGTTCTCGTTGTCGAGAAGCACGCGACCCGTGACCCAAGCGCCCGTAGTCACCTCATGCATCCTGTTCAGGCAACGTATGAGAGTGGATTTCCCGCATCCGGAAGGCCCGATTATCGCAGTGACAGCGTTCTCCTTGAATCCTAACGAAATGTCCTCGAGAACCTTCTTTTTGCCGAATCCTGCACTCAGATTCTCACAGGTTAGCTTGGATTTCAAATTGCCCATGACTATTGCATCCTTTTCAGTGCGCGATGTCAACTCCGCAAGAGCGTTCGATGCTCGCATCGTTTTCCACTGTTTCTTGCTGCCCTCGCTTGGCTGGCTTAGTTGAATGTGAGTTATGTGAGTCGTATAGATTCATGTGATAGGATGGAAAGCGCATGGTATTTCACTTTATAGTTCCTCGAGTTCTTGTGCGTCGCGTTGATTCGTATGTCGAACCAATCAGCTAAACGCAACACGAGAACACTGGCGATTGTTGGCATCGTCATAGTAGCCATTATCGTAGGTGCTCTTGGATATCAGGCAATGACTCCAGCAGGGCAACAGTCGTCGCAGACGACAAGTATGATGACTGAAACGTCACAAACACAGCCACCACAGCCGGTAACGATTCTCGGTGCCGGAGCAACATTCCCAGCTCCTCTGATACAGAGATGGACCGTGGAATACAACGCCCTCAACCCGTATGTTACAATCAACTATAACCCGATTGGAAGCGGCGGAGGGATCCAGCAGATCACCGCGAAGACCGTGGATTTTGGTGCCTCTGACGCTCCACTATCCGATGCTCAGATGCAGAACGCAACAGGCCTCGTCATGATGCCGGAAACACTAGGCGGGGTGGCGGTGACCTACAATCTCCAAACCTACGGGATCTCGAACAGCACTACACTTTACTTCACCAGCGACGTCTTGGCTGGAATCTACATGGGACAGATTAAGAGATGGAACGACCCGAAAATCCAATCACTAAACCCGAACGTCAATCTGCCTAGCGCTTCGATTACGGCGGTTCACCGTTCGGATGGCAGCGGAACAACATACGCCTTCGCAGACTACCTCTACACGACCAATTCCGATTGGAAGACGGCTGTCGGCCGCGCCACGAGCGTGACCTGGCCTGTGGACACGGTCGCGATTGGCATCGGAGCCAAGGGCAACGCGGGTGTTGCTGGGACGGTCTTTCAGACGCCGGGTGCAATCGGCTACGTGGACGTGATCTACGCGGCACAGCAGCATCTGGGCATCGGAGCCGTCAAGAACGCCGCGGGAAACTACGTCTTACCTACTCTCGAGACGATCACGGCTGCTGCAGCCACCGCAACAGGCAATCCGGATCCTAACGATATGAGGCTGCACATAGTGGATGCTCCTGGTGATCAGTCCTATCCAATCTCGACCTACACCTACATTCTAATCTACAAGGAGATGTCTGTCCATCCAAACATCGACAAAGCCAAGGCAGAAGCTCTTGCCAAGTTCCTGTGGTGGGCTGTTCACGACGGACAGAAATACGCACCTGACTTGATCTACGCTCCCTTACCTGACAACATCGTCAAGGCAGACGAGACTCTCCTGCTATCGCTCACGTTCCAAGGAGCGCCAGTGCTGTCTCAATAAATAGCCGTGTGATGCGTGGCATGCAAAGTGCCCGTCGAACCGCACGGCGCCCCGATTTCTTTCAATCCGCTCTAACTGCAGCGGCAGTCGCTATTCCCATCATCACCATCTTGATGCTTTATGCAATTGGGAATGGTAGTATTGATTCCGTTAACACTTTTGGTCTGAGATTCATCTTCGGAACGGAATGGGTGCCCTATCCCGCAGATGGGGGAACACCAATTCTAGGAGCATTACCGGCAATCTACGGATCCCTTGTCACAACCTTGCTCGCTTTAGGTATGGCAGTTCCCGTAAGCTTGGGCGTCGCCTTATTCCAATCAGAACTATCACCAAATCTTCTACGCACCCCTTCCATTTTTCTCGTGGAAATTCTGGCTGCTGTCCCTAGCGTCGTGTATGGACTCTGGGGTCTCTTCACCCTCGTGCCTTTCATGCGAGAGTACGTGAACCCCACACTTAGCGCCTCGCTAGGTTTCCTTCCATTGTTTCAGGGACCGAACACTGGACTGGGCATGTTGACAGCTGGCGTTATCCTAGCCATCATGATCATCCCATACGCGTCCTCTGTAATGCGGGAAGTAATAACCGCAGTTCCAAGAAGTCAACGCGAAGCGAGCCTTGCACTTGGGGCTACTAATTGGGAGACCATACGAACCAGCGTGATTCCATTTGCGCGCACGGGTATCGTTGCCGCGATTGTCCTTGCGATGGGAAGGGCGATTGGGGAAACGATGGCGGTGACAATGGTAATAGGTAACGTGGCGAGAATCTCACCGTCCCTGTTCCTTCCCGCTTATACCATTCCGAGTGTGATTGCCAACGAATTCGCCGAAGTAGCAGGCAACGCCACATACCTCTCAGCTCTGTTCGAGCTGGGCCTAATCCTGTTCGCGATAGCTCTCATAATGAACCTACTTGGACGTTTACTGATCGCGAGACTCAGTTTCAAGGTCAGAGGTGAACTCCGTGCTTAGCCTAGAACGAAGACGACGATTCAGCGATAGGCTGTATATTGTTCTTTCAAGCGCTTGTTTCCTCATCGCTCTTGGTCCTCTCATCTCGATCTTGTATCAGACGATCGTCAGCGGATACGCCGCGCTTAGTCTCAGCTTCTTCTCTGAGGTTACGCCCCCAATCGGAGGTGCTGGTGGTGGCATCCTGAACGCTCTTGAGGGAAGCTTTGTGATGATTGGTATCGCTTCACTGTTCGGGGTTCCTCTCGGACTGTTGGGTGGAGCGTACTTGGCAGAGTATCCCGGCAAACTCACATACTATGTACGCCTCTTGGCTGAAGTTCTCACCGGCGTCCCATCGATAGTGACAGGAATCTTCGTATACGAATTACTCGTCGCCACGATGCACCGGTTCTCCGCGCTAGCCGGTGGACTTGCGTTAGGATTCATGATGATGCCAATCGTCGCCATCTCGACAAACGAGTCTCTGAAGCTAGTGTCATCTTCCATCAGGGAGGGGGCGTTGGCGCTAGGGATCTCAAGGTCGAAAACGCTACTGTACATTCTGCTTAGCACTGCCAGAGGGGGAGTGGTCACGGGTGTCGCACTCTCGATCGCGCGCGTGATGGGTGAGACAGCCCCATTGCTCTTCACAGCCTTAGGTAGTCAATTCTTGATGACAAGCATCAACGACCCGGCGGCATCGCTTACAGTTCTGATATACGAGTTCGGTACCTCCCCCTATCTCAACGCTCACGTGTTCGCGTGGGGGGCGGCCCTAATCCTCCTACTCATCGTCCTCGGCTTGAACATTGTTGTACGAACAACCTCCCGATTCAAAGTCACCGGCACTGAGTAAACTGCCGACGGTATCGAAGAGAAGATCGGAGCAATGATGGACCAGACCTGATTGACAAACTACAACCTGGCCAACCCGCGTTCATTTACTCGCCCAGATGAAGTTGACCTTCCAGTTAAGTATGAAACGCTCGCCACGAAGAAAACTTCTAAGCTCGTTCCTCAGCGCGGTCAGGAATGCCTTCCGCTGGTCTGTTGCCAATTCCGACAATTCGGAACGAAGTGCCGCTCTCTTAAGTCGCAGGTCAAGATACTGCTGAATTCCTCGTAGCTCAAACCTATACTGCCGTTCTCTGACTCCGATTTTCCGAAATCCAACCATCTCCAGCTGCTCCCTTTGCGAATCCAGGGTCAGGTAACGACTGCCCATACGCTCTAGCATTGCCAAGGCGACCCTCTGCGTTCTCAACCTCTTGGAGGGGTGCGTAGTGCGATATTGCTCTAGGACGTTGCTGAACGCCCTGTGGGCCGGAACGTCTTTCAGGTGCCAATCGTTCAGCGCGAAGACGCCGCCCTTTCGGAGTACGCGAAAGCCCTCCGCAACGACTTGGGGAAAGGTCGCGTAGCTGATTCCACAGTTCGAGATCAGAACGTCAAATCGTTTGTCTGAGAAGTGCAGGCGTTCAGCACTCATCTTGAGAAAACGGATATTCGGGAACTTCATGGAGCGTTTCTTTGCGGCCAAGTCCAGCATTGGTCTGGATCGGTCGATTCCGATGACGAAACCATTCGGCCCTACCCTCTTCGCAGCTTCTAGGGCAGCTATCCCGGTACCTGTTCCAACGTCGAGCACTGTCATGCCGCCCGATATTCCGGCGTCCGAGACAAGGTCCTGCGCAAAACTCCGGAAGATTGGTACCCAACGCCTATCCCACTCAACTACATCAGAGTCCCACAGCTTCCTGACAATTCGGTCGGCCCTCATCTCACTCATTTGCAACAATCAAACATCTCTATCCTGTTGGGCTGCCCGAGATATCCCACTCTAGGCGTTCTAGTCCTTGCCAGATACGCTTCAGAGTCTTGGTCCATGGTCGCGAATCAACGGCGCTGTGGCGCAGTGCGGGCCACCCCCGCTTTCGATGAATTCGCTCATCTCAACTGTTATGACGTCGACTCCTTCTTTCTCGAGCTTCTTCTGGGAAATCTTGGAGCCCTCGAGCATTACAATCTTGCCTGGTTCGAGGGCGAAAACATTGCAAGCGTAATCTTTCCCCTCCTCCGGCGGGATTTCGATGATGCTAACAGCTTTTTCGCGGAGGTACTCAAGGAAGTCAAACGGCAATCCTGGCGGGTAGGCTACGGCAAGTCCTTGGTCAACGTAGCCGAAGACGCAGTCTAGGTGGGCGAATCCGCCCGCGGGCCAATCGACGTTTTCAAGATAACCGGGTATCGGCACGACCTTGACTTCCTCGATTCCCACAGACCTTAGCACTGCGGAAGCCTGCTCTATCCCATCTTGGTTGGTCCTTATGCTACGCCCTATGCAGACATGAGCTGGATCCAGCCAGACCACGTTTCCTCCCTCAAGCGTGCCAGACCCGTGAATTGTGTACAGAATGGGGCAACCTAACTCCATGACTCGCTTCGCCCACCATCGCTCTGCTCCCCTGTCCCAAGGTAGCGACGTGCGGTTGACTATGGCTCCTCCGTCCACGACAAAACCGTAATCCCTCGTCCCCCACAGACCCTGAAGAAGGCCATACGGTCCCTCTGCGCCGTCTGGCGCGTTCATGTATTCGACACGGATACCTTCACCCTTCAGTATCTCGACAAGCATCTCATGCTGCTTCACCGCTTTCGCCACATCAATTCCGCGTGTCAGCCCATACCATCTCAGGTACTTCTGCGGGGGCGACATCTCTCGCCCCGGCCTCTGCACCAACACCTCTCTGAGTTTTCCAATCTCACTCTGCGCACCCCACTTCCTACCCCAAACGTGTTTCAGTTCGTCGTCATAGCTCAGTGGCAGAGGGATGGCGGGTTTTGACTTATCGATCTTGAGTGATACTCTCTTCAGATGTTTCATCTCATTTCTTCACGTCCCGTCATATCATCAACAGCCTAAAGTTTCTGGCGAACCATTTTTCATAGCTAAACCTCATCACCTAGGCTTAATTGCCCGAAATGCTCCAAGGGGCGTCCACACTGCTCTCGTTGTGTTCCAGGAATGAGCGCGCTAGCTTCTATTTTATTTGCAGTGTCCGCCATGTTTGGCTTCGGATTCGCCGACTTCCTGGCGAAGGTCATTCTGGCGAGAGCGAGCGCTTTTCGAACTGTTCTGATCTCTCAGGCGATTGGATCAATTCTCTACGTAGGCTTGACGATTGTCTACGACTTTGTAGTACCGGATGCGACGCTTCTCTTCTTGGGAGCCCTGTCCGGATGCCTATCCGCAGTTGTTCTGTTTGCGTTCTACAAAGCGCTTAGCCTTGGCAAGGCCAGTGTGGTATCGCCGCTAGTCTCGTGCTTGACAGTCGTCGCTATCCTGCTATCTCTCTTCTTGCTAGGAGAGACGCTGAGCGTGCCGCAAGTTCTTGTAATCGCTTCCGTCTTCCTCGGAATGCTGCTTGTCGCCTTCGAAACTTCAGCCACGAAGTCAGCCACATCGAACTCAAGCATTCTGTTCGCCTTGGTGGTGGTCTTTCTTGGAGGTGGCAACGCTATTCTTCAGAAATTGCTAGCAGCGAGTGGACATGTTTTGCTGGGCTTCACCGTGTCCCGAATATTCATGGTTGGTTCCCTGCTGCTGCTCGTGCCCGTGTTGGGCAGTCAACCGCCTGCTGCAGGAGTTCCGAGAATGTACGGAAAGCTTGCTTTCTTGGGCTTGATCGATGTGTCCGCGTTCTTCGCATGGTTCTTGGGACTTCGGGAAGGGTTTGTTTCAATAGTCTCCCCAATAGCGAACTCCTCTTCTGCCGTCACGATAATTCTCGCTCACATTTTTCTCAATGAGCGGGTTCTGGTTCACCAGAGGATAGGCATAGTCATGATTTTGCTAGGCGTCGTTTCTTTGTCTGCGATTTCATAGAGCGGTGAGGCTCAAACCCGGCTGTGCTTTACGTGCTCAACCAGGTCTTCCTTGAATAGGCGATATGGCTGAGGCATTTTTCTCGACTTCTTTGATGGAACCGGGTATGCCCTAGGGCTGTGAACCCAGCCTGCCCTGATAAGCGCCTCTCCCATTCTGAGCGCTGCGATCGATGGGTCGATTACCGGGACATCCAGGGCTAGGGCGACCCGGTCAGCTATTGTGGAGAGCCCGGTGCAACCAAGGATTATGACGTCCGGCTCGTCTTCTTCTTGTATCTGCTTCGCTGCAGATATAACAGGTTTCGCAATTTTGTCAGGGTCAGCTCCTATCTCTGCTACAAGAATTCCTGTCCCTCGCGCAGACCTGAACCGAGACCCGAAACCCAACTCTCTGACTTGGCGCGGCGGGTTGTATCGGCGATATCGTTCTGCGCCCACGTCAAGAATGCTGAAAGTGTCGCCCAGCAGCAATGCGAAGAGCATGGAGGCTTCGCCCGGGCCTATAACGGGTATTCGTACCACCTCACGGCCTGCTTGCACTCCCGGGTCCATGAAACAACTAATGACGACAGCCGCGAACCCTCGCCTCTCCGCATCTAGGACTTTCTCAACAACAAATGGGGAAACCAAAACATCATCGTACATGCTTTCTATGGTTTCAGTTCCGAACTCAAGATTCTCCACATCGACTTCAAAGTCCGGAGCGAGTTTTTCTCCCAAATAATGCTCATTGAATCTATCAAACATCTTCGAGGTGATCGGGCTGATCACAAGAATCCGCGCAGGGCCTTTCAATCAGCATCTTCTCGAACGCGATCATACCACCCCGCGCAGGTAGATAGCTGTTTTCAAGCACGCGGAGAACCTCCGACTTTGTTCCTCGACTTAAGAGAGCTCGCAAGCTCGGAACATCCTAGGTGTGGACTGTCCCATCAGTTGCATTCGAAAGACTATATTCAGCAAGACGTCCTGATACACCAGCAGAGCTGTTCGTCTTGTCATCGAGTGGCTCGGATCTCTTTGGAGTTCTGAAGAAAAGGCATTCGTGCAGGCATTTCGAAGCGAAGCCAGTTCCGGGAAATGTCTTGGACAGGCTAGTCTACGCGGCTCACAGAGCTCCGACAGGAGGAAATTCACCACACAGGTTTGTGGTCGTCGTTAAGGATCCTGTGCGCCTGAGGATGCTCAAGCTTGCTTCGCCGGGATACTTCGGCGATAGTCCAGCCGCGATCATCGTATGCACAGACCTTAGAGTCGCCGAACACGGGCTTGGTAGGCTTAGTGCCAAAGACTGCGCCATGTATGACGCCGGCGCCGCGGCGGAAAACATCGTTCTGGCCGCCTACGCACTTGGACTTGGTGCATCTTTCATCAAATCCTACTCGGAGGCTGCGGTGAAGAGAATTCTTGGGCTGCCCGACGAGTGCAGAACAGAGCTGATAATTTCCGTAGGCTACCCGGCCAAAGATGAGCCGGCCCCGATAAAAAAGCGGAAAGGAGGCAAGCTGACTTATCGTGACCGTTACGGGGAGCTGTGGAAAGTTGAGGAGAACGAAGACAGCGCCATATCGTCCACTCACTCAACTACAGAACCGGGCAGCCCGGAGCAACATGTTTTCGAGTTGGCTCTCTTTCTTGTGACGGCGGCTCGTGGATGTGTCGACGAACCGCTCATGTATGGTCCGCTGAGGCTTCTGGACGCGGCCAGTAGGCTCGCTCACTTGTACGCAACGACGAGTCTCCTGAGGCGCGACGAATTCCTGATCGAAGCAAAGAGGAAAATTGAGCAGAACATAGACAAAGTGATGGTTTCCGATGACCAGTTCATCAAGTTCATGGATGGTATCGTTAGCGAATTTGCAGATGAGACAATGAGAAGATACGGGAGTAAGGGCACCTAACCTGAATCTTCAGAGTACAATTCCTCTAGAAAACGAAAGGCAATAGTCCTAGCAGCGATTACGGGCTTTCCCGAAATCCGTCGCGTCATTCTTCTGTGCTCCCTAGTGTAGCCTATGCAATCCATCACTATCACGTCCCTATCACTTAGTGCCTTCGCAGAAGCCTTTAGCGAGTCCGCTGAATCCGCATACGGAGAGAAGCTAAGCGCCTTCACGTCCTGAGCCAACTCCGACCACTCTGCTTCGGCATCCTGAACTTGTGCTTCCCCTGGGACGAGTACACCGAGTCTACTCTTCCGCCTGACTTGGCATTCAACCGCGCTTCTCAAGAGCTTGCTCGGAAAAACGACTGACTCCTCAGTTCCAAGGTCAAATTCCCCTGAGCACAGTAGCACGATTGATCGTGCACCGTTCCGACGCAACAGCCCAACGTTTTCCCGCAGAAGCGGCGCGAGCCGTTCTCTTGCAAGTTGCACCTCGGAGCCATCTCTCAGCCTCGAAACGTAAACGGTTTCATTCTCTCTCGGTCTCAACGAAACGATCTGATCGCCTGAGAAGTCGTCCAGTGCACCAGCTTCAATGACCTCGAGAGAACTCAGAGTCTTTGGCAGGTCGCTTGTAATGTCCGGCCGCGGGCTTTGCCCAATCGTGAGGAAACCGACTCTCAAACTCGTACCTACAGGGAACCTATGAAGCCAGTTCCTCTATAGGTTTGTAGTCAAACCTGAAACCAAAGTGCTTGGGCCCGAAGAGCTCCAACCCCTTCTCAGTCCGCCAGACTGGTTCAGCCTTCGTCCCGATGATGGTGACTTTCAGTCCCTTCTTCATCTGGCTGTTAGTGACGCCGTAGCCTTTCTCATCCACTACGATTATCGGGTCCGGGCAGGTGGCAATGACCCTGCGGTCCTTCCAAGCAACCAAGTTCTCATTCTTGACCCATATCCTGAAAGAATGTCCCTTCCAGGGTCCATCACCAACAAAAGCTGTTTCGCCAGCTAGGAAACCTGCCTTCTCGTCAAGTCTGAATGACGAGACTTTTCCTGTGAACAGCTCAAAGCCGTCCGATGCCTTGACTAGCTCTTTTGCAGGATCTCTTCCTGCCTTGTCTGCTTCGATTACAGATTCTCCCAATTCCATGGCTTTTGTAACTGTTCGAGTTATGGCCACCTGCTTGGCTCTCTCATTCCTAACTGCGCTATCGAGGACAAAGACCGACCCCCCAGCAGCGACTGCCAGCCCTCTAACAATGTTCTCGTAGCGCTCAGCGGTCGTGCACCTCTCGACAACAACGATGTTTCCGGAAGCATCTGCAGTCACGGAGGGATAGGGTTGGACGTCATGAATCTGATAGCTGGATTGCATGAGTTCAGGTGCTGACCGGCCACACTGGTCGGCATCGAGCGTTGACAATCCCAACATGCTGGCCAAATGAAAAGCCAATGCCGTGTTCCCCCCTCCAATCTCAGTTGGCACAATGCACTCGATCTTGGCACCCAGCATCTTCTCCGCAACTCCGAGCGCGGTCGCCATGTGCGTCTGAATTCCTCCGTGCCGCGACCTAGTTCGCGCCCTGCTCGGGGCTGTGATCGATCCGCAGAAGTAAGCGCAGGCGACTACAGATTCAGGACGCACCTCGTCAGTATCGGAGAGCAGGAGTCCCCTGCCTGCGTCGAGGTCTCCAAGAAGCATCTCCTTGCCCTCTTTTGGGTCGCCTCCTCCTCCGGTCCCAAGGATCGTTGCGCCTACGATGAGTTTCTCGACGTCACCCTTCGTAAGGGACAGAGCCATCAAAACAACCTCTAATACAGAACTGTTGGTGGATAAGGCAAAGAGCGCTTAACTGCATTCTAAATACTCAACATACTCTAACCTTTCTACTTACGCTAATTTATAACTCGCAGAACAGCCTCAGACTTCTTTGAGGAAAATTACTATGCCTTTTCCAAAGAAAATCGTCATCACAGTCGTGTTAGTCGCGATCATCGTCATTGCCGTATACTTTGGTTACAGTTACTACTCGAAGACTGTAGAGATTTCTGAGAAAGAAAAAGTACTGATAATAGGTGCCGACGATGGCGAACCCATCACGCTGGATCCCGCCGTGCAATACTCAACGGACGCCATGAGAATCGTCCGTGCCGTGTACGAGAAACTTCTGGACTACAAGCCCGGAAGCGTGACCGAATTTGTGCCAGGCCTCGCCGAAACCTGGGAGGTTTCGACTGACGGAATGACCTACACGTTCCATCTGAGGCAGGGCGTCATGTTCCAAGACGGGACGCCTTTGAATGCCGACGCTTTTGTGTATTCTTTTGAAAGGTTGAAGAGTATCGGCAAGGGCCCATCTTGGTTCATAGTTGGGCCGGTTGACGCAGTGAAGGCAGTCGATCCGTATACGGTTCAGTTCACCTTGACTGATGTCTACACAGACTTCCTGCATAGGATTGCGGCCGGGTGGGGTTTCTACATTGTATCGCCTACAGCCTTCCAAGCTCAGGCAACCAGCGACGACCCCTGGGCCGAGAAGTGGGCGTACGACCACATGGTCGGTACAGGACCTTACAAGCTTCTGGAATGGATGCACCATGACCACGTTACTCTTGTCAAGAACGACGCATACTGGCAAGGTTGGGCCGGGAAACACATCGAACGCATAATTGTAAGGGAAGTCAAAGAAACTACAACGCAGAGGCTTCTTCTCGAGAAGGGTGACGTGGACATCTCCTACGCCATGACCATACCCGACCTGCTCGAACTGAAAGCCAACCCTGATATTGACGCAGTTATCGAACCCAGCTTCAGCGCGCTGTACATTTTCATTCACACGCAAAGGGCACCGCTCAACGATGTGAGGGTGAGGCAGGCGATATCCTACGCCTACGATTACAATGCAGCCGTTCAGACCGTGCTGCACGGGACAGGGAAACAGATGCAGGGTGCACTGCCGAGCTCCATCTGGGGTTGGGATCCGAACGCCCCGTATTATACGACCAACCTAGAGAAGGCTAAACAGTTGATGGCGGAGGCGGGTTACCCAGATGGCGTAGAGAGAACGATGGTCTACACGTATCCTTCGGGTGATGAACCGAAGAAGTCGGCTGGCGAGGTCCTGAAGGTCAGCTTAGCAAACATCGGAATCAAAGTTGAGCTCAAAGGCCTGGTTTGGGCTGAGCAGGCTGCCGAAGCACAGAACCCTGAGACAGCTCCGGACTTCTTCTCACTGTACTGGTGGCCAGACTATGCAGACCCCATTGACTACCTTTACGCCATGTTCCACACGTCAATGCAAGGCGAGTATGGGTACAATTGGGCGTACTATAGCAACCCTCAAGTCGATGAGATTCTGGACACGGCGACGACCACGCCAGATGTGGCAAAGCGCACGGAAATGTACAAGGAGCTTCAGAAGATCCTGATGGAGGAGGCGCCAAGCCTCTACATCTTCGAATGGCCCTACACTATGGGAATGAGGAAGTGGGTCAAGGGTTTCGTTTACAACCCGCTCTTCATCGGGACCTTCAACGTTTACGAGATGTACAAGGAACTCAGCTAATCGCAATCTTTACTTAACCACTATCCCTCTCTTTTTCTAAGGTCATCCATTAGCAAGCATGTCGCCTATTCTCAGGTATATCTCCAAGAGACTGCTGCTTCTGCTATTCGTTGTGCTGATTGTTGTAAGCATCACATTTGTTCTGTCCCATGTCATTCCCGGCGACCCTGCACGGTTGTATGCGGGCCCTCACGCCCGGGCGGACCAGATCGAGAGAGCGAGGGTTGAATTAGGACTGGACAGGCCCCTCTGGGAACAGTATGGCCTATTCTGGATCAATTTACTAGCGGGAAACCTAGGCATGTCGATACACACGCGCAGACCCGTCACTCGGGACCTCGCGGATTATTTTCCCGCAACGTTTGAACTGACCACTGTTGCCATGAGTATTACTGTGGTTGTGGGAATTGTCTTAGGCGTCGTTTCAGCGCTACACAAAGACAAGGCCCCGGACCATGCCTCGAGACTATTTGCATTGACTGGCGTTGCGATGCCCATCTTCTGGCTAGGCATACTGGCTCAACTGGTTATCGGCCATATGTTAGGACTACTGCCGATCAGCGGAAGAGTCGACGCAATGATCGAACTCATCTATCCAACTCCGAAGATAACTGGGCTACTGTTGGTAGACAGCCTCATCTCAGGAAACATTCCGACTTTTGTGAGTGCGTTGTCACATATCATGCTACCCGCATTAGTGTTGGCCTTCGGAACTCTAGCCATCGTTTCGAGAATGATGCGCGCACTGATGCTGGACGTTTTGGATAAGGACTACATCAGGACAGCTATGAGCCTCGGCCTTCCCAACAGGATGGTCATCTACAAGTATGCATTGAGAAACGCACTGATACCTGTAATAACAGTGATAGGCCTCTCATTCGGTTATTCCTTGGGCGGAGCTTTCCTTGTCGAAACTGTTTTCGACTGGCCCGGACTGGGCCGGTACACAACTGACAGTATTGTGACGCTGGACTACCCGGCAATCCTTGGCGTCGTGATTGTAACTAGCATGGTTTACGTTCTCGTCAACTTGGTTGTCGACATACTCTACGCATACTTGAACCCGAAAATCAGATACTGAGATCTGAAGAATGGCAATCATCAAAGATTTCAGGTCGGAGCACCGAGCGGATCTCAGGGAGTTCTCTTTCACACTTCGCATGATATGGCGCTCGCCACTTACTATTATGGGCGTGGTGATAGTGTCGGGGCTAGTGATACTCGCCGTTCTCGCGCCGTCCATCATTCCGTACCCGCAGGACGCTTACGTGAGCATGCATCCCGAAAGTGCACTATTACCTGTCAGCTTGGAGCATCTATTTGGAACAGACGAGCTGGGGCGTGATCTGTTCAGCCGGTCAATTTACGGCGCAAGAATATCACTTCAAGTGGGAGTCATCGTCATTGCTGTTGCTGCAATCGTAGGGGTCGCGCTAGGAGGTGTCGCTGGCTATTTCGGGGGAGCGGTCGATGAAGGCATAATGAGGATAACGGATGCATTCCTCTCAGTGCCAGCACTCATCCTAGCTTTGGCGGTTGCTGCAACGCTGGGGCCGGGTCTCAATAACGCGATGGCCGCCATTGCCGTCACATGGTGGCCTTGGTATGCCAGGCTAGTGAGAAGCCAAGTTCTCGAAATCAAGCAAGAGTTGTTCGTTGAAGCAGCTAGGTCGATGGGTGGAGGAAAGCTGTACATAATATTCAAACACATCATGCCGAACACGCTCGCGCCGATTGTCGTCAACGCATCTATGGATGTGGGATTCGCCATCCTGACAGCGGCTTCGCTGGGCTTCTTGGGCCTGGGCGCTCAGCCTCCCGCACCCGAGTGGGGCCTGATGATTAGCACCGGTCGCAAGTACATGCCGACGAGGTGGTGGTACACAACATTCCCAGGCCTAATGATCTTCGTAAGCGTGTTAGGATTCAATCTACTGGGCGATGGTTTGCGAGACCTGCTTGACCCTCGAATAAGAAGAAAGGGCAGAGTCAAGAAATGACGGAAGGTTTGCTCGAAGTCCAAGACTTGAAAGCGTACTACGAGGCCCTCGAAGGAACAGTCAGGGCTGTTGACGGCGTAAGCTTCGGGGTCAAGAAGGGAGAGATCTTCGGCCTCCTAGGTGAAAGCGGATGCGGAAAATCGACTGTAGCCCTGTCAATCCTCAGGCTCATACCTGCTCCGGGCAAGATTGTCGGCGGCGAAATACTGTTCGAGGGCGAAGACCTGCTCGCAAAGACTCCTGACGAAATGATGAAGATACGTGGCCAGAGAGTCTCGTACATCTCCCAAGATCCCACGGCGGCGCTCAACCCTGTCTTCAAAATTGGCGAGCAGATAGCAGATGCACTGACCGTTCATCTCAATCTATCCAAGCAGCAAGCCCACGACCTAACAGTCAAGAAACTGGAGCAAGTACAGTTGCCAAACCCCGAAGGCGCCTACGACAAGTATTCACATGAATTGAGCGGGGGAATGAGACAGCGGGCTATGATAGCGATGGCTCTAGCTTGCGACCCGAGCCTCCTGATAGCTGATGAGCCTACTACCGCTCTCGATGTGACCATTCAAGCACAGATTCTGGAACTCTTGAAGAATCTATGCAGAGAGATGGACATGGCAGTCCTACTGATAACTCACAATCTCGGCATTGTTGCCGAGATATGCGATAGACTAGGAGTTATGTATGCGGGCAGGCTCGCGGAAGTCGGCCCTGTTGAGAGGTTCTTCGGGACGGCTATGCATCCTTATACACGCGGTCTCCTGAAGGCAGTACCGAAGGCCACCGAGGAAACAGAACAGCTCTACGCGATACGAGGCGAAGTCCCGGACCTGATCAATCCGCCTGCCGGCTGCAGGTTTCATCCCAGGTGCCCGCATGTGATGGAGGAGTGTAAGAGAATTGACCCTCCTTTCTTCAATGTCGGGCCAAAGCATGAGGTCTCATGTTTTCTATACAGTCGGTAATGCAATTGGAGAAGTTGATCAATGTCAGTGACCTGAAGAAGCATTTCCCAGTTTCGAGCATGTTCTTCGCTCGAAAGGCCGGTGTAGTTAGGGCTGTTGATGGTGTCAGCTTCTCGATCGGCAAAGGTAAGACCCTGGGACTTGTGGGGGAGTCTGGTTGTGGGAAGACAACTACTGGTAGAACCGTTCTCAGACTCATTGAACCGACATCTGGAACAATAGAGTTCGACGGCCAAGACATCACGACGATCCCCGAGAAGGAGCTGAGACTCTTCCGCTCTAAGATGCAGATAGTATTTCAGGATCCATACTCATCATTGAACCCTCGATGGACAATACGAAACATCGTCGGCGAACCGCTCAGTCTGCACGGTATCGCCCATGGCGAAGAGGTGACAGAGAGAATTGCCGAGGTCTTGAATGTCGTGGGCCTTTCCCCGGACTTCATCAACCGTTATCCGCACGAGTTCAGCGGCGGGCAAAGGCAGAGGATCGCCATAGCCAGAGCGTTGATACTGAAGCCGTGGTTTCTCGTCCTCGACGAGCCAGCATCGGCGCTTGACGTTTCAGTTCAGGCACAGATACTGAATCTCTTGAAGAAACTGCAGAGCGAGTTCGACTTAACCTACCTCTTCATCTCGCACGACCTGAGCGTCATAAGGTTCATGTCGAATGATGTCGCAGTCATGTATCTCGGAAAGGTCGTCGAGTACGCACCCAAAGAAGCGATCTTCACATCGCCTCGTCATCCGTACACTCAAGCCCTTCTGTCCGCAATACCTATTCCTGATCCCGAACGCAGAGGCAGGAAGCGAATCATACTCCCCGGAACACCTCCGAATCCTGCAAGTCCTCCGAGCGGATGTCGGTTCCATACACGATGTCCCGCTTACATTGGTGAGATCTGCAAATCGCGGGAACCGGAGCTGCTCGCAGTTGACGGGGGACACTATGTGGCTTGTCACTTATTCAGTTGACCGGAGAGACGAAGGCCCCCGTCAGGAGGGGGTTGGGGTAAGTAAGACTAGTAACGTCTCATCTTCGGACTGGGGAACGGGAAGGCCTTCTTGCTCTGAGCTAGGCCTAGTCTGACCAGATCTTCAGCTATCTTAAGCGCGACTTCGCCCGGGTCGATGACAGGAACATTAAGCTCCGTCTGTAGCTCAGCCGCCAGTCCGAGCAAACCTCCGCAGCCAAGGACTATCACATCGGCACCATCATGGTCAACCGCTTGCCTTGCCTCAGCTAGCATAGTACTCTGTAATTTCTCGCGGTCTTTCCTTATGTCGAGTACAGGAATGTTGACGACCCTGACAGAAGCCAAACGGCCTTCTAGCCCGTACCGTCCAACCTCATCCCGTGCACATCCGATTCCGGGTTCTCCTCCCACGCTTACGATCGAAAATCGTCTACCTAACATTGAGGCCAGGTGAATACTGGGTTCCTGAATGCCGACCACCGGAATCCTAAGCTTCTCTTTCGCCGCTAGCAGCGCTGGGTCATCAAAGCAATATGATATGACGGCATCGTACCGTTCTTCCTCCGCCCTCTCTAGCTCACGTAGGGTGAAAAGCTCCGCCCAAGCGACATCATAATGTTGCTCGATCGATTCTGGTCCTTTCTCCAAGTTCGCGACTGTAATCTCTGTTCCGGGATCCTTGATGGCTTCGTAGGCATCCGAAATCATTTCATTCCACATACTTGTGGTAACCGGCACAACAACCTTGATGCGCAAGGCAGTCAACAGTTAGTTCTTGAAGATCGTTAGCCGTTAAATCCCTTTACTGCTTCTGAGCATCAATGGCATCAGGCATTTTGCTGCGCCAAAATCTGCTCTGTAACTCGATAGCACTTTATACGCCCTCCCGGTATGCCTCGGAGCAACTGCGATTCTAAGACAGAGTTTGAGGTAAGGAAAGTGGCTGAGATCAACTTAGACTTTCGAGTCTCGTCCGCTGCTCTGAAACTCACTCGCGACATGGCAAGGATAGCGGAAGGTCAAGAAGTTCTCATCTATGCTGACTCGGATGCCGACTCGACAGTCGTGAACGAGACGGCTAAGGCGGCTCACAACCGAGGCGCGAAAGTTGCTGTGATAAGATACCCCACACCGCGCGGTGTAGGTGAAGAGGCAACGAAGGACCTTCCAGCAACTCTAGGAGCTGCGATGCTCAAATCCGACGTGCTAATCGAGTTTTCGCGAAACTACTTGCTATACTCAAAGCCGTGGGAAGAAGCAATGAAGACCAACCGCATCAAGTATCTCTGCCTAACAGGGTTAACGCGCGAGATGATGATACGGTGCATAGGAGACATTGATGTCCAGACCCTGATTGAGTTTCAAGAAAGACTGGTTGAGAAGGCACACAGAGCAAAGAAAGTAAGAGTCACAAACCCTTCTGGCACTGACATAGTTTTCGATAACGACGAAAACCGCCCGTATTTCTCCGAGGGAGTGGTCAGGGACAAGCCTGGTGACTACATGCTCATCGGCCAAGTTGACTGGGCACCCGTCGAGGAGACCATGAATGGACGAATAGTCTTTGATGGATCAATCTGGCCTCCCGAAGAAATTGGGCTTCTAAGGACACCTGTCTCCTTGAAAGTGACCACCGGAGTTGCCGAGGACATCGAGGGTGGCCCGGAAGCCGTTACTTACAGGAAATGGCTTGAATCACTTAACGACGCAAACATGTTCAACATCGCGCACATCTCGTTCGGCTGCAATCCGGGGGCAAAGCTGACCGGGCAAATCTTGGAGGACGAGCGGATATGGGGCTGTGTCCAATGGGGCCTCGGACATCAAGGCTATTCCTTCAAAGGAAAAGCTGGTCCAGCGAAATCACACACCGATGGCATCTGCCTCAACGCTTCAGTATGGTTCGACGGCGAGCAAGTTCTCAGAGACGGAAGCTTCGCCCACAAAGACCTGAACCAATTAGAGAAAAAACTCAAACAGTAACCTTCTGTCCGAAGCTATAGTGCTTGGCTGTCCGGCTCGGCGTATGCATTGCTTGGAAAAGAAGAAGGTTTTCCACTTTTCATTCCGCTAAGGTGCCGATCAAAGCGGAAGGTTTACTGACCAGAGAACGCACGTCCTCCAAAATGGAAGCCGGAACAGCACAGAGAACAACTGTAGAGGGCCCAGCGGACTTCTTCACATCAACGCTCACGCGCCGCAGTAGCTTGAAATTCAAGTGCGAATCCCGTGCCAAATTGTGAGCCTCGGCCGAGATTCCCCGAGAACCGACTGGAAGAATTTCATGAACTGAAGGAAGTGTCTGGAGAGTCTTGATGTCTCTTGTGTCTGCTATCTTCCCCTTCTTCTCGCCAAGGAGAACCTCTCTTCCCACCAGCGGCATTCCCACAGCCAGCACAGCATCTCCCAACTTACATCGGCCCATCTTCAAAGTTGAGAGCCAAGCTGATGCTAAGACCGTGACTCCAACACCGGTCTGCTTGACGTGAAAGTTCTTCTCCGTGCTGTAAACCATCGGGACACTCAGTCCTGCGGCCTTCAGCTCTCTGCGAACGCCTTCGATAATTTCGTTACCGGTGGGGATGGGCTCCACGGAGAGAGTGTTCGCAACGCAGAATGGTGTTGCTCCCACAGACAGCGCCTCCATTAATGCAACTCTTGCAGTGAATTTTCCGACAACTCGACCGGTCACGCAGAGACTGTCCAGAGATTTGGGCCCAATTCCCCCTGCTGAGTCGCATGCTACGACAAGTGCCCGCCTATGATCCAGCTTGAAGACTAGGATGTCTCTCCGCGTACTTATCCTGCGCATTGCAAAGGCTTGTCTCAAATCCTGAGTCTTCCCTTCACGCTTCCATACGCGAGTGCCGCGATAGCAGCATTGATAGTTGCTGCGATAATGAGGAAGGGTGTGAAGGCTATCGCCCAATCCCATCCCAAGACAGGCACAACCAACACAACTAGACCAACATTGATTGCGATCCCTAGAATCAGTCCTAGCCCGAAGCTGCCCGTGAACCTCATCCTGCTGACTAGGCCAATTACGCCACCGGCACCTGCTAACCCGAATGCGATTGGGAAATGCAGGATCCCAAGCGGGAACCCGTTGATGCTTGCGGTCGCGAGATGCCCAATGCCACTGACGAGCGCTCCGTCGAAGGCACCGTAGAAGAGGGCTGCGAAGAAGCCAGGGGCAGAATCCAAGGCCACCGTTTGAATTGGACTCGGCAAATGTAAGAAGGATCCTATGACAGAAAAAGCTGAGAATACGGATATCCGCGCGACTCGATACGTCATTGGCACTCTTGGTCTGGCAGTCAATGCGGTCTCTCGCAACGCTCTCTCGCGAGCTTCAGTTCCTGGATGCTGTTCACATTAAGAATGAGCAATTCGGAACCCGTGACAAGTATCTCCTCGTCAAGTTCGCCCATGTCCACTTTCGTGCCATCGATGAGGTTTATTCCAACAGGCACCAAGCCTCTTTCACCAGTTTCGAAAACGTATGCGGGACTGATCCCAAGTCTGTCATAGAGAGACGCCGGAGCCATTACTGCCAGTGCAGGCTTACCGCACGATCTGAACCGCTGGACAACGCGCTTGATGATCCCAGATGTGATAAATGGGATGTCTGCCGAGACAACCAATACATCAGAAAGGCCGAGGTTCTTTATTGCGTATCTCATGTCGGCTTGGTAGCCCTGACCCGGAGTCTCAATGACCTCAACGTTCATCTTCCTTGCCTTGCCGGCTGTGAGGGGCGTTCCGGCTGTCACCGCGACGACAATTCGATGTACGATGTTTGACGCCCTCAGGGCGTCGATGACACGTTCAAGCATTGGTTTGCCACCCACCTCTAGGAGGGCTTTCTCCGACGTTGAGTTCATCCTCGTGGCCCTTCCGCCTGCCATCACGAGTGCGCTTACAACCACTTCGAAAACACCAGGATTCCGATGAGCGAAATCAAACGTGTTACATCGTTTGTTGCTCCCAATACGTCGCCGGTTACTCCACCGAACTGGCTGTTTGAGATTGCGAGCATCGCGCTGGCTGTTAGAACTGAAATAATTACTGATGCAACCCCTGCGACCTGTAGCGTGGGCACGCTCAACAACGCCAGCACTCCGAACGCGGATGCAACGCGCACCCACCTCAGCCTGCCATGCATAGAGTTAACGAAGACTGTGTTAATTCCTGTAAAAGCGGACCTTCCTACAGCGGCCTGAAGCAGCAGCGCGAACTTTGCTGCTGCCTCAGATGCAACTAGAGTCTGGATTGCGATACCCCTATGCACTTCTGATATCGCAATGGCTGTTGTCGTAAGGACAACTAGACCGAGGCTGAGCCCGCCAGCCCCGGTTTGCGGGTCGTGCATGATTCTGATCTTGTCTTCACGCGATCCATGGAACATGATAGCGTCACCGAAGTCTAACAGTCCGTCAGTGTGCTGTGCTCCGGTGACGAGGAGAAGGACTCCCAACCCAAGCATGCCAGCTATCAAGCGCGGAAGGATGACTTCGAGCATCCAGACTGAGACACCGGCAATGAAGCCGATAATAGCTCCAATTACCGGAAAGACGGGCATATACTTCGCAGCTTGGACAAGCCCGTCCTTGTCCATCCCGACATTAAGAATTGTGAGGAATGCGACAGCGTTCTTGATTCCGCTTAGTACGCCCAATCGGAATCAGTCCATGCTATGTCTCAAGGCGCGAGTGTACATGTTTGATGAACAGCCCGCTACCAAACCCCCGATAGCATCATTCGTTATTGGACCTAATCTCCTCAGGATACCTGGCTTCTTTTGGTCGAATCTAATGAACTCGAAGACCCCTCTTGCCCCAGCAATGTATGTTGCCAAAGTCATTCCTAGAAGTTCATCCGCGACTAACCCCGGTCGGCCTCTGAACCTTTCACGAGTCAACCCAGGAACTCTGCCTCGTTTGGCGTCCTCCTCCGCGCGGTAGCAGGCAATAACCAAGGTTGAAACGTTGACATCGGATAATGCATCGTTCAGTTCATCAACAAGGATTTCTGTCGCTCTCTGCTTATTCGGCACACCCGGGTGAGCGATGAACATCTTGAGCACTGCCTGAACCATGTCATTTAGCGTAACGCCCTTTTGCTCAAGGTATTGCAACAGCGGCGGTTTTGGTTCAAGCGGGTTGGTTTTCGGACGGGGCATCGTTCACCAGCACCGTTAAGTATCCTGGCTGGATAATCCAGCCACGCCGATATAATCCCTTGCCGCTCAATTCACGAACGTTAGCTTTGGCTTCCACATTTGTCGCGGTTGGCGCAGTGACTAGGGTGGTCCTTGGGAATATCGCTCTCGAATCACCCGTTCCACTCTATGGGGTTATTATCAAAACTGGGTTGACAGAGACCCTGACGATCACAAACGGTATTGCTTGCGGACCGTTGGCGGGCTTTCTCACGGGGAGCCTCATCATAGTCGTTTCAGACTTGTTCATGATTCCCGGGCCTTGGACGCCTTTCATAGCGGCCATCATAGGCCTGCTGGGTTTCTTGGCCGGAATGGCTCGCGGTTGGGTCAAGAATCCGAAGGCGTTGAACCTTGCAGCCCTGGCTGTACCGCTCACGGTTTTGAGTGAATTTCTGCAGAACTCATGGGTCAGTCTGTTCTATAACTTCCCAGTCTTGGTAACGATGATCAGTGGGCTTCCAGCTCTGGTAACAGCGCTGATCAACAACCTGATCCTTATGACAACGGCTGGTCCTAGGATCGTTAGACTAATCCAGGCAGTAACGAAGAACGCTTCTGTTCCATCTTCCTCCTAGCCACGTCTCCGGTTAGGATAAGAAACTCAAAACTGCACCTCTACCGGTAAATTGACGTTCCAGCATTTGCCTCTCACAACATCAGCTATACCCACACGAAAGCGGTTTCTCGCCGGATCGGATACATGTCCGGTGAAAACCTGCGTGGCAATTATCGTTATGAATACTCGAAACGCTTCATTTTCAGGGTTCTTTGGCGACTCACATTTGCCATCACAAACCAAGCAGGCTGGGAGGTCTTCCCTGACAGCGAGAGCGAAAAATGCCCGGTGCGCTTGGCGAAGCAAGTTCGCGGATCTCCATGCTGATTCTGCCAAATGTGTGAGGTGGTGAGCCCAAAGGTGAAATTGTGGGCTGAGGCAGAGTTACCTCTCCTGTTGCTTCTATTGCTCAGCGCTTGGAGTGCGCACCCCACTCAGTTTCTTACAATCAATGATGGAATTCGGAACGCAAAACAGTACCTGATTGCTCACTACAATCCGTACGTGGGCCTAGTGTACGAGAGTGAGGATAGGGGCGCACATTGGCTTGGGCGCGAGATACCCGAGTTCTCCTACAAATACTCACAGACATACTGGTTGACCTCAGACAATCTTTTTGCTTCACTGGCGCTCCAGCCGCTGGACAGGGATTATTCTCAGGCAATCAACGTGACAATAGAAGCCTACAGAACGCTTGGCATTCTGCCATCCCATGATAAGTTTGAGGCAGTGGCCGGTATCCCTGCTGGGCCAGACAGGGTAAGAAACAATCTAGTGATTGAGAGGCGCTGGAACTACGTAATAATGGCCGAAGTGCACAACGGCAGTGTGATCGATTCTGAGTGGAGATATGCGGACAATCTTGTCTATGGGGCTCTGACCCAATTTTACGTTGGCAACAGAACTACTGCTCGAAACATGATTCTGCAAGCCTATGGCATGTGGAACGGTACATGCATAGTTGATGACGCGGTAACCAGCCCAGCAAACCCAATCGGTGACCCCCCAACTGATCATGGCAAGTGCACCAACTACAAGATTGCCCTACTGCTCTTCGGCGCTAAGGTTGTGGGTGTAGAGCTCCCCGATGCCTTCTTGATGGAGGCATTACTCTGGAGGCAGCAAATAGACAACGGAGGAATTGCGTCCCTCTCAGACGGTCACGGTCATCCCATTGGAAGCGCGAATGCTGAAACTACATCCCTGACGCTGATGGTCTACAATGACCCATTAATACAAAGAAACTCGGTGCAATCGAGGTACGAAGCTTCTCCCACGCCAGATGCTTTCCTGAGAATAATGACCGGAGATGCCTCACTCGAAGGGGGAGCCTCGCTACTTAGGCCACTTCTCGCACGCGCAGAGTTCATGTCGCCGGGTCTGCAATAATTCCACGTGCTAAGAAAGGTATGACGCGGCGAAAGAAAGCCTGAAAAATCACGCCACAAAGCTATGTTGCATCAGTGGAACGCAGGTTATCAGAGTACTGATCGTTGCTTTCTCCTAGATGTAGATGTACGATTCGTCCACAACGCCTTTAATTGGCCTTCAATTTCGCGCGTACTTGAGGTGAGTTGATTGCCAGTTCCAGTGGGATTGTTGTTGACTGGTCTGATAATTCGCACGATTTTGGGCGCGGTGGTGGTAGTGGCGCTCGTCTTCTTCTTGTGGAAGGCTGCAAAACTCGCAGACGCATACGCGGAGAAGCTTAAGGCGGCACAGTCTTCTAAAATGGCCTAACGGCCGTCTAACATTGCCAGCGTCGGACCCATCTCTTCTTCTGATGGCGGCTCTCCAAAATTAGGCCTTCACACGCGCTCGCATGACATCATATATGACCACTTGGTATATCGTCAGGCACTCATGATCGGCTGCAGGATCCTCGAGGAAGGACTAACCATCATCGATAGTAAGAAACAATAACGCTCACCGGCATTTTGTATCGTTAGGAGCTACCATATGGGGAGCCAAAGGTCAGATGTCAGCGGATCAGCCTTACGCCTAAGAAAATTGGGGAAACACATCTCGGAGAACGCGCTCGAGGGGGTCATTCTCGTTCCTGGCCCCAACCTTTGTTACTATACAGGCGTCAAATCCTTACTGTTGGAGAGGCTGTTCCTCTTCTTTGTTCCTCGCGACGGTGATCCTCACCTTGTTGCGCCAACATTCGAGGCTGGCCCCTACCAGCGGCTGCCCTTCAATATCGTGGTCCATCAATGGGATGATGGTGTAGGCCCCTCCCCTGCACTTCATAAGCTCGTGAACGGACTCGACCTAAAGGGAAAATGGGGTGTGGAAGGTGGAGTTCCCTACCGCTTCATCCACCTGCTACTGAATCATGCAAGGCCAGAACTTGAGGATGCCGAGCCGATTCTCCAAGGAATAAGGGAGAAAAAAGAAGCTAAGGAAATCGGCCTTCTACAGAAGGCCGCCACGATTCTCAGTAGGTCTTTCCAACGGTTTCCCGACATAATGAAGGCTGGAATGACCGAGCTGGAACTTGCAAGAAAGCTGTCAGAAGTGATCTACTCGAACGGTGCTGAATTGGTCGGTGATATGCTTGTTCAATCGGGCGCGTTGGCGGCGGACCCACATCATCTTGCCTCGCGAAGGAAACTGAAGAGAAGGGAGAGCATCGTCATAGATGCTGCCTGCACCTATTCGGGCTACTACGCCGACATCACTCGCACCTTCATGATAGGACACGACAGAAAGTTCGAGGGCTATTACCAGAAACTGTTGGAAGCGCAGGAGAATGCGATCGCTCAATCCCGAGCAGGCGCAACTGTTGGTTCAGTGGATGAAGCCGCGAGAAGCCACCTCAGGAACCATGGCCTCGACGAGTTTTTCATCCATAGGACAGGCCACGGCTTGGGGCTCGAAGTCCACGAGGCCCCCTACATCATCCCTGCGGGAAGCGAAGTACTTCAGCCCTCGATGGTCTTCACGATCGAACCTGGCGTATATCTCCCGGGCAAACTGGGAATACGAATCGAGGACAACATTGCGGCTGCAGAACATGGAGCCCGGGTGCTGACTAGAAGACTCCCCAAAGAATTCGGCTGGTGGCGCTGAATTTTGTCAGATGCCTGTTGGCCTGCCTCGGATCAACCCACAGCTTAGACAAGCAAGATTATTGCACGCCAGAGCTTTCTCGTCATGCTCAATGAGAGACCGCGCCCTCTCCACTAGTTTCTTCATGGGATGAAGCCTGACAGGCGCCAAACCAATTTCGGATTCTTTGATTTCTATGCCGTCAAGATGCTCCTTCATCTTGTGAAAGCCACCGCTGCATCCAAGAGCTACGATGTCCACCCAACTCATACCCTTGGACGTCACAACCAGCGCCCGCTCCTTGACGAACTTCGATCGAAGTTTCTTCTCTTCTGCCAAGTGGATCGCGCTCACCATCTCAAAACCTACACCGATCGTCAAAACTAACGGATTATACTTCATCAGTTTCTTGATAGGTAATAGCGGATCAGCCGTTTCGTATCCACTCACGAGTTCATCGCTGTGTCTTCCAACAGCTACGAAAGAATATGCGGGATGTTTGCTGCGCCTGGAACCGGGCCAACTGCACAACCTATGAGCAATTGCCCCTATGTTCTTGTCTGGTTGCAGTTCTGGAATAAACGGTAGGTGCCTGTCCTCCTTCCCTTCACACCAGCATCCGGGTCTCGTGAAGTTGTTGTGAGTTGTACCATGTCTAGTAATCGAAGTGAATGCGGGCATCAGGAGAGTTCCGCTTTTACCTATCACGCCCAAGAGGCGGTGGAGGACCATCGCGGCGCCTCCCTCCACAACACCGAGAGCTTCGAGGGAGGCGTGCATTTCGATTGAGTGACCGTCGCGAAGCCCAAGCCGTTTGAAGCCGCTAGTCAAGTCGTCTGGGAGGACCTTTGCCTGTTTCGATCTTTCCAGCGCGGTAGGAAGCATGGGTGATGTAGCAAGGTATGTGGCTGTAAAGCTATGCCAAATCCTTGTGGGCCGATCGAGGTGCTAGCTTATCATGCTACAAGCTCGACTTTTGGGTTCAGTAATTTGTGGTGGCCCATTGCCGAAAAACCGCTAGGGTTCCGGTTTCAAAGAGCATGCTTGTCACGCGAAGCGCTTCTGGAATCGCGAATTGTACGAATGAAACCGGTCCGTCAGTCAGCCGGGCAACGTATACTCGGGTTCGGTGTCTTCACTACATCTGCAACAGTTCGGACAGAAACCGCAATAGCTGCATAGAAAATGGGCTTCCCTATTGCATTGAGGACAGTTCGCGTACTGGACCTTGCTCATGCCGTATTGTAGTCTCGGTACGTACACATAAGCCTCGCCGGTCGAGTTCCAATTTTTCGCCAGCCGTGTTCAATTCGCTGGGTCGGACATCGATTTTATGCTGGCAACCGTGTCGAACACTTAATGCCTCAACCCGGAACGCCTTGCCTTGCACGTGTTGCACTTGGACACTGGTGGGCTGGCCACTCTGATTGTTTCGCAGATTGGTTTCGGCGGTACGCTTGGTTTTCTGCTAGGATATGGCCTCAAGAAAGTCGCTGCTATTCTTCTCAAAGCAGTTGCGCTTGTCTCTGCTCTCTTCTTGCTAGTAATGGTCTGGCTGTCATCCGTGGGCATCATCACTTTTGACATCAATGCCTTTACTGCCACAGCGGACAACACGCTCGCGGGCTCCGTTGTCGGCCTAGTCAGCTTCCTTACGTTTCTCGTGCAGGTGCTTCCGATGGGCGGAAGCTTCGGGTTAGGTTTCTATCTGGGAGCAAAGAAGGGCTGAAGTTCTACAGCGGAATGTGTAGAATTCAGGCGCTGCGGTTCGCATGCATGAAGCGGCCAACCTAGGTCAAGATGGAGGCGATGGTAATGAAACGGTTGGCGATCATCTTAGTGACCGTGATCCTGATTGCTATAGGCTCCTTGGCTCTTTTGACGGTTCGTCCGGCCTCTCCGCGCATTCGGATCGCTGGGACCACGCTGACTGTTGAGCTTGCGAGCACGCCAGCGGAGCGCGACAGGGGGCTGTCAGGCCGTTCGTTCCTATCACCAGATCAGGGAATGCTGTTTGTCTTCAGTCGAGAAGGCTACTATTCATTCTGGATGCGGGACATGATGTTTCCATTGGACATAATCTGGTTCGACGCGAGTAGGCGGGCCGTATTCATAGTAGAAAACCTTCAACCATGCACCCCCCAAAACTGTCCCATATCCACACCATCACATATGGCCATGTACGTGCTTGAAGTCAATGCGGGTTTTGTATTAGCTCACGCAGTCACTCTGGGTACATCGTTCGAGTTCGAACCCGAGTTTCTGCCCTTCTAAGAAACCTGAAGGGAATCTAACGTCGTCACAGCATCCTACCCTGAGGCTTCACGGTCAAATAGACGCTGGCTAGGATCAGTGCGGCCCCCATCCCCATATTCGGATCAGGAACCTCACCCAAGACAGCCCATCCCAAGAACAAGGCGACGATAGGTGTAACGAAACCTAGAAGCGATGCGTTTGTGGCGGTGGTCTCGGTGAGAAGCCAGTAGAGGCCAACAAAAGCCAACGCCGACCCAACGACCCCCAGATAGAACACAGCAGCAATCGCAACAGGCGTGAAGCTCAGAGAGGAACGCGCTTCAGTTACAAGTCCGACTGACACCAGAATCAATGTGCCAATAACATGCTGAACGAAAACATTGTTCACCGGATGTATCCGGTTCCCATATCTCTTTGCGACCACGTTGGCCAGCCCACCCGATGCAGCGCTTCCAACGAGCGCAAGGCTACCAAGAAATGAACTCTGAACAGCAAACTCTTGCGAGGCCGGTATCTCCCGCCAGAAAATGGAAAGCAATCCCACAAAAGATGCGATGACGCCTGCAGCCTTCAACTTGGTCAGCCTCTCGTTCAGGATGAAATGCGAGAAGATGACGACGAAGAAGGTCAAGGTGGCAAACAGCACGGCAGAAAGGCCAGACGAAATATACTGCTCGCCCCAGAAGACCAAGCCGTAGGGCAAGCTGATCTGAAAGACACCCAGGAACAACATGATAGCCCAGGATGAACTGTCCCTCGGCATCTTGGCATGAAGGAACCTGAGCAGGAACAGAAGCGCCATACTAGCTATAGCGAAACGAAATCCCGCGAAAGTGAAAGGCGGCAGAAAATCCAGACCGACCTTGATCCCAAGCCAAGTCGAACCCCAAATGAAACATAAGGCCGCAAATGTCAAAGCTAGAAGTCTCGAACGCAAATCGAAAGGCCACGGAATTCCAATGTCTATGTGAGAGAATTGATTACATGCGGCGCATGAGCCAGGGAAAGCATCTTAGGTTTTGAACTCTCGTCCTACGGTTTCTTCTCGACCAGGTATCTGATCAAGCTACGGAAACCACGCCTTCATTCTCTCTTCCAAGAAGAGGCGTTTCTCCTGAAAGCCATCCGAGGAAGGAGGCGTGAACTCCCATTGCGGGCTTGGTTGGGCGAAGAAGTTTGACCTCAGAGGGGCCGCTTGCCCCTTTCCAACCTCCATGAAGCATACTCCTTCCCCTTTGAAGGTTGCAAGTTCACCGTTGCCTCGAATGTCTCGAATTATATTCGTGGCGACGACCTTGCCCTCTTCCTCGGCCAGAATTCCCGCCCGCGGCAGCAGGGCGCCCTTGGGAATCTTCACGCCCGCGCAGTCGCCTACTGCATAGACATCATCGAAGCTTGTGGCCAATGTTGCTGGGTTCACCGGAACCCAACCCAGCGGATCAACCAGTCCCGCCTGTTTGAGGACGTCGGGGGCAACATGAACTGGAACTGCGAGAACCATATCGTGACTGATTTCCCGGCCATCTTCGGTCACTGCCTCTTTGCTGCGGATTTCCCTGACTTTGCTGTTAGGGAAATATTCGATGCCGTGCTCACGAAGCAGCCGAGTGACGATTCCGCCAGCGTCCGGCCCCAGTATGGTTAGAGGGTGCGGCTCGGGCGTTACGATTTGGAGCTTCACCCGATCCCTAACGCCTCTGGTGCGCAGAACATCGTCAATTATCATACTGGCCTCATAGGGAGCGGGAGGGCATTTGAAGGGCAGTCCGCACACCAGAACGCTTAGCGTACCCGCATTGAACGATTGTAGTTCGTCTCGGATTTCGGCACAGCCGCTCTCCGTGTACAGATTCTTCGCGTACTTGGTGAAGCCAGGTGTCGACGTGGGAGAGTATTCAGCCCCCAGTGCAACTACCAGATAGTCGTACCCAAGCTTTTGCTTTCCCACACGGACTTCGCGATTCCTCGGGTCAATCGCGAACACTTCGCCCTCGAGAAAGTCTATTCCCCTTTTCGGGAGCTGTGTTCTGTCACCGGCGTTTTCGCCGGTCCGTCTCGTACCATTCAAGAGCCAGAGTTTTGTCAGGCCCATCATGAAGATCGGCTGCCTATCTACTAGGGTAATCTTGTGCTCTGAAGCCAGAGCCCTGCGAAGGCTATCGGCCGCAGCTAGACCGCCAAACCCTCCCCCTAGGATCAGTATGTGCTTTCCCACATTCAATCAACAGCTTAGGAAATACGTGAAGATTACTTAGAAAGCTTGCGAAATGCTGGGCAGGCCGAATTAGCCATGCCTACCTAATATCAAAGACCACGACAGAGACCCGCTTTCCACATCTCGGGCAGAAGATGAAGTTTTGAAGGACTTGGCCTACGTTGGTGATTACTGATGTGTCGAAGGCATCATATTTGCTGTCGAATTTTGCCTTACACTCCATACACCTGAGTTTCACATGGGCGGTTTTCTGACTCATTACCAATACTTCACAATCTGGAACGGAAGAGGGGGTGGCCTTAATTGAAACCTTTCGGTTGGCTCGCAGCTAGCTATCTGCCAAAGTGAAATAGGCTTGCTTACATCGCTAAGCAATGTGGAAGGCTTAGCACTGTGTGGGGACGCAGGACTGCAGTAGCATCTCTGGAGCATGGCATTCTCTATCCGGAAAGGGCGAAGCCCTCCTATGCCACCATTGTCGCGCTCCATGGACGCGGAGCCGACGCGCGCGACCTGCTTCCGATTGTTCGCTTCTTGGGTTTGGACGATGTTCTCGTCATCGCTCCGCGCGC